>NZ_CP015880.1:2800000-3100000 GCF_000697965.2 Ensifer adhaerens | reverse complement strand
GAGCTGTCGACCAGGATCGGATCGCCCTTGGCAGCCTTGACCACGCCCTTGTCGTCGAAGGTAACGACGAGGTCGCCAAGATATTTGGTGTAGGAGCCGGCCTGGACGACCGGAACCTTGTAGCCGCCTGGGTTATCGACCATCGTCGGGTAAGGACCCTCGGCTTTTGCATCGGTGTTGGACAGCAGGCTGTGCGAGTGGCCACCGACGACGACGTCGACATCCGGGATCTTGGCGATGGCCGCGAGGTCGCGCGGATAGCCGACATGGGTGAGCGCTATGATCTTGTCGACGCCCTGCTTCTTCAGCTCCTCGACGGCTGCCGTGGTGGTGGCGACGTCGTCGCCGATCAGGATGTCCGGGCCGGGGGAAGAGAGCTCCGGCGTGTCGTTGGCAACCGCGCCGACGATGCCGACCTTCTGGCCACCGACATCGAGCACGATCGACGGTTTGATGCGGTCGCCGATCTTCGACTTCTGGCTCGGCAGCACGTTGGCGGTGACGACCGGGAAGGCGATCTTGTCGAGGAAGCCGGCAAGGCCGTCCTCGCTCTCGTCGAACTCATGGTTGCCGACGGTCATCGCGTCGAACTTCATCAGGTTGAGGAATTCGGCTTCCGCGAGGCCCTTGTAGGTGGTGAAGAACAGCGAACCCTGGAAGTTGTCGCCGGCGTTGAGCAGCAGCACGTTCTTGCCCGAGAGGTCCTGGCGCTTCTGGTCGATCAAGGCCTTGAGGCGCGCGACGCCGCCGAAGCACTCGTTCTTGCCCTCCTCTTCCGCCGAGCAGGTGGAATCGAACTTGTTGATCGATTCGATGCGGGAATGGAGGTCGTTGATATGCAGGATGTTCAATTCATAATCGGCGAAGGCTGCGCCCGAGGAGAGGGCAAGAATGGACGCGGTCATCAGGCCGGTCCGCACGTGTCTGATCATGATGTTCTCCTGTTTTGCCGGTTGTCGCCCGACCGCATCCGGTCCGCCGAAACGGATCCGGTCCCCACGGTCGGGGTGGCTTTGCCGGGCCGGATGTTTTCATCACTTGAAGGCGACTTCAAGCGCTAAAACCATGCCCTGGTTGTCGGGTTTACCGTTAAGGTTAAGTCGTGGCCCGCAAACGAAAAAAGCCTCCGGACGGAGGCTTTTGCAATTTCGTGTTTTCTGTTTTAGCCGCGACGCGCGAGCGAGAACTGTGCCCCGGCGTCGGTGGTGCAGTTGAGCTGGTTCTGCGTGACCAGAGCGCAAGCGACCTTCGACTGGGTGTTGCGCACCAGCGAGGTCATATTGATCTCGACAAGCGTCGGGCTCGTCTTGACGTAGTTGCCCGAGGCGAGCAACTGGTTGGTGTCGGTCGTGCGCGTGGAGAAGGTACCACCGGCAAATGTCGAGACGATACCGTTCGGGTCTACCCAGGAGCCCTCGACGCCCGAAGCCTGGCGTGCCGGCTGCCCACCCTCATCGATGATCCGTGGCGACGACTGGCAGGAGGCAAGCGCGGCCGCGGTTGCGATTAGGGTCAGAACGGCGAATGGCTTCATAGGCGATTTCCCCCGCGTTTGGGTCGAGCGGATTGTTTCATTCCGGCAGACCATGCCGCGATCATGAGTTGAAAGCAAGAGCGGCAGGCCGCGGCCTCGGGCTTTTCCGCCAGAGATGAAAAGGCCCGGGGCACGTTCGTGTCCCGGGCCGGATGCGCTTACGTCTCAGCAGCTTAGCGAACGAGGATGTTCTTGAACTGCCACGGATCCTTGGTGTCGATGTCTTCCGGGAACAGGCCCGGGCGACCGTCGAGCGGGGTCCAGTCGGTGTAGTGACCTTCGACCGGGCCGAGGTAGGGCAGTTGGACTTCGAGGCAACGCTTGTAGTCCATCTCGTCGGCTTCGACGATGCCGGCCTTCGGGTTCTCGAGAGCCCAGACCATGCCGGCAAGAACAGCCGAAGTGACCTGCAGACCGGTCGCGTTCTGGTAAGGCGCGATGCGGCGGGTTTCTTCGAGCGACAGGCGCGAGCCGAACCAGTAGGCGTTCTTGTCGTGGCCGTAGAGCAGCACGCCGAGTTCGTCGACGCCGTCGACCAGTTCCTTTTCGTCAAGGACGTGGTGCACCGGCTGGGCGTTGCCGCCGTTGCCGAACATTTCGTGCAGCGACAGAACGGCGTCGTTGGCCGGATGGTAGGCGTAGTGGCAGGTCGGGCGATAGGTGACTTCGCCTTCCTTGTCGCGAACCGTGAAGAAGTCGGCGATCGAGATCGCCTCGTTGTGGGTCACGAGGAAGCCATACTGCGGGCCGGGGGTCGGGCACCAGCTGCGCACGCGGGTGTTGGCGCCCGGCTGCTCCAGATAGATCGCTGCCTTGCAACCCTTCTTGTGCTTCTTGGCGTTCTTCGGCATCCAGTTTTCATGGGTGCCCCAGCCGAGTTCGGCCGGCTGCAGGCCTTCCGAGATGAAGCCTTCGACCGACCAGGTGTTCCAGAAGGTGTTGAACGGCTTCGGGTTCTTGGTGCGCTGGGTGTCGCGCTCGGCGATGTGCACGCCCTTGACGCCGACCTTCTTCATCAGCTTGGCCCAGCCTTCGCGGTCGTCCTGATGCGGCTCTTCGAACTTCACGCCAAGGTCGTTGGCGAGGTTGAGGAGGCCCTGCTTGACGAACCAGGAGACCATGCCGGGGTTGGCGCCGCAGGTGGAAACCGCGGTCGTGCCGCCCGGGTTCTTTTCCTTTTCCTTGCGCACGGTTTCGCGCAGCGCATAGTTGGTGCGCTCGGAATTGTCCATTTCGGCGTCGAAGTAGAAGCCGAGCCACGGCTCGACGACCGTGTCGACGTAGAGCACGTCGAGCTTGCGGCACATCTTCATCAGGTCGAGCGAGCCGGTGTCGACCGACAGGTTGACGCAGAAGCCCTGGCCTTCGCCTTCGGTCAGAAGCGGCTTCAGCAGTTCCTTGTAGTTGTCCTTGGTCACATGCGCGCGAACGTGACGAACGCCATGGCGTTCGAAGATCTCGTTGTCGGCAGCATCCTCACGGGGCTCGACCACGATCAACCGGTTCTTGTCGTATTTGAAGTGGCGCTCGATCAGCGGCAAGGTGCCGCGACCGATCGAACCGAAACCGATCATCACGATCGGACCGGTGATCTCGCCATAAACCGGATAGGTGGTATCTGCCATTTTTGTCTTACTCCTGAGAAAACTTTCCCTGTGGCGGTGGGTGACTAAGCATGAGGAAGCGGCTGTGGCCGCTGTTCTGGCTCGTATGAATGTGCCGACGGCCGCGATGCCCGTGGGGCACGCGGCGCTGTAGAGCATAGATTGCTGTCACAATAAAGAGCCGGCGGGTCAACCGCTATTTGCGTCTGTGCTTAACCGGCGATCGTGAGAAGTGCTTCAATCAGCCCGTCCCGCTTGCTGACAAGCCCCTTGTAGGCGGCCTGCGGCAAGGTCAGGGCGCGCAGCTGCTCGACGAAGGACGCGGCCAGGGCTGCGGCATCCGGCCGCTTGCGCAGCATCGTCAGCGGGTCCGAATAGATGCGGATAGTGAAGACGAGCGCACCGGTCTCAGGCAGCTTGCGCAGCGTCTGCCGTTCGATGCGGATGAAGGTCCGCTCCTCGGTCATCTCGATCGCACCGGCGGCGATGCCTTCGGATTTCGATTTCGGCAGGTGCAGCGCGCCGTCGACATTGACCGCCCAGTTGAAGCGCTCGACGAAGCGACCCGGCGGCAGGTTGTCGAACATGCGGGCAATCAGTTCGGCATTGCGGGTGCCATGCTCGAAACCCGGGACGGGGCCATGGATCTCGTTCATGGTGCGGCCGTATTTTTCGGCGAGCGACCAGGACGAGGGAAAGGCGACATAGGCAGCGTTGAGACGCCAGCCGTCGTCGGTCTTTTGCATGATGGCGAGATCGTCCTGGACAAGCGATCCTGAAACGGCCAGTGGATCATCGCCGTCGAGTGGCACGGGCTCGCCGCCGACGATCATGCTGTCGCCGTCGCGGCGGTAGATCTCTGGGTAGGCGGCCGGCAGGTAGTCGACCAGAATGCCGAGCAGTTCGCGCTGGGCGTCCTGCGTACCGTCGGCTGCGGCAAACACGGTACCGCGCGCTTGCGCAAGCAGCAGCTTCTTTTCGGAGAGATAGTGCTGCAGCTGGTCGTCCGGCTCAATCCAGCGATCGGGGTCGAGCTGGGCAAGGCCGATGGTGAAAGGTTTTGAAGAACCGTCGTAAGGCGTATGCTTCATGCGGAGCGACCGGTCTAGGTTGCGATTTAACCATATTCCCTATCGTTTCGCACGGTGAAACGCTTGTCACAAGCGGTTCGTGCTATAGCTACGGTAGAAGCATCCGCTTCGCGCCATAATTGATTAGTTCCCGGAGGCGTGACAGACCGTGACCGGTAGTCATCTCAAGGCTCTTGCGGCCCTACAGAGTAAAACACCCGTGCTGATCGCACTTTATGATCAGCACGATCGACTGCGCTTCGCCAATCCGGCGTTTCGCGCGGCCTACCATGTCGGTCCGGACGAGAGCCCGACCTGGGAAGAGATCATGCGTCGGAACCATGCCGCCGGACAGGGCACCATCCTGAAGTCGGAAGACATCGATGCCTGGATCGCCTCGACATTGCACCGGCGCGGCAAGGTGCCGTTCCGCGCCATGGAAACAGACCTGCACGACGGTCGCTGGCTGTGGATGACGGAGACGGTGGATGCGGATGGCTGCATGCTGTGCATCGCCGTCGACGTCACGACGATCCATGCCGAAGAACGGGAACTGCGCCAGGACCGCGACTTTGCGCTTCGGGCCGCCCAGGTCGACGAGCTGACGAGCGTGCCCAACCGCCGCTACACGATGGGGCGTCTCACCGAGTTCATCGCCAACTGCGCCGAGAACCCGCATATGTGGGGCTGTGTCGCGATCATCGATATCGATTACTTCAAGGCGATCAATGACCGCCACGGCCACCAGCGCGGCGACGAGGTTTTACTCGACTTTGCGCGCCAGATGCAGGAGTTCGTGCGCCGTTCGGACTGCTTCGGCCGGATTGGCGGCGAGGAATTCATGCTCATCCTGCCTGATACCACCATCAGCGAGGGCCACCGCATTCTCGATCGTCTGCTCGAACGGGTGCGCAATTCCCGCCCGCTCGAGAACATCCCGGAGTTCTTCTACACCTGTTCGGTCGGGGTTGCGGAGTATCGCGACGGGGACACGGTCAGCGACCTCTATGCACGCGCCGATCAGGCGCTCTATCTCGCCAAGCGCGATGGGCGGGACCAGGTCAGGCGCCACACGCTTCCCGGCTCAGACCAGGAGGTTCACCCGGATCAGGCCCCGTAACGAGTTGCCGAGATAAAGGTCGCCGCGGGCGAGGTCGTTAAGTGAAAGCCGCGCAACTCGCGCGCGGCGCTGGCAGATGAGCTCGGTACGCAGCACGCCGGCAAGCAGGCCGCAGGCGATCGGTGGCGTCTTGAGGATGCCGCTGCCGTCGTCGAGGAAGACGGAGGTGATCGTGCCTTCGCAGACCTCATCCTTCTCGTTCAGAAGCAGAACTTCGTCGGCCTCGCTCGGGCCGAACTCGCCGCGGGCTGCCTCATAGGCGGCGCGGCGACTGGTCTTGTAGCGCAGCAGCGGATCGCCCGACTTCAGCCGGGTGCCGGCAACCCGTACCCGCCAGACCGTATCTTGGGGGAGCGGCGCGAAGGGGGCGGTCTTCACCTCGATATGGCCGTCCGGGAAGAGCTCGAGGCGAACGCGAAGCGCGGCGCCGCCATCGCCGGCCTTGACCGCTGCAAGCAGCGCGGCCTGCGCGCCATCGGCGCCCGAAATGCCGAGACGACGGGCGGATCGGACCAGCCGGGCGAGGTGCAGACGCAGGCGGATGAAACCGGCTTCGGGCTCGTAGCGCAGGGTTTCGATCAACGAGAAATCCGTCATCGGACGACCGCGTCGTCGGCGGGCGCGACATCGCCTTCGCCGAGCGCGATCCTGTCGTCGCCAACGGCAAAGCGGGCCTTCAGGAGGCACTCTTCGTATTCGGACTGGGCGGTGCTGTCGAAGACGATGCCGCCGCCGACATTAAAGACGGCATCGCCATTTTCGAAGAGCGATATCGTCCGGATCGCGACGCTGAAGCGCATCACGCCGTTCGGGGCGATGAAACCGATGGCGCCGCAATAGGCGTCGCGGGGACCGTCTTCCAGGTCGTGCAGGATTTCCATGGCGCGCATCTTCGGCGCCCCGGTGATCGAGCCGCAGGGGAAGAGCGCCGTGAAAATATCCTTGAGGCTGATCTCGGGCAGGAGCTTCGCTCGGACGTGGCTCACCATCTGGTGCACGGTCGGATAGGTCTCGATGTCGAAGAGTTTCGGGACATCAAGCGTGCCGACCTCGCTGATGCGCGAGATGTCATTGCGCAGGAGATCGACGATCATCCGGTTTTCGGCCTGGGTCTTTTCGTCGGCGCGCATGGCGGCGATGATCTCGGCGTCTTCCGGCGCCGACGCGCCGCGCTTGGCCGTGCCCTTCATCGGGTGGGTCTCGATCCAGCCGTCCGCATCGACTCGGAAGAAAAGCTCCGGCGAGCGCGACAGGAGCACTGGCCCGTCGAGCGCGACGAGCGCGCCGTACTTGACCGGCTGTCGGTCGATCAGCGACCAGAAGGCTGCGCGCGGGTCGCCGGACCAGCGGGCATGGATCGGCATCGTCAGGTTTGCCTGGTAACAATCGCCCTTTCGCAGATGCAGGTGCAGGCGGTCGAAACGTTCGCGGTAGGTATCGAAATCCCAGCTGGCGCGCGGTTCGCTCAAGAAGGGTTCGTTCTCGGTTCGCCGCTGCGGCTCGGAGAGGGGATGATCCTCGCTCGGCGCATCGAAGATGCCGAATGACATCAGCGGCGTCTTGCGATTTTCCTCGGCAAAGCCTTCGAGCTTCTCCTCGAAGAGATGGCCGGCCTCATAGGACATGAAGCCGGCAATCCATTTGCCTGATTTGTGCGCGCGTTCAAGCTCGGCAAGGCCGCGGACAAAATCGGCCTTCGTGCGGGCCGTTATGACGCGCGAAGGCGATGCGAAAACCGTGGTGCGGCTTTCGCTGTCGTCCCGGAACAGCACATAGGGTGCAGTGTCGCTCATAAAGTCGTCTTGTCGATCGCGCCGCGATCCGGACCCTTGTCCGGATCAGGCCTTATCAAGCGCTTCGAGTTCGTCGATGAGCCCTTCGATCATCGACAGTCCCTGTGCCCAGAACGACGGATCGGTGGCATCGAGGCCGAAGGGGGCGAGCAGTTCGGAATGGTGCTTGGTGCCGCCGGCCTTCAGAAGCTCGAAGTACTTGTCCTGGAAGCCCTGTTCGGCGTTCTGGTAGACCGCGTAGAGCGAGTTCACCAGGCAGTCGCCGAAGGCATAGGCATAGACGTAGAAGGGCGAATGGATGAAGTGCGGGATATAGGCCCAGTAGGTCTCGTAGCCTTCGGAAATCCGGATGGCCGGGCCAAGGCTCTCGTTCTGCACCGACAGCCACAGCTTACCGATATCGTCGGCCGTCAGCTCGCCTTCCTTCCGCGCGGTGTGCACCTTGCGCTCGAACTCGTAGAAGGCGATCTGGCGCACGACCGTGTTGATCATGTCCTCGACCTTCTGGGAGAGCATGGCCTTGCGCTCGCGCTTGTCCTTCGTCTGGTCGAGAAGCGCGCGGAAGGTCAGCATCTCGCCGAAGACAGACGCGGTTTCGGCGAGCGTCAGCGGCGTCGAGGCCATCAACGCGCCCTGTCCGCCGGCAAGCACCTGGTGCACGCCGTGGCCGAGCTCGTGGGCGAGCGTCATCACGTCGCGCGGCTTGCCCATGTAGTTGACGAGCACATAGGGGTGAGCCGACGGCACCGTCGGGTGGGCGAAGGCGCCCGGCGCCTTGCCGGGCCGCACCGGCGCGTCGATCCAGCGCTCATCGAAGAAACGGCGGGCGATATCAGCCATTTCCGGCGCGAAGGCATTATACGCGGAGAGCACCGTGTCCTTGGCCTCGTCCCAGGAGATCAGCGCGTTCGGCGTTTCCGGCAGCGGCGCGTTGCGGTCCCAGAAATCCATCTGCTCCATGCCGAGCCACTTTGCCTTCAGCGAATAGTAGCGGTGCGACAGGCGCGGATAGGCGGACTTGACCGCTTCGGCGAGCGCATCGACGACCTCGCGCTCGACGCGGTTGGCCAGATGCCGGCTGTCGGCAATATCCTTGAAGCCGCGCCAGCGGTCGGAGATTTCCTTGTCCTTGGCGAGCGTGTTGGTGATCAGCGTGAAGGTGCGGATATTGGCCTTGAAGGTTTCCGCCAGCGCCATCGCCGCCTTCTTGCGAACGTCGCTCGACGGGTCCTGCAGCAGGTTCAGGGTGACCTCGAGCGGCAGCGCTTCACCGTCGACAGTGAAGGTGAGGCTTGCCATAGTCTCGTCGAACAGCCGGTTGAAGGCGGCGGCACCGGTCATCGATTTTTCCAGGAAAAGCTGCTCCAGCTTGTCGTCGAGCTGATAGGGCTTGTCCATGCGCAGGTCGGTCAGCCAGGGCTTGTAATGGGCGGCGAGCGCGTCTGTTTCGAGTGCCTTGTCGAGGATCGCGTCGTCGATCCGGTTCAGCTCCAGGGAGAAGAACAGGAGATGCGCCGACATGTCGGTGAGCTTCGACTGCACATCGCCGTAAAGCTTGCCATTCTCCGGCTTGGACGTGTCCGAAAAATAGGTGAGGCCCGCAAACGACGCGATGCGGCCCATGATGTCTTCGAGCGCTTCGAATTCCCGCACGGCGGCGCCGATGCCGGCTTCGCCGCTCTTCGTCGCCGCTTCGGCCAGCTTGCCCTTCCACTTGGTCTCGAAGGCGATCGCGTCGGCATCGGCCTTCGTCATATCGTTGCGAAACGCATCCGAGGAAGCGGAGGCATAAAGATCCTCCAGCCGCCAGGAGGGCAGGTCACCGAGGTCGGCAGCGGCGCCATGGCTCTGGCCGGCGGCGGCGCGGACAACAAATTGCTCGGGGGCGAAGGGGCGGAAGGTCATCGTCGGATTTCTCTCGTTCGTGACAGGAAGAGGCAGCGATATGGGCCCCATTGCTATCGCCGGCAATGGATAAAATGCAAGCATTTCTCAAAACATGATGTTCAGCCCTTTATGGCACAGATGCCTGACGTGATTTGGCACATGAGGTTGGCCAAAGAGTACCGCGTGTCCAGAGCAGGAGGCTTCCGTGACATCACACATTCTGGTCATTGATGACGATCCGGTGCAGCGCCGGTTGCTGACGAACATGATCGAGCGTCTCGGTCATGTGGCGCATCTCGCCGATAACGGCCGCAGCGGTCTGGAACTGCTGGAGCGCAAGGGCGGCATGATCAATGTCATCCTTCTCGATCTCCTGATGCCGGAAATGAACGGCCACGGCTTCCTCGAAGCGCTGGCCGAGCGCGGCGTCGACACGCCGGTCATCGTCCAGACCGGACAGGGCGGCATCGAGACCGTGGTGCACGCGATGCAGGCCGGCGCCTTCGACTTCCTGGTCAAGCCGGTCTCTCCGGAACGGCTGTCCGTGGCCATCAGCAATGCGCTGAAAATGGCAAGCCGTGACGGCAAGGTCAAAACCTCGCGCCGTCCGCGCGGTGGCGCCGTCGGCTTCGATGATATCGTCTCGGCAAGCCCGGCGATGATCCGGGTGATCGACCTTGCACGCCGCGCCGCGCAGTCCAACATCCCGATCGTGCTCGAGGGCGAATCCGGCGTCGGCAAGGAAATGGTGGCGCGCGCCATCCAGTCGGCAAGCGACAGGGTCGGCAAGCCCTTCATCACCGTCAACTGTGGCGCCATCCCGCACAATCTGGTCGAGAGCATTCTCTTCGGTCACGAAAAGGGTGCCTTTACCGGCGCGACCGAAAAGCACACCGGCAAGTTCGTCGATGCGGACGGAGGAACCCTGTTCCTCGACGAGATTGGCGACTTGCCGCTCGAGGTTCAGGTGAAGCTGCTGCGCGCGGTTCAGCAGGGCGAGGTCGAGACGATCGGCGCGCGCCATCCGCAGAAGGTGAACGTGCGGCTGATCTCGGCCACCAATAAGGACCTGATCAACGAAGTGCGCGAAGGGCGGTTCCGCGAGGATCTCTACTACCGCCTCAATGTTTTCCCGATCACCATTCCGGCGCTTCGCCGACGCAAGGAAGATATCCCGGTGCTGGTGCGCTCCTTCGTCGAGCGCTTCGCCGCCGAGCAGCGGCTGAACCAGCCGCTGACGGTATCGAGCGGCGCGCTCGCGCTTCTGACCGCCTATGATTGGCCGGGCAACATTCGCCAGCTCGAGAACGCGATCTTCCGCGCCGTCGTGCTTGCCGAGGGCAACGAACTGACGGTGAAGGATTTCCCGCAGATCGCCACTCAGATACCCGGGTACGTGGTTTCCGATCGTTCGGGCTTCTCCTGGGGCGAGGGCGGACCGGAGCGGGCGCCGGCTGGCGGCGAGACGGCATCAAGCGTCTATCCAGACTTCGCGAGTGCGGCGAAATCCATGGAGGCGGAAGCCTCCAGCGACCCGCGCATGGAGAATGCGATCGCCAGCGTCGACGAGGGCGGAGACGTGCGCAAGCTTGCCGAAGTCGAGGAGGAATTGATTCGTTTTGCGCTGAAATTCTACCGCGGCCAGATGAGTCAGGTGGCCCGAAAGCTCGGTATCGGCCGGTCTACCCTCTACCGCAAGCTGAAGGATTATGGCATCGATCCCGATAACCCTTTGAGAGAGGCGGCATAAAATCGACGCATTCACGATTCATTAGCCGTGCTATTCAGTCACCGCCGTTTAGACCTTGTTAGTGAAGTATTCACTATATTATAAGGGGCGGTGACGACTGTGGCAAATTTGCCATGCTGTCACCTTATTTGACAGTCATCTGAGACAGCGAAGCACGGTTGTCCGTCGGACGGGGATTGAATGCCAAATTTGTTCGGTTTTAAGAAGCCGCTCGGCTCCTTAGCGAGAGTCTGCGCGGCGGTCACCCGCCGGGTGCCGCAGGTTCTGACATCCGTTGCTCTTGCGGCTGCCCTCGTTACGCCTGGTTTTGCTCCTCCCGTGGAGGCCGCAGGCCAGACCCGGACACTGAAGCTCTATTTCATTCATACTCAGGAAAAGGCGCAGATCACCTTCAAGCGCAATGGCCGCTACGACGCCAAGGGTCTGCAGGAAATCAACCGTTTCCTGCGCGACTGGCGTCGCAACGAGCCGACGAAGATGGACCCGCGCCTGCTCGATCTCGTCTGGGAAGTCTACCAGAAGAGCGGATCGCGCGATTACATCCACGTCGTTTCGGCCTATCGTTCGCCGGCGACCAACGGCATGCTGCGTTCGCGTTCGAAGGGCGTCGCCAAGAAGAGCCAGCACATGCTCGGTAAGGCGATGGACTTCTATCTGCCGGATGTGAAGCTGAAGACGCTGCGTGAAATCGGCGTGAAATTCCAGGTGGGCGGCGTCGGTTACTACCCGACTTCCGGCTCGCCTTTCGTCCATATGGATGTCGGTGGCGTTCGCGCCTGGCCGCGCATGAGCCGTGCCGAATTGGCGCGCCTCTTCCCCGACGGCAAGACCATGCATCTGCCGTCCGACGGCAAGCCGCTTCCGGGTTATGACCAGGCGGTTGCCGACTACAAGCGTCGCGTCGGCGCGTCGGCGATCCAGGTCGCCGGTGGCGGCGATACGGGCCCGGGCGATACGGCGAGCGGCAAGCGCCGCGGCAACCTGTTCGCCATGCTCTTTGGCGGCGGCGGTGACGAGGATGAAGAACCCTCGGCAATCGCAGCCGGCCCCGGTGCCGACGATGAAGGTGGCGCAGCTCCTGCTGCCAAGGTGCAGACGGCTGCCGCGCCCGCCGCTCAGGAAGCGCTGCCCGGCGTCGCCGGTTCTGTCGCCGCCGAGCCGACGGTTGCTGCCGAACAGAACATCAATGCGCCGGTCCCGGCGGTGCGGCCTGCCTTCAAGCAAGCGCCTGCCGATGGTGGCGTAGCCGTCGCCCTGGTGGCGCCGGAGAAGAACCCGGCGCAGGAAGCCCTTGCTGCCGCCCTGCCGCCAACCTCGGAAATGCCGAGCGAATTTGCCGACCTCGGCTCGATGAAGGTTCCTGTGCCGCAAATGCTTGACCGCCGCGACATGAACACGCTCGTCGCATCCGCCGATGCCGAGCCGGACATGCAGGCGCTCGGTTTCGTGCCGGTTCCGGCCGTGCGGCCCGCGGGTGACGCGGCGCTTGCCGCCGTTGCCGATGCACAGGTCGTGATCCCCTCCTTCGCGGAGCGCCCGGTCGTGGCATCCGCCGAACCGCCGCGCGACGTGGCGGCTGAAGCCAAGACCCGTGTCGCGCTTGCCCAGCCGACGCCAGCTGAACGTCAGCCGGTTGCCCAGCCGCAGCCGATCGAGATGGCAGCCTATGCGCCGCAGTCGGGTACAAATGCGCGCGCCGCGATCTTCGACAGCGCCTTCGACACGCAGGCGGAAGCTCCGGCCAAGGGCGGCCGACCGAAGAAGAACGACGCCGATGCCGCGACCCGCTCATCGGTGCGCGCCGAGCCGAAGCTGACCCAGAAGATCATTTCCGAATGGGCGCTTTCGACCGGCCGCGTCGCAACGCTTTCCAAGCCGGTGAAGGCGCCGCGCTTCGTCAGCAAGTCTCTGCGTACTGCTCCGACGACAGTCTATGCCGCCGGCTTCTCCAGCAGCGCCGGACCAAACGTCGACACGGCCCGGTTCAGCGGCAATGCCGTCAACTTCATGGAAGTGAAGAAGTTCAGCACCAACTGAGCTTCCACCAAACCATAGACACGAAAAAGCCCGCCGACCTGGCGGGCTTTTTCGTATCTGCATTCTGTCTTCGCCTTATGTCGGCTCCCGGCTGCATTGAGAGCCTCTGCTGCCGGCGTTCACGCGCGGAAGGCGAAGGCCGCCGACAGGCGGCCTTCAAAAAGGCTTGCTTATTCCTCGTCGGCTGCCGGCACCATGCCGAGCGCCTGGAGGTAGGTGTCGAGGATCGCTTCCTGTTCCATGCGCTCGTCGTGGTCCTGCTTGCGGATCGAAATGACCTTGCGCAGGATCTTGGCGTCGAAACCTGTGGACTTGGCTTCGCCATAGACGTCCTTGATGTCGTCGGCGATGGTCTTCTTTTCTTCTTCCAGGCGTTCGATCCGTTCGATGAAAGCACGAAGCTGATCGCGTGCGACGCCGTGAGCATCCGACATGGTCTTCTCCTTGATAGGGGGAATGGAATTTCTTGGGTGCCGTGACGTGCCGCGAACGGCCGCCAAGGTCAAGGGTGATTGCGCAACAACGCGGTCATTTCCGTGGCAGAGGCGGGCGAAACGACCCTTATTCCTTTGATCACGACGGTTTGCGTCGGCTCGATCCAGCCATCATTTTCAAGCGGCTTACGAGTTAGAGTGGAATGCCGCGGAAACCCGCACACGCCTTTCCTCACTCAGCTTTGGGCCGGTTGAGCTCGAACGCCGCCTTTTGTTCTGCGGATGCTTCCCTCTGGTTGCGCTCGCGCCATTCCTCGTAGGGCATGCCGTAGATGATCTCGCGCGATTCCTCCTTGGCAAGCGGAACGCCCGCCTGTTCGGCGGCTTCGCGATACCAATTGGACAGGCAGTTGCGGCAGAAGCCGGCGAGGTTCATCAGGTCGATGTTCTGGACATCGCTGCGCTCGCGCAGATGGTTGACCAGCCGGCGAAAGGCGGCGGCTTCGAAGGCGATCTGTTGCTCCGGGGTCAGTTCGGTCATGGTCGCTCGTCCTCTTCATCATAGGCGCCGGTGCGCGAGATGTGCCGCTCGTACCGATGCAGTTCGGGCATGGCGTTCAGGCTTGCGAGGATCGGCGCCAGCCGCTCGGCCCAGGCGGCAACGCCTTCAGCGTCGGCGATCAGATCCTGCCGCACCTCGATCAGGGCATGCGAAATGCCCGGCACCATGCAGTGCCGGAACATGGTATCGCCGCGCAACGCGCCGTCATAGGGTTCATTGTTGCCGACGACGATATCGCCCGGTGCCTCGAGCCTGTCGATCAGTGGCCGAACGGCGCGGCCGTCGCTGTCCCAGAGGACGGCGGCGTGCCAGGGACGGGCGACGCCCTTCCAGGCCGGCGTGTAGGAATGGATGGAGATGACCAGCGGTGCTGCGCCATGCGCCTCGGCGCTTCGGCCGATCGTCTCGGAGACGGCGCGGTGATAGGGACGATGGAACCGGTTCAGCCGGTTTTCCCACTCCTGCTCGGTGATGGGATGGTTTCCCGGAATGATCGCTCCGTCGGAAATCCGCATGATCAGCGTCGGGTCGTCCTCGCCGCGATTGGGATCGATCAGCAAGCGCGAGAAGCAGCCGAGAACGGCCGGCGCATCGAGCATCGCAGACACGCGCCGCACGAGCGCTTCGACACCGATATCATAGGCGATGTGCCGCTCGAAGGCCGCGGCGGGAAGGCCGAGACTGCCATACTCGGCAGGCAGCCGGTTCATCGCGTGATCGGCAAGGAGCACGAGCCCGGTTGTGGGCTTGGCTTCGATAATCTCATAGGGAGAATAGTGTTGCATGCCGTTCCAGTCCGTTTCAGCGCCCCGTCTCGCTGATCGCACGCGAGGGCGTCAATCGCAAGAAAAACGCAACTGTTTATCGAAATCCGAAAGCAATTTACCGATTGTAATCGATTAGAGTTACGTTGACTTTCGGGGCTGCCCGTCGCAAGAAAGTGCCACGCAAATCAAAACGGAGTTCCATCGGAAACCGTGTCCAGATATCCTTTTTCCAAAGCGAAGCCGGGGCTGACGACACTGGGAGGCATCCTCCTGTTTCTCCTGGCAACATCAAGCTCATTTCTTTTCGCCAGCGACGCACGCGCCGACTTCCGCGTGTGCAACGGCACCCAGACACTGGTTGGTGTGGCCATCGGCTACCGGGCCAAGGACGGCTGGATGACGGAAGGCTGGTGGCAGGTGCCTGCCAACACCTGCGCGACCCTGATCGAGGGCGAGCTACAGTCACGATATTATTATCTTTACGCGGAAGATGCGGCCCGTGGCGGCCGCTGGACCGGTGACGTCAACATGTGCGTTGCCGAGAACGAATTCAAAATCACGGGCGTGCAGGACTGCTTCGCCCGCGGCTTCCAGCGCATGGGATTCAAAGAGTACGACACGGGACGGCAGGGAAGCTGGATGGTTCAGCTTTCGGATCCGTCCGGCACGCAGGAAAGCCAGAATTGATGAAGCGGAACAGAAAAGTCAAAATCCTCGCAACGCTCGGACCGGCGTCTTCGGACGAGCAGATGATCCAGAAGCTGCACGAGGCCGGGGCCGATCTGTTCCGCATCAACATGAGCCATGCGAGCCACGACGTGATGCGCACGCTGGTGCAGCGCATCCGCGCAGTCGAGGCGCGCTGTGGCCGGCCGATCGGCATCCTCGGCGACCTGCAGGGACCGAAGCTGCGCGTCGGCAAGTTCGCGGAAGGCAAGGTGGACCTGAAGGTCGGCCAGACCTTCACGCTCGACAACAAGGACGTGCCTGGCGACAACACCCGCGTCTATCTGCCCCATCCGGAGATCCTCGAAGCGGTCAAGCCCGGCCATCGCCTGCTGATCGACGACGGCAAGCTGCACCTGAAGGCTGAAAAGACCGATGGCAAGAGCATCGTCACGACGGTCGTCGCCGGCACGAAGATCTCCGACCGCAAGGGCGTCAGCCTGCCCGATACGCTGCTTGCCGTCGGCGTACTGACCGACAAGGATCGTGCCGACCTCGACGCCGTTCTGGCGACCGGCGAATTCGACTGGGTGGCGCTCTCCTTCGTGCAGCGTCCGGAAGATCTGGCAGAGGTTCGCAAGATCGCCCGCGGCCGCGTCGGCCTGATGTCGAAGATCGAAAAGCCGCAGGCGCTCGACCGCATCGACGAGATCATCGAGCTCTCCGACGCACTGATGGTTGCCCGCGGTGACCTCGGCGTCGAGATGCCGCTGGAATCGGTGCCGGGCCTGCAGAAGCAGCTGACGCGTGCATGTCGCCGCGCCGGCAAGCCGGTAGTGGTCGCCACCCAGATGCTGGAATCGATGATTTCGGCTCCGGTCCCGACGCGCGCCGAAGTCTCCGACGTCGCGACAGCCGTCTTCGAAGGTGCGGACGCCGTCATGCTTTCGGCAGAATCGGCCTCGGGCGAATATCCGGTGGAAGCCGTTTCGACCATGGCGTCGATCGCCAGCAACGTCGAGCGCGACCCGCATTATTCCAGCATCATCTACGCGCAGCGCACGCCGCCGGAAGCCACCGGTGCCGACGCGATTTCGCTTGCGGCCCACCAGATCGCCGAGACGCTGCGGCTCTCTGCCATCGTCTGCTACACCTCGTCGGGTACGACGGGTCTGCGCGCCGCCCGCGAGCGGCCGCAGGTGCCGATCATCGCGCTGTCGCCGATCGTGCAGACGGCGCGCCGCCTTTCGGTCGTCTGGGGCCTACATTGCGTCGTCACCGAGGATGCGACAGACCTCGACGACATGGTCAACCGCGCATGCCGCATCGTTGCCTCGGAAGGCTTCGGCAAGCCGGGCGAACGCATCATCATTTCGGCCGGCGTGCCGCTCGGTACCCCTGGCGCGACCAACATGCTGCGTATCGCCTATATCGGCTCGGACGGCATGAGCGGCGTCTGACGCCCGCTCTCTTTTTCGGACTGCAACGAAACCCCCGGAGCGCTGATCCGCTCCTGGGGTTTCGTGTTTTGTTGATGATGGCAGCTAGCGGGATAACGGGCGCGCCGAGAAAGGCTGCCAGATGAGGTGCGGCCCCAACGGATGGCCTGGCACGATCAGGGTGTCTTGGCGGCGGCAAGCCTTTCTTCGGCGCGCTTTACTGCCGCATCCAGATCCCCGGGCTTGCCGGCCAGCTTCTCCACCGCGGCGACGATGACATCAGTGACCACATAGTCGGGCTTATGGCCGAGATTGCCGATCCAGAGCAACTCGGCGCCGGGGATATCGCGCGCCAGCCCGCGTGAGTGGATATCGGCCAGCACGATGCCATCGCTGTCGCCGGTGATGATCACCGTCGGTGCGGCGATCTCCCGGTAGCGCGGCGCGGTCGCGGTCAGATAGGCGTGCAGGTTGGCGATGTCGCGGGCATTGCTGAGGAAGGTCGAGGGACGCAGCACGAGATGCGGGCCGGTCTTGTCGATGTAGTCGGCCGGCCGTGGATTGGGCGAAAAGATCGAGTGCGTGCCGCCCTCGATGCGCCGCTGCCCAAGCGGCGTCACCAGCGTGTGGGCGAAGAGCCAGCCGACGAAGGGCAGGGCCGTCAGGCGGTAATACCAGTCGATGCCGCCGGGCCAGGGATGGGTCGCCGGCGCCAGCAGGACGAGGCCGGCGGTCTTGTCCGGGTGGTTGAGGGCGAAGCTCGCTGCAATCGCGCCGCCGAAGGAGTGGCCGACGATCACGGCGCGACGGATGCCGCGCTTGTCCATCAGCTTTGCGGTCGCATCCGCCTGACCGTCCGGCAAGTCGTTTTCCGGCCCGCCGCGCTCCGAGTAGCCGTGGCCCGGGCGATCGACGAACAGCATCTCGGCGCGGCCGTCAAGGGCCGGTGCGAAGGCATGCAGCTGGTCGAGCAGGTTGCCGCTGGCGCCATGGATGAAGACGACGGGCAAGAGGTCGGCTTGTCCGCCGGCGGGCAGGTGTACGCTGTTCATGCGGTAGCCGCCGATGTCGATCAGTTCGCCGACATTGGGAAAGCGCCGGGCGAAGCTACGCGCGTGCCAGAGGCTGTAGGCGACGCCGGCGAGTATCAGTGCAAGGAACAGGAGCGCAACTGGGAACATCGTCTCTATTTGTCTTCCGGCGCCCGGCTTTCAAGGCGTAAGCGAACCCTTGGGGCCACCGGCACTTATCCTTTGCCATTGCGGCCAGATGTCGTCCACGGCGCGCCGGCGGGCCAGTACGAACTCTGGCAGCGCCCCATCCCGGTTGCCTTTGTTGTAGCGGTTGTCCGTGCGATCGACAACGAGGACTGGAGGCGCGCCGAATTGATCGGCTGTGATGTCGACGATGAAATCGCCGCATTCGACCCAGGCATGGCTTTGCCAGCTCTTCCCGCAGTTGAAGCCGAACGGTCCGATTTCAGGCTCCAACGGCCCGCTGCGCGGCGTTCCGCAGACCCAGTCGGCGCTGAAGCCTTGGGTGCTCAAGACGCGCTGCAGGAACAGGCTCGTGCGGCCGCAGGTGCCTTGCGAGGCGATCGTGGGGCGGTCCGCGCCGGCGTGACGATGCCATTCAATCCAGATCGGTTCGATGAAATGGCGCGCGGCTGTCGCGATCTTCAGAAGCGATGTCCTGTCGGAGAGGATGGGCGGTGGCGGGCTTGGCAATCGACTGGAACGCGCGTTGTCAGGTCTTGCTGCCGGCAAGTTTCTCGGCAAGTTCGCCCAGTTGTTCCTGCGCCTTGCGATCGGCGGGATAAATGTCCAGGAACTGTTCCCACGCACGCATGGCAAGCTCATCCTTGCCGGAGGCGCCGAGGATTGCCGCCATGCCGGCAAGTGCGCCAAAGTGGCGGGGCTCGATCGACAGCACGCGATTGATGTCCGACATGGATTTCCGGTAGTTGCCCATCGCGTAATGCAGTGTCGCGCGGCGGTTCCAGCCTTCGACATAATTGGGTGCAAGGGCGATAACCTGGTCGAGGATATCGAGAGCGGCCGGCTGCTTGTTGTCGGTGATCGCCTTGTCGGCCCATTGCATCAGCAGGTTGACGGTGGCGCTGCCGGAATCCTGCCACTCGATGCGGATCTGGTTGGAGAGCTCGCGTGCCTTGTCGGGGTCGCGCTCCTTTTTCAGGTCGGCGAACAGGGTGTCGAGGCGCTGCTTCGGGGTGGTGAGGCTGGTTGCTTCCGGTTGGGTCGAGGCTTCCGCCGCGAAGGAAACATTGCCAGCTCCCGTGGAGGTGGCGAGCAGGGCGGAACACGCCAGAATCAAGGGTATAAAAACTCGCATGGCGAGCATGTTAGCTCGCCACGGAATAACTTCAAAATCAATTCTGGGACATCGCTTGAGCGCTGTCCCCAAGTCCCCTGTCGGGTCTCAGCCCTGACGAGCCTTGAAGCGCGGGTTGGACTTGTTGATGATGTAGATGCGGCCCTTGCGACGAACCAGACGGTTTTCGCGGTGGCGGGTCTTGAGCGACTTGAGCGAATTCTTGATCTTCATTTTCCTGATCCGCAGGTTTCGGGGAATGAAAATTCGCCCGGTATCTCTAACAATCAAAAGCGCGCCCGTGAGCGCGCTCCTTTAAGGTGGGATGGCAAATACCGTGTCACCCCTGGTGTGTCAACCACAAGACGCCCCATTTTGGTGTCTTGCCCCGCATTTCTATGGTCCTCAGCCGCGGACGAGCCGCGTGACGTGGCCCATCTTGCGGCCGGCGCGGGCCTCGGTCTTGCCGTAGAGGTGCACCAGCACGTCATCCTCGGCAAGCCATGCGGGGACCGTGTCGAGGTCGTCGCCGATCAGGTTCTGCATGACGCAGTCCGAATGGCGACGCGGATTGCCGAGCGGCAGTCCGGCGACGGCACGGATATGCTGCTCGAACTGCGAGACGACGCAGGCAGCTTCCGTCCAGTGGCCGGAATTGTGCACGCGGGGCGCCATCTCGTTGACGATCAGGCTGCCGTCGGCGAGCACGAAGAACTCGACGCCGATGACGCCGACATAGCCGAGCGCATCGAGGATCGCCTTGGCGGCAACCCGTGCCGCTTCGCCGGCCGCAGCACCGATCTCTGCCGGGACCATCGAGGTATGGAGGATGCCGTTGCGATGCACGTTTTCCGCCGGATCGAAACAGGCAACGGCGCCATCGGGCGCGCGGGCTGCGATGATCGAGATTTCGCGCTCGAAGGGCACGAAGCTTTCGAGGATCAGCGGTACGCCGCCGAGTGCTGCGAAAGCGCCCGCCGGGCCGTCTGCCGTCGAGCGGAAGACGCGCTGTCCCTTGCCGTCATAGCCGAGGCGACGGGTTTTCAGCACGCCGGTCCCGCCGAAATCCGCAAGGGCCGCTTCAAGGTCGGCCTGGCTGTCGACGGCATGGAAGCGCGCCGTGGCAATGCCGCAGCCGTTGATGAAGCGTTTCTCGGTGAGGCGGTCCTGCGCGACTTCCAGCGCTTTCGGTGGCGGGAAGACGGGGCGTTTTGCCGCCAGTCGCTCGGCAGCCGCGACCGGAACGTTCTCGAATTCGTAGGTGATGATGTCGCTGACTTCAGCAAGCTTTCCGAGCGCGGCTTCGTCGTCATAGGCAGCGATGATCTGGTCGTTTGCGACCTGGGCAGCCGGACAGTCGACCTGCGGCTCGAGGATGACCGTGCGGAAGTTCAGTCGGGCGGCTGCCATCGCCAGCATGCGGCCGAGCTGGCCGCCGCCGATAATGCCGATGGTGGTCATGCCTCGTCCACCGGATACTCGGCAACGGCAATGGTCTGCTGTTCGCGCCAGTCGTCGAGCCGGTCGGCGAGGTCCTCGTCGCCAAGCGCAAGGACGGCTGCGGCAAGGAGGGCTGCGTTGACGGCACCGGCGCGGCCGATCGCCAGCGTTCCGACCGGGATGCCGGCCGGCATCTGGACAATCGACAGCAGGCTGTCCTGGCCGGAAAGCGCCTTCGACTGCACGGGGACGCCGAAGACCGGCAGCGGCGTCATCGAGGCACACATGCCGGGCAGATGCGCTGCACCTCCGGCACCGGCGATGATGACCTTGAAGCCCTCGTCGCGGGCGCCCTTGGCGAAGCTGACCAGCCGATCGGGCGTGCGATGGGCCGAAACGATGCGTGCCTCATAGGGAATGTCGAGCGCGTCGAGCGTATCGGCGGCGTTCTTCATCGTCTCCCAGTCCGACTGGCTTCCCATGATGATGGCGACGGGTGGGGTCGTGGTGTCGATCACGTCTGTCCTGTTCCGCGTTCAGGCGATGATATCGGGAATGATCTGGTCTTCGATCTTGCTGATCTTGTCCTTGATCGCCAGCTTCTTCTTCTTCATGCGCTGCACTCTGAGCGCGTCGCAGCCGGTCTCGATCATGGCGTTGATGGCAGCATCATAGTCTTCATGTTCCTGCCTCAGCCGCGCGGCGGTCAGTCTGAGTTCGGCCTGGTCCTGGTCCGGCATGCAAAGCGATCCCCATCAGCCCGGTTGCGAAGTCCTCCTCGAACCGGAATTTCATGCGCCGCTCTATCACATCTTGGGCGGTAACGGGAAGTTATCCCTCGTCATCATTTCGCCTTCGACAAATGAAAAATGGCATGGCACAGTAGTAAGGTTACAACCATGAAACATCCGGCATTTGCGTGCCGGATGCAAGCAAAAGGAAGGGACTGCCAAATGACTGTTGAGGCTCATCTTGCAACGCTTGAGAAAAAACATGGCGCCCTGGAGCAGGAGCTCCACGTAGCGATGAATCAGCCGTCCGTGGAAGACGAACTGATTACCGATATCAAGCGAAGGAAGCTGCGCATCAAGGACGAAATCGAAAGGCTTCGCTCCTCGACTCACTGATTATCAACGGTATTTCCCAGAACCATCGGGAAGCGCCATCTCCCCTCTGAGTAGGCGCAACAAGGTTTAGAACCAATCCCCCACAGTGGAATATACGGAATTTCGGGCCGGGCTTGACGCCCGGTCCTCTTGTTTTCCGGGTCGTCGCTTCCAAGCTCAAGACCAGAACTGGTCGAGCCAGAGGTTGAGGCGGTCAAACCCCGGCCGGTTGATCGCATAGATCCGCCGCGTGCCGCTCGCCGAGACCGAGACCAAATTGCAGTCCAGCAAGGCTTTCAGGTGCTGCGATACGGCCGGACGGCTGATCGGCAAGCCTTCGGCCAGCTCGTTCACGGTTTTCGGCGCGCGCCGCAATTCCTCCAGCAGGTGGCGCCGGTTCGGGTCCGCAATGGCATCGAAAGGGTCCGCGATCGTCATGGGCGGACGTTAGGCGAATTTTTGCAAGGCAGCAAGAATTTTGTGCGGTGCGAAACGCTAATTTTGCTTTGCAATATTTCCGTAATACTTGGGTGGCGGCTCAGCCGCCCGCAGCGAGGCCGACGATACCGTCCCAGAGCAGCTTCGAGCCCGCGATGAAGGCCATGCTATACATGAAGGGGTAGAAGATCTGCGGCTTCATGCGGCGAACGATAAAGGCGCCGCACACGGTCGCGACGATCGCCAGCGGAAAGAGTGTCGCCGAGATTTTCAGGTTGCTGAGGTCGAGTTGCCCGAGCGCGAAATAGGGAATGAGCTTCACCGCGTTCAGGATCGCGAAGAAGCGCACGATCGTGCCGGTATATTCGCGCGGGTCGAGCTGCAGTGGCAGCGCGTAGATCTGGAAGGGCGGGCCGCCGGCATGCGCAACGAAGCTGCCATAGCCGGCGAACGAGCCCCAAAGCGCCGCCGGCCCGGCCCGCTGCGTCTTCGGCGCGATGGTGATGCCGAGGCGCATGCGCCAGATGTTGTAGACGTAGCGAAGCACGAAGAGCACGGTGATCAGGCCGATGATCAGGCGGAGCAGGTCACGCGAGACATAGGCGGAGGTTGCCCAGCCGATGACGATGCCGGCAATGGCGCCGGGCAAAAGCATGAAAAGGGTCTTGCGGTCGCCATGCTTGCGCCACATCCAGAGCGATACAAGATCCATCGCGATCAGGATCGGCAGGAGAAGGGCGGCGGCCTGGACGGGCGACACCGCCATCGACAATATCGGTACACCCATGAGCGAAAGTGCTTCCCCCATGCCGCCCTTGCTGAGGCCGACAAGCAGAACGGCCGGGATGGCGATAAGGTAGAAGTCGAGATCCGGAAGCATGGGTGGCTGTTGATCCTTTTGCAGTCTCCGTCTATCGGTTTTCGGAAATGAAATCGAGCGCTGGTTTCGCGGCTTACGCGGCACAGCCGGAAATGGATATCTGAGCATGACAACAGAACGCTGCCGCCTGGTGCTGATCGCGCCCGACATGCCCGATGCGGCGGAACGTGCCAAGGTGCTCGCCGACGCGCTCAAGGGTGGCGACGTCGCCTCGGTGATCGTGCCGCAATACGGGCTCGACGATAGCGAGTTCCAGAAGCATGCCGAGCGCCTGGTGCCGGTCATCCAGGAGGCGGGCGCCGCAGCACTGATCGCGGGTGACTCGCGCGTTGCCGGTCGCGCCAAGGCGGATGGCCTGCATGTTGCCGGCAATGCCGAAGTGCTCGGTGAGGCGGTCGAGAAGCACACGCCGAAGCTGATCGTCGGCGGCGGCAACGCGGCCGACCGCCACCATGCGCTGGAGATCGGCGAAGTGCGCCCGGACTACGTGTTCTTCGGCAGGACCGACGGCGACATCAAGCCGGAGGCGCATTCGAAGAACCTCGCGCTTGCCGAATGGTGGGCGTCGATGATCGAGATCCCGTGCATCGTCATGGGCGGCACCGATCCGCAATCGGCGCTTGCAGTGGCGGAGACCGGTGCCGAGTTCGTGGCGCTTCGTCTGGCCGTCTTCGGTGAGCCAGGACAGGCGCCCTCCGTCGTTGCCGCGGTCAACGCGTTGCTTGACGAAAAAGCGCCACGGTTTGAAGATTAAGACGTTTCGATGTTGAACCGTCCGTCTTCCAGATTGAGTCGAGGTCTTTCCCTTGTCGCCCTGGCCGTTGCCCTGGCGCTGCCGGCGCATGCGCAGGAGAAGCCGTCCGCAAGCGACGATGCCGGCGTCGAAAAGCGTGGCCGCATCACGCCCTTCAACGGCGCTGCGATGCCCGAAGGAGCCGAGACTGGCGACAAGTCGAACGCGGCTTCGGACAAGAAGCCGGCGGACGGCACGGCGCCATCTGGAGGCGTGGGTGTCTTTGATCGCATGGGCGCCGAATTGCCGGCGCTGCCGGCCGAAAAACCCTTCGCCGGCAAGGTCGACGACGCCTACGGCGCGTTTCAGCGCGGCTATTACCTGACCGCGATGGATCTGGCGCTGCCACGGGCGCAGCTCGGCGATCCTGCGGCACAGACGCTGATTGCCGAAATCTTGCAGCAGGGGCTTGGCGTCGTGCGCAACCCGCAGCAGGCTGCCTTCTGGTATGGCCAGGCGGCGGAAAAAGGCGACCCGGCGGCGATGTTCAAATATGCCCTGATCCTGATGGAGGGGCGCTACGCCAAGCGTGACCGGAAAAAGTCCGAAGAGCTGATGAAGAAGGCGGCCGATCTCGGCAATGGCTCGGCACAGTTCAATTACGGCCAGACGCTCGTTGCCGACAATCCCGGACCGAAGGGATTGAAGCTGGCGATGCCCTATTACGAGAAGTCGGCCGAACAGGGCATTGCCGACGCGCAATATGCGTTGTCGCAGATCCTGGTCAATGTCGACGGCATCGAGGAAAGCAAGCGGGCGCGTGCCCGCGAATGGCTGATCCGTGCGGCGCGGGCGGGCTTCGATACCGCCCAGTTGGACATCGCGATCTGGATGATCGAAGGCATTGCCGGTGATCGGAACCTGGAGGACGGCTTCGGCTGGATGCGCCGGGCGGCCGAGGGCGGCAACGTGGTGGCGCAGAACCGTCTCTCGCATCTCTATGTCAATGCCATCGGCACGAGGCCCAACCCGGTCGAGGCGGCGAAATGGTATGTGCTGTCACGCCGTGCCGGTCTCAAGGACGATGCGCTCGAGGACTTCTACCTCGGTCTTAATGAAGAGCAGCAGAAGCAGGCGCTGAGTGCGGCCAACAGGTATCGCCGGAGCTGAGCGAGGCGGAATCCCGTCGCCGCCGGCCGGCAAAAATGCTATTTCGCTTGAACTCGCGGGGCTTTTGTGGTTCTGAGGCCGCGGTTTTGCTCGTGGCGCCATGACAGTGGCAGCAATGCGCGAGCGGAGTGAGACTTCACTCGGTTTTTTGACGACGGAGCACGGTTTGCAGCTTGCCCTTGAGGCCAGTAATGCGCCTATGTTTCGTCAAGCAGGTTCAACGTCCGATCGAACGCGTTCGATCGGCCTTCGTTTTTCAAGGGATCGCCAGATGGCCCGTTCAGCACTTCTCAATGTCATGGTTCAGGCCGCCTTCAAGGCGGGCAAGTCGTTGTCCCGCGATTTCGGCGAAGTCCAGAACCTGCAGGTGTCGCTCAAGGGACCGGGCGACTATGTTTCGCAGGCCGATCGTAAGGCCGAAAAGCTCATTCGCGAAGAACTCCTGAAGGCTCGCCCGACCTATGGCTTCCTCGGCGAGGAAGGCGAAGAGATCATCGGCACCGACGGTGCGCACCGCTGGATCGTCGATCCGCTCGACGGCACCACCAACTTCCTGCACGGCATTCCGCATTTCGCCGTTTCGATCGCACTGGAGCGCCAGGGCGAGATCGTCGGCGCTGTCGTCTTCAACCCGGCAACCGATGAACTCTACACGGCCGAGCGCGGCGGTGGCGCCTTCCTCAACGACCGTCGTTTGCGCGTCGCTGCACGCAAGCATCTTTCCGATGCCGTCATCGCCACCGGCACGCCGCATCTTGGCCGCGGCAACCACGGCAAGTACCTGATCGAACTGCGCCATGTGATGGGCGAAGTTGCAGGTATCCGCCGCATGGGCTCGGCTGCGCTCGATCTTGCCTATGTCGCTGCCGGCCGTTTCGACGGCTACTGGGAGCGCGACCTTGCCGCTTGGGATATTGCCGCCGGTGTGCTTCTCATTCGCGAAGCCGGTGGTTGGACGCACGATATCAACGGCGGCGCCCGCCCGGTCGATGACGGTTCGGTCATCTGCGGCAACGAGTACATCGTCAAGGCGCTGACGGAAGTCGTTCATCGCCCGGTGCCGACGAAGTAAGTCGCAATCCCGTTCGTTCCGAAGCCTCCGATGCGCACCCCGCATCGGAGGCTTTGTTTTTGGCACGAAGCTGGGCGGTGCAACACGACACCGCCACAGGCCTGTGCCTAACTGGCGACCTGCAGGCCGTGGCGCGATCCTGGCTGCATACACAAATTGGCCCTTGAATCGATTTCGGTTTCAGGAATTATGCGATAGGCTCCGGGCCGGCGCGGCGCCGTTCCGTCAAGTGAAGCGGGAGATACTCATACCCATGACGAAACTGCATCTGTCCGGTTGGAACGGTCGGGAAGGCATGGAAGACGGCTACAACCCGCACAAGCTGTCGAGCCCCATGCACTATTTCTGGACGATGGTGGTCTTTCTGATCATCGTCGGATTTGTCGGTGCGATCCTCTTTCGCCAGGCACAGAACGCCTTTCTCGCCAATCCCGGCCTGAACGGGCTGATCCTCGGGGTGCTCCTGATCGGCATCCTGCTCGTGTTCAATCATGTACTGGGCTTGCGCCCTGAAGTGCGCTGGTTCAATTCGTTCCGCGCCGCAGGCAGTGCGGACAAGGTCGGGCGGGACCCGGTGCTGCTGGCGCCGATGCGGGCGCTGATCGGCGGCCGCCAGACGGCGATCTCGACGACGGCCCTCCGGTCGATCCTCGATTCCATCGCCACCCGCCTCGACGAATCGCGCGACATTTCGCGTTACCTGACCGGGCTTCTGGTGTTTCTCGGCCTGCTCGGCACATTCTGGGGCCTTCTTGGAACGATCGGCTCGATCAACACGGTCATCCAGTCTCTGGATGCCGGATCGGGAACGACGGAAGACATCCTCTCGGCGCTGAAGAATGGCCTGTCGGCACCGCTCACCGGCATGGGCACGGCGTTTTCGACGTCGCTTTTCGGCCTTTCCGGTTCGCTGATCCTCGGCTTTCTCGATCTGCAGGCCGGGCGCGCGCAGAACCGCTTCTACACCGAGCTTGAAAACTGGCTCTCCTCCGTGACGGACGTCGGCTCGGAACTTTCGCCGGCGCTCGATCTGCCCGCCGGCGCGCCGGTCGAGGAGCTGAAGAGGCTCACCGACCAGCTCGTCCGCCTCAACCATGAGGGCGGCGCGAACCAGCGCACGACCGCGGCCATGGCAAGCCTCGCCGAAGGCATTCAAGGGCTGGTCAAGAACATGCGCGGCGAACAGCAGATGCTGCGGGATTGGATCGAGGCTCAGCAGGACGAAGCCAAGGCGATGCGCAAGACGCTCGACAAGCTGGCATCGCGGGTCGGCATCTCCGACCGGTCGCCTGCGCATGACAAGCCGGCCGTGTCGGCCAAGGCGCGCGTGGAAGAGGCCGGAGGAGAGTAATCCATGGCGCTTGCCCGAAAAGGCCGCTCTCAGCGCACGATCGACTATTGGCCGGGCTTCGTCGACGCACTGTCGACGCTGCTGCTGTCGATCATGTTCCTGCTGACCGTCTTCGTCCTTGCACAGTTTCTGCTCAGTCGCGAAATCAGCGGCAAGGACGAGGTGCTGACGCGGCTGAACAGCCAGATCAACGAACTCACCCAGCTTCTGGCGCTCGAAAAGAGCGGCAAGCAGGATCTCGAGGATTCGCTTGCCAATCTGCAGGCGTCGCTCGCCACGTCCGAAGGCGAACGCTCACGGCTGCAGGCCCTGCTCGACCAGGGCGCCGGGAGCACGGACGCCGCCAACCAGAAGATCGGCCGTCTCGGCTCTGAGCTTGAGACCGAGCGTGAAGTCAGCGCCCGGGCCATGAGCCAGATCGAGCTGCTGAACCAGCAGATCGCCGCGCTCCGCAGCCAGATCGCCGCCATCGAAGTCGCGCTTCAGGCGTCGGAAGCCAAGGACCAGCAGTCGCAGACCAAGATCGCCGATCTCGGACGCCGGCTGAACGTGGCGCTTGCCCAGCGGGTGCAGGAACTCAACCGCTACCGCTCGGACTTCTTCGGACGCCTCCGGGAAATTCTTTCCGACCGTGAAAACATCCGCATCGTCGGCGACCGCTTCGTCTTCCAGTCGGAGGTGCTGTTTCCCTCTGGTGGCAACGACCTCAATCCGGAAGGGCAGGCGGAAATGGCCAAGCTCGCCACCGCGCTGCTCGACCTCGCCAAGGAAATCCCCGCCGAAATCAACTGGGTGCTGCGCGTCGACGGCCACACGGACAATGTGCAGCTTTCAGGCGCCGGGCGCTTCGCCGACAACTGGGAGCTTTCGTCGGCGCGTGCGACCTCCGTGGTCAAGTTCCTGATCTCGAAGGGCGTGCCAGCAGATCGGCTAGTGGCCGCGGGCTTTGGCGAGTACCAGCCGATTGCACCGGGTGAAACCCCTGAGGCGCGGGCGCAGAACCGCCGCATCGAGCTCAAGCTGACCGAGAAATAGACTTCGCTCTCCGCGTATCCCGTCGTCGGGCGACGCAGCCTGGCGCTTGAATTGACCTTGACGTACGCGTAACAATTCTGCAGCCATTCAGATGGCTGCGGCGGCCTTTGCGTGTCAGAGCGTGGGGGGCCGGATGGGATGCGAGGGGGAGAGCATTTCATGGATTGCGACGTTTTGGTTATCGGCGCGGGGCTTGCCGGCCTTGTCGCCGCAGCGGAGGCGGCGGCACTCGGCCGCAGGGTCATCGTGCTCGACCAGGAAGGGGAACAGAATCTTGGCGGACAGGCCTTCTGGTCGCTTGGCGGCCTGTTCTTTGTCGACAGCCCCGAACAGCGCCGCATGGGCATCCGCGACACCCGCGAGCTTGCCGGGCAGGACTGGGTGGGCTCCTCGCAGTTCGACCGTCCGGAGGATCACTGGCCACGGCTCTGGGCCGAAGCCTATCTCGACTTTGCCGCGGGCGAGAAGCGCTCCTGGCTGCACTCGCTCGGCATGCGCTGGTTTCCCGTGGTCGGCTGGGCGGAGCGCGGCGGTGGGCTCGCCCACGGGCACGGCAATTCGGTGCCGCGCTTTCACGTCACGTGGGGTACCGGCCCGGCGGTGCTCGAACCGTTCATCCGGTTGACGCGCGAGGCGGAAAGTCGTGGTCTCGTGCGCTTCCGCTTCCGCCATCGGGTGGATGAACTTGTGACCACCGACGGCCGCGTGACGGGTGCGCGCGGTGCGCTGCTCAAGGACGATCCGGTCGGGCGCGGTGAGCGCAGCTCCCGCGACATCGTCGGCGATTTCGAGATTTCGGCGGGCGCGATCGTCGTCACGTCAGGCGGTATCGGCGGAAACCATGATCTGGTGCGCCGCAACTGGCCGCGCAAGCGGCTCGGCCAGCCGCCGGCGACGATGGTTGCGGGCGTGCCCCACCATGTCGACGGGCGCATGCTGGAGATCGCCAGCCAGGCGCGCGGCGCGGTCATCAATGCGGATCGCATGTGGCACTATACGGAGGGGTTGAAGAACTTCGATCCGATCTGGCCGGACCATGGCATCCGCATCCTTCCGGGCCCTTCGTCCTTCTGGTGCGACGCCGACGGCAACCGTTTTCCGGCGCCGGCCATGCCCGGCTTCGATACGCTCGGCACGTTGAAGGCGATCCGCGACAGCGGTCATGATTACAGCTGGTTCGTGCTGACGCGGGCGATCATCAAAAAGGAGTTCGCGCTTTCCGGTTCGGAGCAGAATCCCGATCTCACCGGCAAGAGCATCGCCCTTCTGTTAAAGCGGCTCGGCAAGAACCCGCCGGGGCCGGTCCAGGCGTTCATGGACAAGGGCGAGGATTTCATCGTGCGCGACCGTCTCGAAGACCTGGTGCCGGCGATGAATGCGCTGACCGGTGAGAACCGGCTGTCGCTGGAGCACTTGCGGCAGCAGATCGTGGCGCGCGACCGGGAAATTACCAACGCATTCTCCAAGGACGCGCAGGTGACCGCGATCCGCGGTGCGCGCGCCTATCGCGGCGACCGGCTGCTGCGCACGGCCAAACCGCATCGGCTGCTCGATCCCAAGGCCGGCCCACTGATTGCCGTTCGGCTGCATATCCTGACGCGCAAGACGCTGGGCGGGCTTCAAACCAACCTGTCAGGCCAGGTGTTGGAGCAATCGGGCGAGCCGGTGCCCGGTCTCTACGCTGCCGGCGAAGTCGCCGGCTTCGGCGGGGGCGGCATGCATGGCTACAACGCACTCGAAGGCACGTTCCTCGGCGGCTGCATCTTTTCCGGCCGGGCCGCGGGGCGGGGTGCTGCCGGGGTGTGATGGCTCCTTGCCGCGTATTTGCCCCTCATCCTAGCCCTCTTCTCGTCAAGCGGGGAGGTGACGGTCGATTGTGCAACGATACCCTCACGTGTAATCGCCGCCGAGGCGGCGCGGTACATCGAGGTTCAGGCAACCGAGTAACATCGTATGTGCTGGCGCATACGCACGGACCGCGCCACAAGTCCCTTCTCCCCGCCTGCGGGGAGAAGGTGGCGGCAGTCGGATGAGGGGCCCCGCTCGTTCTGATCGTCAATCCATCTGCACATTGGCGTCACGAACGACCGGCGTCCACTTCGCCAATTCGGCTTTCACATGGGCTTCCAGCTCTTCCGGCGTCGAGCCGACAATCGTGGCGCTGAATTCCTTCATGCGCTCGACGACAGCGGGATCCTTCAGCGCCTTGTTGGCCGCCTCGTTGAGGCGGGCGACGACCGGCTGAGGCGTGTTGGCCGGGGCGAAGAGCGCGTTCCAGGTGTAGGTCTCGTAGCCCGGAATGCCGGCCTCGGCGACTGTCGGCACATCCGGGAAGGACGGTGCCCGTTCCGCCGTGGTCACCGCAAGCGCCCTCAGCGTTCCCGCCTTGATGTGGCTGGAGGAGGAGGGGAGGTTGTCGAACATGATCGGCACCTGGTTGCCGATGACATCGTTCAGCGCCGGGCCTGCGCCCTTGTAGGGGATGTGCTGCATACTGACGCCGGCCATCTTCTTGAAGAGTTCGCCGGAGAGGTGCAGCGGAGTGCCGTTGCCGGAAGACGCATAGCTGTACTCGTCGGGCTTGGCCTTCAGGAGTGCCAGCAGTTCCGCAACGTCCTTGGCCGGGAGTTCCGGATTGACGACGAGCACGTTGGGCACGACGACGAGCAGGGAGATCGGCGCGAAATCCTTTTCGGGATCGTAGGGCTTGGTCTTCAGGATCAGCGGATTGAGCGCGTGGGTGGCGACCGTGCCCATCAGGATCGTATAGCCGTCCGGATCGGCGCGGGCGACATTGTCTGCGCCGAGATTGCCACCGGCGCCGGCAACGTTCTGGACGATCACCTGTTGGCCGAGGTCCTCCGACATTTTTTGCGCGACGATGCGGGCAACCACGTCGGTGGAACCGCCGGCGGCAAAGGGAACGACGAGCGTTATCGGCCGGTCGGGGAAGTCCTGGGCCAGTGCCGTCGAGCCAAGGGGCAGCGCCGTCAGCGCCATCAGGCCCAGCGCCAGAGTGGCACGCCGGGTCAGGTGCGAAAATGCCATGCGGTAGTCCTCCCGATCAATTCAGCAGAAAGCGATACCGGCCTCCTCGGCCGGCCCCCTAACAATAGGGCTCGGCCTCCCGTCGGCAACCGCTTTACGGCAAATCGGAGGACGCTTTTCGCGCCGTGCGGTGCGTTTAGCTCTGCACGTTGACGAACAGGGCCTCTGCGCCATGGTTGAACTGCAGCCGCGCAAGCTTGGCGTAGAGTCCGCCCTGACGGATCAGGGAGGCGTGGGTTCCTTCCTCGACGATGCGGCCATGATCGAGCACCAGGATACGATCGGCCTTCAGCACGGTCGCCAGCCGATGGGCGATGATGATGGTCGAGCGCTCGTGCAGCAGGCCGTCGAGCGCCTTCTGGACCAGCGTCTCGCTCTCGGCGTCGAGGGCCGAGGTTGCTTCGTCGAGAAGCAGCACCGGCGCGTTCTTGAGGATGGCGCGGGCGATGGCGATGCGCTGGCGCTGGCCGCCGGAAAGTGTAACGCCACGTTCGCCGACATAGGTGTCGTAACCCTTGTCGAGCCTGTTGATGAACTCGTCCGCCTGCGCGGCGACGGCGGCGGCACGCACCGCCTCGCGGCTGGCATTCGGCATGCCGAAGGCGATGTTGTCATGCACGGACGAGGCGAACATCGTCACATCCTGCGGCACGATCGCAATGCGGTCGCGCAGATCCTTCGGATCGACGGTGCGAATGTCGACGCCATCAACGCGCACGGCGCCCTTGGCAGGGTCGTAGAAGCGAAGCAGCATGGAGAACACAGTGCTCTTGCCGGCGCCGGACGGTCCGACGATCGCAACGGTCTCGCCGGGCGCGATGTTGAAGCTGAGGCCGTTGAGGCTCTTGTAGTCGGGTCGCGACGGGTAGGCGAAATGAACGTCGTCGAAGGCGATGGCGCCGGTCGCCGGGACCGGCATGGCGACGGGATTTTCCGGAGCCTGGATCTCGGGAATTTCGGTCAGAAGCTCGTTCAGTCGCTCGGCAGCACCCGCTGCCTGCGAGAGTTCGCCCCAGACTTCCGAGAGCGAACCGAGGCTGCCCGCGGCAAAGACCGAATAGAGCAGGAACTGGCTGAGCGTGCCGGCGGAGAGATTACCTGACAGTACGTCGTGCGCGCCAAACCAGAGCACGGCGACGACGCTGCCGAACACCATGGTAATGGCGAAAGCGGTCAGCACCGAGCGCGCCTTGATCGCGGCGCGCGCCGCGCCATAGGCATCCTCGACGGCGGCTCCGAAGTGGCTGTTGGCAAGTCCTTCGCCATTGAAGGCCTGGACTGTGCGTGATGCGGCAATCGCCTCGCCGGCATAGGCCGAGGCGGCAGCGAGCGTGTCCTGCGCCTGGCGCGAGCGGCGGCGGACGGAACGGCCGAAGCCGACGAGCGGGAAGACGATGATCGGAATGGCGATCAGCACCAGGCTCGACAGCTTGGGGCTGGTATAGACCATCATGCCGATGGCGCCGAGACACAGGATCAGGTTGCGCAGCGCGACCGAGGCGGTGGCGCCGACCGCGGATTTTACCTGCGTCGTGTCGGCGGTCAGCCGCGAGACGATCTCGCCGGACTGGTTGACGTCGAAGAAGGAGGCGGAAAGGCGGGTGACGCGATCGAAGACATTGCGCCTCAAGTCGGCAACGATGCGCTCGCCGAGCGTGATGACGAAGTAGTAGCGCGCCGCACTCGCCAGCGCGAGCACGATGGCGAGCATCATCAGCATCGAGAAGTAGGTGTTGATGAAGCCGCTGTCGGGACTGGAGAAACCGTTGTCGACCATCCGCCTAACAGCGAGCGGCAGCGCCAGCGTGGTCACGGCAGCGAGGATCAGCGAAATGCCGGCGCCGACGACCAGATGGCGGTAGCGGGCGAGATAGGGGAGGAGCGTGGCGAGCGGACGGATGGACTTGCGCGCAGGCGCCTGGTTTTCTCTTGACGACACTTGACCCCTTTCGCCAGACACGGAGGAAGGGATTGCCCATGAGTCTTCCGTGCGGCACTTGTTATCGCGCAGACCTTGATGTATAGGCACGGCATCGAATTGGGAAGCCGTGGCCGTTCAGCCGGTGCGCGGCTTCATTTACGTGTTCGGTCTCGAAGTCGCAATGCCTTGCGACAATTGGACCCTGGAACTCTAGGAAGATCGTTATGAAGGCAGACATCCATCCCGATTACCACGTCATCAAGGTAGTCATGACCGACGGCACCGAATACGAAACCCGCTCGACCTGGGGTTCTGAAGGCGCCACCATGAACCTGGAAATCGACCCCAAGTCGCACCCGGCCTGGACCGGCGGCAACCAGCAGCTCATGGACCGCGGCGGCCGCGTCTCCAAGTTCAAGAAGCGCTTCGAAGGCCTCGGCCTCTAATCGAGCGCCTCTTCGGCAGATTCAAAAAGCCCGGGTCATTTGGCCCGGGCTTTTTTCTGTCTTGGTTCTGGGGGATAGGCCGGGCGAGGCGGTGACATGGCGCCGTGCCATGGACGCGTTGTGGCCACTGGCGCTCCGTCGCTGTTCCAGGCAAGGAGCAGGATGACGGCGTTATGTCGCGGTTCCTGACCCGACCAGCCGGCGCTTTTCGCAAGCGGTAACGCCTCTTCCGTCAGGAGATCGAGATGCCCTTGTGTGGCGTCAATCGGATAGGCGCCCTCGGTGAGGTTTCTCCAGGAATTTTCGCAGTCGAGGCCAAGGCGCGCCAGCGCCGCCATGTGCTGCCGGTCGCAACGAAAAACCCGCCGGCAAATGCTGTTGCGGCGGGTTTGATTTCTCAGGTCTATTTTCTGCGCGGCGTCAGTTGGTTCCGAAGGCCGTCTGCAGCAGCTTGATCTGCGCCTTGACGCCGTTCTGGTTGTCCGGGACGATCGCGGCCGCTTCGTTCGGGCGATAGATCTCGCGGTCGAGCAGGGCGACGCGGTTCTGCAGGCGCAACGAGCGCTCGATCAGGTCGCGAAAGGATTCCGGCAGTTCGGCCCAGCCGGGAGCCGCCTTGTCGACGTTGAAGCTGTCGAGGCGAACCTTGCTCTTTTCCGACATCACCTGATCGCGGCTCATCTCGCCGTTGTTGACGGCGCGCTGCAGGAGCAGCCAGGAAGCCATCTGCATCAGGCGGGTGGTGAGCCGCATGGATTCGGCTGCATAGAGAACCGATGCCATGCGCGGCAGGACCTTGGAAGCGGCGCGGCCCGGTCCGTCGAGATAGGTGGCCGTTTCCTCGACCAGTCCCATGCCTTCCGAATAGAGGGTCTTGAATTGTGCCGAGGACGCCGCGTGTCCTGCGAAACTGACCGTATTCAATCCTCTCTCGGACATGACCTGTTTTCCCTGGTTCAAACGCATCACGACAGTCAGGTAGTGGACGGTTATGGGAAATAAATCCTTGCCCGTCTCTATGCTTGAAGAATGATCCGATAGCGCATTTCGCGCAAGGGCATTCTTAAGAAAGGGTTAATCTCCACAGTTCTTTGGATAAACCTATGCCAAAACAAAAAAAGAGCCGCGGAAAGCGGCTCTCAAGGTAAAACAGGGAGAAAAATCAGACCCATTCGCCAGTCGGTGAAATTGTCTGAAACCGGAAAGCTCCGGATGCCCTGACAATCGCAGATAATGCTTAATGCCGCGTTAAACGCGCTTCGTTTTGCTGCGGTGCGACCTTACGCCGCCGGATCAGCGAAACAGGTTCTCGGCGGCCGAGCGGCTGGCGGACTTGCGTGTCCGCTCCGCCTCCAGCCGTGCAATCTCCTCGGTCAGAAGGGTGATGCGTTGCGTCAACTCGTCAACCGACAGCAGCGCGAGATCGCTGCCAATTTCATGGGCCACCTTCTTTTGCGGCCGATCGTCGTCAAACAGGCTCATCGGACTGATCCTCCCATTCCGGACCTTTGTCTGGCTCGTTGCGTGTTTCGTCAAACGGGGCCGCGCGCGGCGAAAGCTGCAGGCTTTCCGGCGTCGTCGGCGTGCCGGCGTTGACCGGCGAGAAGGCGTCGCGGTCGGATACCGGCACGGGCGCGCGCATCCGGCTGCGGATGATGGCATAGGCGGTGATCAGGATGTGGGCGCAGGCCGTAATCATGAACAGGCCGTAGGGGCCCGCCGCCGTCATGACCGGGCCGCCGATCGTCGGGCCGATGATGGTGCCGATGCCGTAGAGCAGCAGCAGGCCGCCGGAGACCTTGACGAAGTCCTCGGCCGTCGCGAAGTCGTTGGCGTGCGACACGGCGATCGGATAGAGCGCGTTGGCCGCCGCACCGTAGATCGCAATCAGCGTCAGCACGATCCAGACCTGGGTCGGCTCGACCAGGAAGATCAGCAAGCCTGCGAGAGCGCCGACCCCGGCAAGTGCTGCCAGGACGTAGCGCCGGTCGATCCGGTCGGACAGCCGCCCGGCCGGCAACTGCATGACGGCGCCGGCAAAGATCGCCACGCTCATCATGGCGGCGACGGTGCTGTCGGAAAGTCCCGCCTGGCGGCCAAAGACGGCGCCGAGCGTGCCGAACGCGCCGTTGGCAATACCGACGAGCAGGATGCCGAGGAAGGAAACCGGCGAGTTGCGGTAAAGGCCGCGCAGGTCGAGGCTCACCTTCTTCAGCGGTTGCGGCGAGGCAGCCTTGGACAGAAGCGTCGGCAGCATGGCGACGCAGTAGAGGATGCCGCAGATCATGAATAAGATGGTGGTGGAAGTATCGCCGAAGGGGATCATCATCTGGCCGCCGACGACGCCGAAGAGCGTGATGGCAATATAGAGCGAGAAGATGACGCCGCGGCTCTCGTTGGTGGCGCGCTCGTTCAGCCAGCTTTCGATGATCATCGAGGTGCCGGCAGTGGAGAAGCCTGTCAGCGCCCTGAGGATCAGCCACCAGGTCGGATCGATCAGGATGCCGGTCATTAGCGCGACGATGGCGATGAGCGAGGCAAAGACGCTGAAGGCGCGCACGTGGCCGATGCGCTTGACGACCGTGGGCGCAAAAAAGCAGCCGAGAACGAAGCCAGCAGCCCAGGATGTGCCGATCAGCCCGAGGATGGTGGTGGGATAACCTTCAGCGGTGCCGCGCACGGGAAGAAGAAGCCCCTGCAGACCATTGCCCAGAAAGAGAAACAGCGTGCCGAGCAGGAGGGCGGCGACCGGGAGCAGGTTCTTTCTCATCATTCATCCGAAATTCGTTCTGCCGTCAGCAAGTTAGGGCGGTGCCTGGTGAATTGCCAGCCGGTTTCTGATTGCAGCGTCTGGCAGTGCCGCAGGTTTTGTCCTTCGATGGGAGACGAATGACGCAACATGCGGCGGCCGGTCATTGCAAATCGCCCGCGGAAACACTAGCCCTTTTTGCCAAGCGCAACGTATCGCTAGTCCTCGGGGGAGGCGGTGCTGCGTGCGACGAAGAGTGCCGGTGTTGCGAAGGCTTCACCGGTTGAGGCAGCCTCCCGGTAGACGAGGGCAACATGCAGAAGGCGATCGCCCTTTTTCTGCTTCTGATCATGGCCATTCAGCTCCTCTGGCCGATCGGCATTCCGGGGCTGCGCCGCCGTCGCGATTTCTGGAAGATCGCGGTCTTCGCCATCGTGATGATGATGGTGACGGTGTTGATCCGTCCCTGACCCGGCCGCCCCGCCGCAACTCCCCGTTACCTTTGGAACTCCATCCCCTCCGGCTCGCCGCTACCTTGGTTGCGAAACCTGTCGTTTCAACCAGAAAAGGGCGCAGGACAGATGGGAAAGAAAGCGCTAAAGTGCGAACCTCATTCGGGAGATGACTTCGAGGGTTTCTTGGAACGCCGGCTTGCTGCCATTCTCGCTGCCGATGTCGTGGGGTACAGTCGCCTGATCGGCGCTGACGAAACCGGCACGCTGGCCGCCATGAAACGGCACAAGAGCGAACTCGTCGATCCGAAGATCACCCGTCACAAGGGACGCATCGTCAAGCTCACCGGCGACGGCATCCTGGTCGAGTTCGCAAGCGTCGTGCACGCGGTCGCCTGCGCCGTCGATATCCAGCGCGGCATGCTGCTGCGCAACGAAAGCGTGTCGCCGCTGAAGCGCATCGAGCTCAGGATCGGCGTGCACCTCGGCGACATCATCGTCGAGGATGGCGACATCTTCGGGGACGGCGTCAATGTCGCGGCGCGTCTCGAAGGCCTCGCAGAGCCGTCGGGCATCGCCGTCTCGGCTTCCGTGCGCGATCATGTAGGGTCGCGCCTGGATGTCGGCTTCGTCGACAAGGGCGAACACACGCTGAAGAACATCGCCGCCGGCGTTCACGTCTATTCGGTGGCGCTCGGCGCCCCGACGAAGGTCGCGTCGGCACCGAACGGATCGTGCCCGGTGGTGCTCGACGATGGCTACGGGCTCTCGGTCGGCGTGCTTCCTTTCACCAATATGAGCCACGATCCGGAGCAGGAATACTTCTCCGACGGCATCACCGAAGACATCATCACCGATCTCTCGAAGATCTCGAAGCTGCACGTCGTCGCCCGCAACACCGTGTTCACCTACAAGGGGCGGTCGGTGAAGGTGAAGCAGGTGGCCCAGGAATTGGGCGTCCGCTACATCCTCGAGGGCAGCGTGCGCAAGGCGGGCGCGCGGGTGCGCATCACCGGCCAGTTGATCGATGCGCTGACCGGCACGCATCTCTGGGCCGACCGCTACGACCGGGACCTGACTGATATCTTCGCGATCCAGGACGAAATCACCCATGCGATCGTCGACCAGTTGAAGATCAAGCTGCTGCCAGCGGAGAGGCGGGCGATCGAAAGCGACCCGACGACAAGCGTCGAGGCCTATACCTACTATCTGCGTGGCCGGCAGTTTTCCCACGCCTGGACGCGCTCCTATCTCCTGCTCGCGCGGCGCATGTTCATGAAGGCGGTGGAGCTCGATCCGGATTTTGCCCGCGCCTATGCCGGCATTGCCGACTGCGAGTCGGCGCTTCGCGATTGGCACGAGGATGAATTTCCGCTGCAAGGCATCCTGTCCATGACCGACAAGGCGCTGGCGCTCGACCCAGACCTCGCGGAGGCCCATGCGTCTCGCGGTCTCGTGCTGCACCAGGACGGCCAATGCGACGAAGCCGTCGCCGCCTTCGAGCAGGCGCTTGCGCTGGATGCCGGGCTCTACGAGGCGAATTTCCACTATGGCCGCTTCCTGTTCATGCAGGGCGCGTTCGAAATGGCGATTCAGTTCTTCAAGCGTGCCGCCGATATCCGGCCGGACGACTACCTGTCACCGATCCACCTGATGAGCGCCTATCGCACGCTCGGCCGGGATACTGAACGCAAGCAGTGGGCGCGCATCGGCATCGCCCGGGCAGAGCGGGCGCTGGAGCTCAACCCGGAAAACTCGGGCCCGGCCCACCGCGGCGCGCTGGCGCTTGCCCATATGGGCGAGGCCGACCGTGCGCGCGAATGGGCAGCGCGGGCGCTGGCAATCGATCCCGATGACGTGGTCGCCCGCTACAACACGGCCTGCGTCTTTTGCATCCTTGGCGATATCGACGCGGCCCTCGATCTTCTCGAAACATTGCTGCCGCAGAGCTCCTGCTACCAGTTGCTCTGGTTCAAGCAGGATTCCGACCTCGACGCGGTGCGCCACCATGTTCGCTTCCAGGCGATGGTCGAGGCGATCGCGAAATGCGAAGCCGGATTGCGCTGACCGCCGGACCGTCGTTTCCATCCGGCGGCTCGAAGCTTGCCGCTAGTGGTGGCCCGCCTGGCGGGATCCCTGAGGGGCGCTGACGCGCCCGGCCGTCAGCCACCAAATGGCCGCCCCGGTCACGAACAGCATTGCTGTTGCCACCATCACGACCGCGGTAAACGCTCCTTCGAAGGCGAGGCGGGCACGGCTCACCAGTTCGCTCGCCACATCCGCCGGCAGCTTCTCGGCGAGGAGCAAGGCTTCATCGAGGCTGTCGCGCGCCATCGGCGGGATTGCAGCCCCCTCCGGCAGGACGAGGAAGGCGGTGTAGACGACCGACATGACGGTGCCGAGCACGGCAATGCCGATCGCGCCGCCAAGCTCGAACGAGACCTCCTCGATCGATGCTGCCATGCCGGCCCGTTCCGGCGGGGCGTTGAACATGATGGCGCTGGAGGCGGCCGTCATGGAGGCACCGATGCCGAGGCCGAGGACGACGAGGGTGACGATCTGGGCGAGCGCGCCGGTTTCATGGACGAGCAGATAGCCGCCAAGACCGAGAGCCGCCAGGATGAGGCCCGAGCGCAGCACCACTTCGGCGCCCAGGCGCGGCAGCAGGGTGCCGGTCAGCGGGCCGGCGACGAAAGCTGCAAGCGGGATCGGCAGAATGAAGACACCCGCCTCGAGCGGCGAAAAGTCCTCGACCAGCTGCAGCTGCTGGCTCAGCACCAGTTCGATGCCGACGATCGAGGCGGATGCCACGAGCGCTGCGGCAACGCCGGAGGAAAACACAGCATTGCGGAAGAGGCTGAAGTCGATCAGCGGATGCGGGCTGCGGCGCTGGCGGCGCACGAAGAGAAAGAGCGCGAATGCGCCGATCACGGCCGCAGCGAGACCCGCTTCCAGCGACGGCTCGCGCTTGCTCGTTTCCTTGACGGCATAGGCAAGGCCGATGAGGCCGACCATGATCTGCAGTGAACCGATCGCGTCCCAAGGGTGTTTCGGATTGCCGGCGTTGTTCGGCAGCACGACGAAGCCGAGCACGAGGGCCATCGCGACGACCGGCACGTTGATGAGGAAGACCGAGCCCCACCAGAAGTATTCGAGCAGGAAACCGCCGAGCACCGGGCCGATCGCGGCACCGCCCGAAGCGATCGCTGCCCAAACGCCGATCGCCAGCGCGCGTTCGCGTTCGTCGGTGAAAGTGAGCCGGATGATCGACAGCGTCGCCGGCATCATGAGGGCAGCGCCGACGGCGAGCAGGACGCGACCACCGATCAGGATCGCCGGTGTCGGTGCATAGGCGGCGATCAGCGAGGCGATGCCGAAGACGGCAAGGCCGACGATGAAGGGCTTTTTGTGGCCGAGCCGGTCGCCGAGCGTGCCGAGGCCGGGTAGAAGACCAGCGACGACGAGAGCATAGGCGTTGACGATCCAGAGCTTCTCCGACGCGGTGGCGCCGAGATCATGGGTCAGGCGGGGCAGGGCGGTATAGAGCACCGTCATGTCGACGACGATCAGAAAGAGCGCGCTCGATACTGTGGCCAGAATGAGCCAGCGATTTTGCGGAAGCATGGTACACCTCGGTGGCCGCCACTGGGAAATGGGGGCTGGGCCTTGTTTAAATCAGGGTCGTTGGTTATTTGAATACGTACGTATGGATTTGAAATAGGAAGTCAAGATGGGACGGCGACGAACAATCGATCGGGACAAGGTTCTGGACGCGGCGGAGGCGGTGGTGAATTCCGTCGGCGCGGCCGGCCTGACGATCGATGCCGTCGCCAAGGCTTCCGGCATCACCAAGGGCGGCGTGCAATATTGCTTCGGCAACAAGGACGGACTGATCGACGCGATGATGCAGCGTTGGTTCGACGAGTTCGATACCGCGGTAGCGGCGGAGGGTGGCGACGATCCTGATCCGATCAAGGCGATGCGTGCCCATGCATCGGTGACCGCCCGGATGAACACGGCCGACAATGCCCGCACATCCGGCATGATGGCGGCGCTGCTGCAGCGGGAAGAGCACATGGCGAAGAATCGCGCCTGGTACCGCACCCGCCTCGATGGTCTCGACCTCTCGACGGAGGAGGGGCGTAGGGCGCGAATGGTGTTTCTCGCGACCGAAGGCGTCTTCCTGCTGCGCGGCTTCGGCTTCCTCGAGATGGACGACGCCGAATGGCAGGATATGTTTGCCGATATCTTGAAGCTTCTGCCGGAGCGCGACCGCGCCTGAGGGCGAGGAAGGACGCTCTAGAGGTCGATCAGCCCGCGCATGGCGCTGACGCACTGGCCGGAAAGGCTGACCTTGCGAACGACACCACCCTGCTTTCGGACATGCGCGCCGATGAGGCTGCGGCGCCCCATCTCCACACCCTGCTCGATGATGATCTCGACATCGATATCCTGCTCCGGGACGAGCGAGACGAGATGGGCGGAAAGTGCTGCCGAGGCGCTGCCGGTTGCCGGGTCCTCGTTGACATTGTCGAGCGGCGCGAACATGCGCGCCCGGATCTGCCATGGCGCCTCTGCCGAGCGAGCGTAGAGGAACAGGCTGAAACTGTCTTCCTCGGGTTTGTAGCGCGCGTTGGCCGCCTGGAAGGCGGTGACATTGGGTTGGGCGGACGACAGCGTCGCGACATCCTTGATTTCGGCGACGGCGAAGGGCAGCCCGACGGAAAGCCGGGTCGGCGCATGCACGCGTCTGCTGACGGCTTCAGGCGCGAGCGACGCGCAGGCGGCGATGGTGTCGGCGTCGATTTCGGGGCCGACGGTCAGGCTGCGCGGTACGACGATGGTGGCGCCCACCACTACACCGCCTTCCCGCAGCAATGTGGCCTCGACAAGGCCGGCCTTTTCCTCGAACCGCAGGATTTCACCGGGCGCGCGGCCGAAGATTTCCTTTTGCCCGCCGAGCACGAAGGCCGTGCCGACATTGGGATGACCGGCAAAGGGAATTTCGGTCGTCGGCGTGAAGATCCGGACCTCGGCGGTGTTGGCCGGGTCGCGGGGCGGCAGCACGAAGGTCGCTTCCGAATAGCCGAACTCGGTCGCGATCGCCTGCATCTGACGATCGCTCAAGCCGCGAGCGTCGGACATGACAGCCAACTGGTTGCCGGCGAAGCGCTCGTCGGTGAAGACGTCGACGGTGACATAGGCAACGGATTTCGGCGCGGTGTCAGAGGTCATGGTCCTGGCTTTCGCTGGTTGGGCGCCGTTGGCGCTCATCGTGTCGGCTCTGAAGCCAAGGCTTAAGGCAGCCGACACACCGCACAAAGACGCGAACTTGTCCGGGTGACAAGTTCCCCGACGACGACGAAGCCGTCACCTCGCAGGCGCGCCAACCCTTTGGCAAAAAAAAAGGGGCCGGCGGACGGCCCCTTCTCATCCGGTAGACCTGGCTTAGGCAGCCTTCTCGAGTTCCTTCTTCCACGTACCCTTGGCGGCAAGGCTGCACATCTCGGCGCGATGCGAGAAGGCGCGCTGGCCGGCGCCGATGTTGTCGGCCTTGCCGTGCCAAGCATTGAGCGCCTCCTGCTGCAGCGCGCGGCCATAGGAGAAGGTGAGCTTCCAGGGCAGGTCGTGGCTGGCATTCATTGCCGAGAGGTGGGCGGTCGCTTCCTCGGTCGACTGGCCGCCCGAGAGGAAGGCGATGCCCGGTACCGCCGAAGGCACCGTGCGCTTCAGCACCCGGATGGTGCGCTCGGCCACTTCGGCGACGGAGGCATTGCGGGCCTTCTTGCCGTCGATCACCATGCTCGGTTTCAGGATCATGCCTTCGAGCTTGACGCGCATGGCCGCCAATTCTTCGAAGGTTGTCCGCAGCGTCCACTCGGTCACCTGTTCGGAGCGATCGATCGAGTGATCGCCCGGCGCGCCGTCCATCAGCACTTCCGGCTCGACGATCGGGACGATGCCGGCGTCCTGGCATAGGGCGGCGTAGCGGGCGAGCGCATGGGCATTGGCGCGAACCGCACCGGCGGTGGGCAGCGTATCGGAGATGGAGATCACGCCGCGCCACTTGGCAAAGCGTGCGCCGGCCTCGTGATATCTCGCCAGCCGCTGGGCAAGGCCGTCGAGGCCTTCGGTGATTGTCTCGGCCGGGAAGTTCGTCATCGGCTTGGCGCCCGCATCGACCTTGATGCCGGGGATCGAGCCGGCCGCCCGGATGATGTCGACGAGCTGGGTGCCGTCGACCGCATGCTGGAACAGGGTTTCTTCGTAGAGGATGACGCCGGAGATGTATTTGCGCATCGCCTTTTCGGCGCGCAGCAGCATCTCGCGGTAATCGCGCCTGGAGGTTTCGGTGGATTCGAGACCGATCGTATCGAAGCGCTTCTTGATCGTTGCCGTGGACTCGTCAGCGGCAAGCAGTCCGCGGCCATTGGCGACCATGGCGACGGCGATGTCTTCCAGTTTTTCCGTCATGCTTTTTCTCTCCCTAGACAGCGCCGATCATCAGGATCAGGCGAACACTGAAACAGTTGCAGGGCCGACGGTGCACGGGGCAACCGCCACGCTCCCAACAGGAGCGCGAGTAACAGGTGAAATTGTCCAGGAAAATGGCGGGAAAATCGACTGAAACGATTTAAAATTTTTTAATCGTTTGAATAAATGATGTTTTTTCTTGATGGCCGGCGCGTGAGAGTGCTTCCCACGCGCCGGTTGTATGACTTACTTCTGCTTCAGGATGTCGACGCCCGGAAGCGGCTTGCCTTCCATCCACTCCAGGAATGCGCCGCCGGCGGTCGAGACGTAGCTGAAATCGTCGGCGACTTCGGCATGGTTCAGCGCCGCGACGGTATCACCACCGCCGGCAACCGAGACCAGCGAGCCCTGACGGGTGCGGGCAGCCGCATGCTTGGCAACGGCAACGGTGGCCTTGTCGAAAGGCGCGATTTCGAAGGCGCCGAGCGGACCGTTCCAGACCAGCGTTTCGGCCTTGGAGATCCAGTCATTGACGGCCGCGATCGACTTCGGGCCGACGTCGAGAACCATGGCATCGGCGGGAATGGCGTTGATGTCGACGACTTCGTTGTCGGCGCCGGCCTTGAACTCACGGGCGATCACGCCGTCTTCCGGCAGCACGATGGCGCAGCCGGCCTTGTCGGCAGCGGCGATGATCGCCTTGGCGGTGTCGGCGAGGTCATGCTCGCACAGCGACTTGCCGACATTGATGCCCTTGGCAGCGATGAAGGTGTTGGCCATGCCGCCGCCGATAACGAGCGCATCGACCTTGGTCACGAGGTTCTGCAACAGGTCGATCTTGGTCGAGACCTTGGCGCCGCCGACGATGGCGACGACCGGGCGCTTCGGCTGGCCGAGACCCTTTTCGAGCGCTTCGAGTTCGGCCTGCATGGTGCGGCCGGCATAGGCCGGCAGGTGATGGGCAAGGCCTTCCGTCGAAGCATGGGCGCGGTGCGCTGCCGAGAAGGCGTCGTTGACGTAGATGTCGCCATTGGCGGCGAGCGCCTTGACGAATTCGGCCTCGTTCTTTTCCTCGCCCTTGTGGAAGCGGGTGTTTTCCAAGAGCAGCACGTCGCCGTCGCTCATTTCGGCGATCGCGTTCTTGGCCTTGTCGCCGATGCAGTCGGCGCCGAAATGAACGCGCTGGTCGAGCACGTCTTCGACGGCCGGAGCGATCGTCTTCAGCGACATGTCGGCGACCGGCTCACCCTTCGGACGGCCGAAATGGGCGAGCAGGATGACCTTGGCGCCCTTCTCGGACAATTCGCGGATGGTCGGCGCGACGCGCTCGATGCGGGTCGCGTCGGTGACCACGCCGTCCTTGACCGGCACGTTGAGATCGACGCGCACCAGAACGCGCTTGCCGGCGATGTCGGTCAGATCGTCGAGGGTCTTGAAAGTCATCAGATAGTCTCCGGTGATAGTCTTTGGAAAAGGGTGGGGTAGTCGATGACGAGGCCGTCCTCGTCTACGGGCAGTTCCGCGGCAAAACTGCGGTCCTCGGCCTCGTAGCGATAGAGCCTGAAATCATCGAGGCAGGTGTAGTGCTGGCCGTCCACAACAGGCTGAAACGTGTCGAACGGCACGTAGAGCATCTTCAGTCTGGCGGTGCCGGACTGGCTCACAAGGCCGAGGCGGCGGATCGGCAGCGTGTTGGTGAAGGGCGTTCCCGCGAGGTCGATATCGATACAGCCGTCGAATTCGGGGAGGGGCGTGCCGCGTGCCGTCGCCCATTCGCCCGGAACGTCCGAGCGCATATGCAGGCTGCGGCCATCGGTGGTGTCGACCATCAATTTGCGAACGTGCCAGCTGTCGTCGCAGTCGATCCGGTAGCGCGCGCCATAGGGCGTGCCGCCGCGGCTTCCGATCAGAACGCCGACGGCGCGGATGACCGCGCCGTCGGTGGTGTCGATTTTTGTCAGCGTCAGGTGTTCGAGCCCTTCCCCTTCCAGCGGACGCCAGCGGACCGTCGTTGAGGAGAGGGCGCGAAACATCTGTCTTAGATGAGCTTGGCGAACGCGACCGCCGTGTCGGCCATGCGGTTCGAGAAGCCCCACTCGTTGTCGTACCAGGTGAGGATACGCACGAAGTTGCCTTCGACGACCTTGGTCTGGTCGATCGCGAAGATCGAGGAGTGGCTGTCATGGTTGAAGTCGCGCGAAACGAGCGGCTCTTCCGTGTAGCCCAGAACCCCCTTGAGCGCGCCATTGGAGGCGGCCTTGATGGCGTTGGTGATTTCCTCGACCGAGGTGTTGCGCTTGGCGACGAACTTGAAGTCGACGACGGAGACGTTCGGGGTCGGGACGCGGATCGACGTGCCGTCGAGCTTGCCCTTCAGTTCCGGCAGAACCAGGCCAACGGCCTTGGCGGCACCGGTCGAGGTCGGGATCATCGACAGAGCGGCAGCGCGGGCGCGGTACAGATCCTTGTGCATCTGGTCGAGCGACGGCTGGTCGTTGGTGTAGGAGTGGATCGTGGTCATGAAGCCGTGGCTGATGCCGATGGTATCGTTCAGGACCTTGACGACCGGAACCAGGCAGTTCGTCGTGCAGGATGCGTTGGAGATGACCAGGTGGTCCTTGGTCAGCTGGTCGTGGTTGACGCCGTAGACGACCGTCAGGTCGGCGCCGTCGGCCGGAGCCGAGACGATGACGCGCTTGGCGCCGGCAGTCAGGTGGGCTGCAGCCTTGTCGCGGGCGGTGAAGATGCCGGTGCACTCCATCGCGATGTCGATACCGAGTTCCTTGTGCGGCAGCGTTGCCGGATCCTTGATCGCGGTCACCTTGATCGGCTTGCCGCCGTTGATGGTGATCGTGTCGCCTTCGACCTTGACCTCGGCCGGGAAACGACCGTGGATCGAGTCATAGCGCAGCAGGTGAGCGTTGGTCTCAACGGGGCCAAGGTCGTTGATCGCAACGACTTCGATGTCGGTGCGGCCGGATTCGACGATCGCGCGGAGCACGTTGCGGCCGATGCGGCCAAAACCGTTGATGGCGACTTTCACTGTCATGGGTCTCTCCCTGTCTGACTGACGTGGTACGAAAAAAAGCGGGGCGCACCTTTCGGCGCGCCCCGCAGATTGATCAGGCGAGCTTCGTTTCCGCGGCGGCGACCACCGCCTCGGGCGTGATGCCGAAGTGCTTGTAAAGCTCCTTGTAGGGGCCGGAAGCGCCGAAGCTCGACATGCCGATGAAGGTGCCATCGCTGCCGATGAAGTGATCCCAGCCCTGACGGATGCCGGCTTCGACGGCGATCTTGACCGGCGAGTTGCCGATGATCGCCTGCTGGTAGTCTTCGCTCTGCTCGGCGAAAAGCTCGAAGCAGGGAACGGAGACGACGCGGGTCGAGATGCCCTTGGCGGTCAGCGTCTGGCAGGCCTTGACGGCGATTTCGACTTCCGAGCCAGTGGCGAAGATCGTGACCTTGGCGTCGGCGGCCGAGATCAGGTCATAGGCGCCGCGGGCGCAGAGGTTTTCTTCCTCATACTCGGTGCGAACGGCCATCAGGTTCTGGCGGGTCAGCGCGATGCCGGACGGACGGTTGTGGCTTTCGAGCGCCAGCTGCCAGCACTCGGCCGTTTCCGTGGCGTCGGCCGGGCGGAACATCAGGAGGTTCGGAATGGCGCGCAGCGCTGCCATGTGCTCGACCGGCTGGTGCGTCGGGCCGTCTTCGCCAAGGCCGATGGAATCGTGTGTCAGCACGTGGATGACGCGGATGCCCATCAGAGCGGCAAGGCGGATCGACGGACGGCAATAGTCCGAGAAGATCAGGAAGCCGCCGGAATAGGGGATGACGCCGCCATGCAGCGCCATGCCGTTCATGGCAGCGGCCATGCCGTGCTCGCGAACGCCCCAATGGATGTAGCGGCCGGAGAAGTCGTCAGGGGTGATCGACTTGGTCTGGCTCGTCTTGGTGTTGTTCGAGCCGGTCAGGTCGGCCGAGCCGCCGATGGTTTCGGCCAGAACGCCGTTGATGACTTCGAGCGCGTCTTCGGAAGCCTTGCGGGTTGCCGGCGACGGCTTGGTTTCGGCGAGCTTCTTCTTGTAGTCGTCGATGGCGGAGGACAGACGGCCCTCGAGCTCGCCGGAGAAGCGGCGAACGAACTGGGCCTTCTTCTCGGCCTCGCTCTTTTCAAGACGGTCTTCCCACTCCTTGCGCGCCTTGGTCGAGCGCAGGCCGGCCAGACGCCAGGCGTCGAGCACGTCCGAGGGAACGACGAAAGCTTCGGCTTCCCAGCCGAGTGCCTTGCGGGTGGCGGCGATTTCCTCGGCGCCGAGCGGCGAGCCGTGGACCTTGTGGGTGCCGGCCTTGTTCGGGGCGCCGAAGCCGATCGTCGTCTTGCAGGCGATCATCGTCGGCTTGTCGGACTTCTGCGCCTGGTCGATCGCAGCGGCGATCGCGTCCGGATCATGGCCGTCGACGGCAATGGTGTTCCAGTTGGAGGCGCGGAAGCGGGCGTGCTGGTCGGTCGAGTCGGCGATCGAGATCGGGCCGTCGATCGAGATGTTGTTGTCGTCCCAGAAGACGACCAGCTTGTTGAGCTTCAGGTGGCCGGCGAGCGAAATCGCTTCCTGGCTGATGCCTTCCATGAGGCAGCCGTCACCGGCGAGCACGTAGGTATAGTGCTCCATCAGGTCGGAGCCGAATTCGTCGCGCAGCTTGCGCTCGGCGATCGCCATGCCGACGGCATTGGCAATGCCCTGGCCGAGCGGACCGGTGGTCGTCTCGATGCCGGCGGCGTGGCCGTATTCCGGGTGGCCGGCGGTGCGGGCGCCGAGCTGGCGGAAGTTCTTGATCTCGTCGATGGAGATGTCTTCGTAGCCCGTCAAATAGAGCAGCGAGTAGAGCAGCATCGAGCCGTGGCCGGCCGACAGCACGAAGCGGTCGCGGTTCGGCCAGGAGGGGTTCTTGGGGTCAAAGCTCAGATAGCGCGTGAAGAGGACTGTCGCTATGTCGGCTGCACCCATGGGCAGGCCAGGGTGGCCGGAATTTGCCTTCTCGACGGCATCCATGGAGAGGAAACGGATCGCATTTGCCATCCGGTCGTGTTTTTCGCGAGAGATCATGACTGTTCCGTTTGCGTTCGGTGGTCAGGGAACGGTCTCTATCCTCCAAAGACCGCGCAAGAAGCGGCTGACACATAGCAGGTGCGCCGTGCGAGTCAATAAATACGGGGCTTCCGCGGCCATTTGACGGCAGCTTGCTTCGGTCCCTGCCCGAGTGCTTGTTCCGCAATGCAATAAGCCTGCTGCACTGCCGTTGAAGAAAGCCGGCTACGCAATCCATCCACAGCTTCCGCTGTTGTTTGCTGTACTTGGCATTGTTGAGACTTACGTAATAGGTTTAAAAAAGATCGAGCCGAAGCGGCGGACGGGATTCGGGCGATTCGGCCTCATGGGCGAGGTATTCGGAACACATGCCGGCAAAGACTGTCAAAGCGGCGATCGACGAACTGCGAAACGCAGTGCAATCCCTGGAGAATGCGATCGACGGTCGGTTTGACAGGGAGCGGGACTTCAGCGAGTTCGAGGGCGAGGTGCGACGCGTCAACACCGACCGGTCGCGGCTGGCGCAGGAACTCGATCAGTCGCAGTTCCGGGCAAACCGGCTCGAGGAGGTCAACCGTGAGGTTTCCCGTCGCCTCGTGACGGCGATGGAAACCATTCGGGCGGTGCTCGACCGCTAGGAACAAGCGACATGGCGCAGGTGACAGTTTCGATCGATGGCAAGGCCTATCGCATGGCCTGCGAGGAAGGGCAGGAAGATCATCTGATCGAGCTTGCCACCAATTTCGATCAGTATGTCGGACACCTCAAGACCCAGTTTGGCGAGATCGGCGATCTGCGCCTGACCGTCATGGCCGGCATCATGGTCATGGACGAGCTCAGCGAGGTCAATCGCCGGCTGAAGAACCTCGAAGCCGAGGTCGGCAACCTGACCAACGGGCGCGACGCCGCGCTTTCGGATCAGCTGAAGAACGAGGAGGCGCTGGCCTCGGCACTCAGCGAAGTGACCCAGCAGATCCACGGTATCGCCGCCAAGCTGAACGGCCGCCCCACGACGCCGTCGAGCTGACAAGGTTTCGTCGGCGAGCCACTGGCGCGAAGCACCGAGACACTTTATATATCGAATGCGGTCTGCGCTCCCCGACAGGAACCACAATCCCCGGGGCCATACTCGATCCTAAGGGAGCTGTCCCTGTCCGGACCCGTGGGTTCGGACACATGGCGCCCACCTACTTTGTAGGCACCCGGGATCGTAAAATATCCATCGGTTGTGTGGATCGCACTTCTCCCTCTTTCCGTTGCTCATTCACTCCCCGGCAAAGGCCCGGCGGATGGCGTCGGCCATGGCCTCGACGATCCGGTCCTTGCCGTTTCCGGCCTTTGAAATCCGCAGCACGACATTCGAGTGATCGATCACGGTGTAGCCGTCATCGGCGGTCAGTTCGCGGCAGCCGGCCGGAATGCTGCTGCGGGCAAGCGGCGCGATGGCGAGGCCGGATACCACCGCCGCCATCAGGCCGCCGCTGGTGCGGCTGACATAGGCGACGCGGTTGTCGATGCGGCATTTCCTCAAGTTGCGCTGAGCGAGGTCGTCGCACCAACCGCCTTCGAGATAGGTATAGGTCGCGATCGGTACCGGGCGGCGCTCGTCGGTCCGGTGCTGCTCCGACGTCACCCAGACGGTCGGATCCATCATCAGCACTTCGTTTCTCGTCTTTCCGCCGGGCTCGAAGACGACGGCAAGGTCGATCTCGCCCGCTTCCAGCGCTGCGACATTGGTCATCGACGCGCCCTGCTGCACGGTCACTTCGACGCCCGGGTGGATGGCGGCGAAACTGCCAAGCGCCTTCGGCAAGGTCGAGTTGATGTATTCCTCCGGCAATCCGATCCGGACCGCGCCGTCGAGCGCGGGTTGGCGGAGCGCGGCGGCCGTGTCGTCGAGCAGGGTAACGATGCGCCTGGCATTATCGACGAGCCGCAGTCCCTGCGGCGTCAGCACCACACCGCGCGAATGGCGCTCGAACAGGGCGTCGCCGAGCACATCCTCGAGCTTCCTGATCTGCATGCTGACCGCCGACTGGGTGCGCCCGACGATGTCTGCGGCGCGCGTGACGCTGCTGGTATCGACAACCGCAAGAAAGGTTCTGAGCAGATCGCTATCGAGGGGAAGGGGCATGGCTTCAACCATCAGATTTTCTGATGACAGTCATGCTTGCAATTCGTTTGTCAGATGTCAATGCGAGGACGAAGATCGTCCCGTCAGATCATCTTGCGCCCGAGTCCTTGCCATGAGCGTGCTTGCCGTTCTCGCCTTTTCTGAAACGTTCGTTACCGCCCGACGCAGGGCAAGGCAATGGACTGTCGATTTGCTGTTTGTCGAGGCGCCCGTCGAGGTGCCGGCAGACAAGCCGTTGCTGCTGCGTGACGTCGGGATCTCGGCAGGCGACCCCGACCTTCGGCAGCGGGAGCGGATCTTGGGGCAGGCGGTCTATCGGTCGCACTGGATGCTCTAGCCCGTCCCCGCGCCAATCCTTACGAGATGAGATCGAGCCTTGCGGCACGAAAGACGGCTTCGGCCAGATTGCCGGCCTGCAGCTTGCGCATGGCGTCTTCCAGCGCGCGGTCGATCCGGTCGAGCGGAATGTCGGTTTCGCGCATCATGTCCTGGCGCGTGCGGCCGCGGGCTGCAAGCGTCAGGCAACGCAGTTCCAACGGTTCGAGTTCTTTCATCTGGTCCTTCATGGACGTCGGCTTTTCCACTGCTGCCTGCAGGAGCGCGTCCATACATCGAACACGGGCATTAGTTCCTGCTAATTATTTGAAATCGCGTCTTTATTTGCATGCGCTCGCCAATGCGCGAAAGCGGAACCGTCGTCCATGATGAACGGAACGCTAATGCTGTGCCGAACCGGGAAGGCGCTGGCAGTGCTGTCGCAAACCGCGGCAAAAGCGGCGATGCGGGTGAATGTGCACGGGCGACATCGGGTATATAGGCTGGTGATTGAGCCGGGAATCGGCGAGAAAGTGACGGGTTGTGCCATTTCGGGAGGAGAATTCGTCCGCGACGATGGCATGAGGCAGGAGAGGGCACGATGTCACCGAAAGACCTGAAGGCGGCGCTGCGCAACGAGCGGCTGGCATTGCGCGATGCGATGCCCGCGGAGATACGGATCGAGGCGAGCCTGACCATGGCCGACCATGCCGGCGACGTCATTGCGCTCGATCCGGGCCACATCGTTTCCGGCTTCTGGCCCATCCGCTCCGAGGTCGATATCCGGCCGCTGATGGCGCGGCTGAAGAGCCGTGGCGCCCGGCTCTGCCTGCCTGTGATCATGGACAAGAAGACGATCGTCTTTCGCGAACTGCTCGATGGCGTCGACATCATCTCAACCGGCTTCGGCACGACGGGCCCTGGCCCGGATGCTCCGGTGCTCGACCCGGATATCATGCTCGTGCCGCTTTCTGCCTTTGACGCGACCGGTCACCGGATCGGCTACGGTGCCGGTTATTACGACCGGGCCATCGACCGGTTGCGCAACAAGGGGCATCTGCCGAAACTGATCGGCATCGCGTTCGACTGCCAGGAGGTGGCTGCCGTGCCGGCCGAACCGCACGATGTGGCGCTGGATGCCGTTCTCACCGAGAGCGGATTCCGGCATTTCTAGGTCATTGACGAAGCCGAGCGACGGCCCGGCGCTTTGAAATCGCGCGGGCCGAGGCGGAAGATTGGTTCGCGATCCCACGCGGAATCGATCTTGGGCGTTTCCTGTCGGCCCAGGATCGTGTAGACGCTCTACCTCTTTGTTTTACGCAGGTCCGGCCGCCACAACCGCTGACGCGCTTCCGCCGGAACTGCCCTGGTGGGATTTGAGCGAGCATGAGGCTTCTGTTTCTGGGAGATATGGTGGGCAAGACGGGCCGCACGGCGGTCTGGGAGCGGCTTCCGGGACTGATCGGCGACCTCAAGCTCGATTTCGTCATCGTCAACGGCGAGAACGCCGCGGGCGGCTTCGGGATCACCGAAGACATCTTCCTCGAGACGATCAACGCCGGCGCCGACGTGGTGACCACCGGCAACCACGTCTGGGATCAGAAGGAAGCGGTGGTCTTCTGCGAGCGGCACGACCAGTTCCTGCGCCCGGCCAACTATCCGGCCGGCACGCCCGGCCGCGGATCCAACCTGTTCTTTGCCCGCAATGGCGCGCGCGTGCTGGTCGCCAACGTCATGGGCCGCGTCTTCATGCATCCCGAACTCGACGACCCCTTCAAATCGGCCGAGGCCATCCTCGATGCCTGCCCGCTCGGCGAGCAGGCGGATGCGATCGTGTTCGACTTCCATGCGGAGGCGACCAGCGAGAAGCAGTGCTTCGGCCATTTCGTCGACGGTCGCGCCAGCCTCGTCGTCGGAACGCATACGCACGTGCCGACTGCCGATCACCAGATCCTCAACGGCGGCACCGCTTATATGAGCGATGCCGGCATGTGTGGCGACTACGATTCCTCGCTCGGCATGGACAAGGAAGAGCCGCTCAACCGCTTCATCTCGAAGATGCCGAAGGGGCGCTTCGAGGCGGCCTCGGGTCCGGCCACCATCTGCGGTCTCGGGGTCGAGATCTCCGATCGCACCGGGCTCGCCGAGAAGATCGCGCCGCTGCGACTTGGGCCGAGACTGGCGGAAACGATCCCGGATTTCTGGTCTTAAGGCCAAGTCAGGCGGCATTCTGAACGCAGCGCGAAGCTGCGCGCGGGCACCTTTGGTTGTCCCGTATCGCCTTATTGGAATTGATTTTTTTCAAGGTGACAACCCCATCAAATGATGGCAGGTTATCGCGAAATCACGCCGGGCCGGGGCGTGATGTATTCGTGGGTTTTTGCAGAATGAATGGTGTGCGCAGTCCTGGATTGCGGGCATGTGCTGTTGTCGCTGCGCCACGGGCAATTGCTCGCTGCCCAGCGAATTTGACCTGACAGCGTTCGCGGGCCGAAGGGCGCAAGGCTGCTGTATCATTTGATTGCTTGTGTGACTTTGCCTCTCGGATCGCTGCCGATCCGAGGATTTGTGCGGAGCGGGACGGGTAATGCGGCTGTTTTGCGCACAGGCCCCGCTCTGAAATATTCAAAGCGATCGCGGTGGTCTGGTCGATTGGCTGCCCCTCGTGATCCAAGTGCATTCGGAGGGCATGCATGTTGTCTCAGTGGCATTTGCCGATGATCGTCGGCGCTTCTCTTTCCCTTCTATCCGCAATCGGTGCCCAGGCGCAGGACGCGCAACTGCCCGTGGTGACCGTCGCCAAGCCGGTCGTGCGGGACGTCATCGACAGCGACGAGTTCATCGGCCGTTTCGAGCCCGTCGACGAGGTGCAGGTTCGCGCCCGCATCGGCGGCTATCTCGACGAGGTCAATTTCACCGATGGCGCCCTGGTGAAGAAGGGCGACAAGCTCTTCGTCATCGACCAGCGGCCCTATCGTACGGCTCTCTCTCAGGCCGAATCGACGCTGGAATCGGCGCGCTCGTCGCTGGAATTCGCCGAGGCCCAGTTCAAGCGGACGCAATCGCTGACGGGCACCGGCACGCTTTCGGTCTCGACGCTCGACGATCATCGCCGCGAACTCCTGTCGGCGCAGGCGCTGGTGCGCGGCGCGGAAGCGGCGGTCGAGCGTGCCAAGCTCGACCTTGACTACACCACCATCACCGCGCCGCTCAGCGGCCGCGTCGACCGGCGCCTGCTGTCGACGGGCAATCTCGTCCAGGCTGACCAGACGGTGCTGACGACGATCGTGTCGCTCGACCCGATCGATTTCTACTTCGACGTCGACGAACGGCGGCTGCTTTCCTATGCACGGGTCGCGCGCGAGCGCGGCAGCGCGCTGCAGGAAGGCGGCGGCTCGCTCGAAGTGCTGGTCACCATCGCCGACTCGCAAGAGGAGCCGTTCAAGGGCAAGCTCGACTTCGCCGAAAACCGCGTGGATCCGCAGAGCGGCACGATGCGCGTGCGCGCCCGTCTCGATAACCCGAGCCTCGTGCTGCAGCCCGGTCTCTTCGGCCGTGTGCAGATCGAAGGCTCGAACACCTACAAGGCCGTCCTCATTCCGGACGAAGCGATCGGCGCCGACCAGAACGAGCGCATCGTCTATGAGGTGACCGGGGATGGAACGGTGGTGACCAAGCCCGTGCGTCTCGGCCCGAAGCTGCATGGCTACCGCGTCATCCGCTCCGGCATGACCGGCGACGAGACCATTGTCGTCAACGGTCTGATGCGGGCGCGGCCCGGCACCAAGGTGAAGCCCGAGACGGTGCAGCTTCCCCCCGAAGCGCAAGCAGCGGGGGCGGCGCAATGAGGTTTGCTCACTTCTTCGTCGACCGGCCGATCTTCGCGTCGGTGCTGTCGATCGTGCTGCTGATCGTCGGCAGTATCGCCTATTTTCAGCTTCCCGTGGCGCAGTACCCGGAAATCGCCCCGCCGACCATCGTCGTTCGCGCTGCCTATCCGGGTGCTGACGCCGATACCGTTGCCAACACCGTCGCGACGCCGCTCGAACAGGAAATCAACGGCGTCGAGAACATGCTCTATATGTCCTCCTATTCGACCGCCGACGGCTCGATGGCGCTGACGATCACCTTCAAGCTCGGCACCGACCTCGACCAGGCACAAGTGCTGGTACAGAACCGCGTGTCGATCGCGGAGCCGCGGCTGCCGGAAGAAGTCCGGCGGATCGGCATCACCACGGCCAAGAGTTCGCCCGACCTGATGATGGTCGTGCATCTCTTGTCGCCGACCGAACGCTATGACCAACTCTACGTCTCGAACTATGCGCGCACCCGCATTCGCGACCTGCTCGTCCGGCTCGATGGCGTCGGCGACGTCATCCTGTTCGGCGAGCGCGAATATGCGCTGCGTGTCTGGCTCGATCCGGAGAAGCTGTCGGCCTATGGCATGACGGCCGGTGACGTGGTGCAGGCTTTGCGCGAGCAGAACGTGCAGGTCTCCGGCGGTTCGATCGGTGGTCCGCCGGCGCCGGGCGACAGCGCGTTCCAGTACACGGTCACGACGGACGGCCGCTTCAGCGACGCGCGGCAGTTCCGCTATGTCATCGTCAAGGCGACGGAAAGCGGTCGCCTCGTGCAGCTGCAGGACGTCGCGCGTGTCGAGCTCGGTGCTCGCGAATACGTCAACAACAGCTATCTCGACGGCAGCCCGGCGGTGGCGCTCGGCATCTTCTCGCGGCCGGGCACCAATGCGCTCGACGCCGCCGAGCAGATCCAGAAGGTGATGACCGACGTTTCCAAGGACTTCCCTGACGGGCTCGAATACCGCATCGTCTACAACCCGACAGAGTTCATCTCGGAATCGATCAACGAGGTCTACAAGACGATCGCCGAGGCGGCCATTCTCGTTGCCATCGTCGTTCTCGTCTTCCTGCAATCGTGGCGCACGGCGATCATCCCGATCGTCGCCATCCCCGTGTCACTCGTCGGCACCTTCGCCTTCCTCTATGCCTTCGGTTTCTCGCTGAACATGCTGACGCTGTTCGGCCTGGTGCTGGCGATCGGTATCGTCGTCGACGATGCGATCGTGGTGGTCGAGAATGTCGAGCGAAATCTCGCGCGAGGGATGACCCCGCGCGAGGCGTCGCATGTGACCATGGACGAGGTGGGGGCGGCCGTCATCGCGATCTCGCTGGTGTTGACCGCGGTGTTCGTGCCGACGGCCTTCATCCCCGGCATCGCCGGCCAGTTCTACCTGCAGTTCGCCGTGACGATCTCGGTCGCAACGGTGATTTCCGCCTTCAACTCGCTGACACTGTCACCGGCGCTGGCGGCTATCTTGTTGAAGCCGCACGAGAACGGCCATCATGAAAGCCGCAATCCGCTGACGCGCTTCGGCAAGGCCTTGGCGAACGGCTTCAACAACGGTTTCGACCGGATGGCGTCGGGCTATGCATGGGTCGTGCGCAAGCTCGTCTCGACGAAGGTGGCGCTGGCCGCGGCCCTTCTCGTCTTCGTCGGGCTGCTGGGGGCCACCTGGTACATGGCGCAGATCGTGCCGCGCGGCTTCGTGCCGACCATGGACCAGGGCTATGCGATCGTCGTCATCCAGCTGCCGGACGGCGCCTCGCTCGACCGGACGGACGCCGTCGTCAAGCGGGCCTCGAAGATCATCCAGGACGTGCCGGGCGTGAAAAGTGCTGTCGCCTTTGCCGGCTTCAACGGTGCGACCTTTACCAACGCGTCCAATTCGGGCGTGGTCTTCGCCTCCTTCGAAAGCTTCGAAGAGCGGCTGAAGAACGGGCAGGGGGCCAACCAGATCATCGGCCAGCTCTATGGCAGCCTGCAGAGCATCCAGGAAGCCTTCATCATCGCCGTGCCGCCGCCCTCGGTGCGCGGCATCGGTAACTCCGGCGGCTTCAAGATGCAGATCATGGACCGGCAGAGCTCCGACATGCGCCGCGCGCTCGGGCTTGCCTACCAGATAATGGGCGCTGCCAACCAGACGGAAGGGTTGACCGGGGTCTTCACCACCTTCTCGGCCTCCAGTCCGCAATACTTCCTGGCGATCGACCGCGACAAGGCGCGCACACTCAACGTGCCGATCCCCAACATCTTCGAGGCGCTGTCGATCAACCTCGGTACGTCCTACGTCAACGACTTCAACGCCTTCGGCCGCGTGTACCAGGTGCGGGCGCAGGCCGACCAGCAGTACCGCGTCGAGCGCGACAACATCCTGGCGCTGAAGGTGCGCTCGGCAACCGGTGCGCTGGTGCCGATGGGTACGCTTGTCGAGATCCAGGATACGGCCGGTCCGACGCTGGTGCAGCGCTACAACATGTACGTCTCGGTGCCGATCCAGGGTAACCCTGCGGTCGGGGTCTCGACGGGTACGGCTCTCGACAAGATGGAGGCGCTCGCCGCCCAGATCCTGCCGCAGGGCACGACCTTCGAGTGGACGGAACTCGCCTACCAGGAGCGCCAGACAGGCAACACCGCGGTGTTCATCTTCGCACTGTCGGTCGTCTTCGTGTTCCTGGCGCTGTCGGCCCAGTACGAAAGCTGGGTTCTGCCGCTGGCGATCATCCTGATCGTGCCGCTCGGCGTGCTGGCCGCATTGGTCGGGGTGTTCATCCGCGGGCTCGACAACAACGTACTGACCCAGATCGGGCTCATCGTTCTGATCGGTCTTGCAGCCAAGAACGCGATCCTGATCGTCGAGTTCGCGCGGCAGGGCGAAGACGAGGGCAAGACGCCGATCGAGGCGGCTGTGGAAGCGAGCCAGCTGCGCCTGCGCCCGATCCTGATGACCGCCTTTGCCTTCATCCTCGGCGTGGTGCCGCTGATGATCGCGACCGGCCCGGGTGCCGAAATGCGCCAGTCGCTCGGCACGGCGGTGTTTTCGGGCATGCTCGGGGTAACGTTCCTCGGCCTGTTCCTGACGCCGGTGTTCTACGTCGCGCTCCGGTCGTTCCGGCGACGCAAGGCGGCGGTGAGCGAACCGGCGCCGCACCCGGCCGAATAGGGCAGGCCCGACGATAACCTGACGAATGCCCCGGCAGCAATTCCGGGGCATTTGGCTTTGACGAGGCTATCGTTGCCTTATCGGCCTTAGGGCCGGTGACGTAAACGTGAGCACCGCCTGCCGTTTGTAACTGGACGTGGCCGGGCCCTTGAACAATTCTTTCCGCGCCCCGTGACGCCACCGTTCGGTCGAGCGAAGGCAAAGGCTTCCATTCGCTGTTCAATACCTGCCCGCCGCGTGCCCCCAAGGCCCGAGGTCAGGCGGCAAGTGAGAGAGGTGAAGGCTGATGCTCCGGTACTTTGTCTACACATTCGCCGCCATATGGTTCATCCACGCGTTCTGGCCATCGGTCGCCCATGCGCAGCAACAGCCGCGCCCTGTCAGCCAATGCCAGGCGATCGCCGAAACGCTCCCCCAGGCGACTTTTGCCAGTTTCACGCCCGCGGCTGCCACCAAGGGGCAGACGACGGCCGGCGAGGTGACAATCAGCTATCTCGGCCATTCCACCTTCCTGATCGAGACGCCCGGCGGCGTCTTGATCGCAACCGACTATAGCGGCTGGTATGCACCGTCGATGCCGCCGACGGTCGCGACCATGAACAAGGCGCATTCGAGCCACTACACGCTGACGCCGGATCCGGCGATCAAGACCGTGCTGCACGGCTGGAGCGATAGCGGCCAACCGGCGCGCCACGATCTCGTGGTCGGCGACGCCTACATCCGCAACGTGACGACCGACATCCGCGCCGGCGGCGGCGCCATGGAGCACGACGGGAACTCGATTTTCATCTTCGAGGTGGCGGATCTCTGCATCGGGCATCTGGGCCATCTGCACCATGAACTCGACGACAGCCACTACAGCCAGATCGGCCGGCTGGACGTGCTCATGGTGCCTGTCGATGGCGGCCTGACCATGGGTGCCGAGAGCATGAGCCGGGTGGTCAGCCGGCTGCGCGCCTCGCTGATCCTGCCGATGCACCGCCGTGGCCCGCCGATCGACGCCTTTCTGGACATGTTCGGCGACGACTACGACAAGCGTTACGCCGACAGCGCCAGTATCAAAGTATCCCTGCGTTCCTTGCCAAGCAAACCACTGATTTATATCCTCAAGGGCGTTTGAACATCCTGGGATCGCCCGATGAAGTTGCTCGTGGTTGGCGTATCGTTCTTTCTCTCCTTCTCGACTCTTGCCGAGGCCGGTGGCGCGCCGCCGCCGCGCATGCCGTCTCCCGAGGGGCAACAGCCGCAAAGCCAGCCGGAGACCACGGTCCGACCGGCGGGTGAGCCGGAGATCTTCGCGATGCCCTCGGGCAATATCGGCTGTATCTACACGCCGGCTGGCGGCACGTCCGTCTATCAGCCCGCCGATGGCGGTCCGGAGCTGGCCTGCGATATCGTCGCGCCGCGTTATGTCAGGGCGACCCTTGGCCGGGCGGGAGCCGCCACGCTCAATCACGCCGTCGGCGATCCCAGCTGCTGTTCGACTGGGACTGTGCTCGACTATGGGCAAAGCTGGTCGCGACGGCCGTTCTCCTGCGTGTCGGAACGCACTGGCCTTTCCTGCCGCCGTGACGACGGACACAGCTTCCTCTTGAGCCGCGCGCAGGTCTCTGCCAACTGAAAAACCGCCCCCCGGCTGGACGGAAAGCGGCAATAAAACTATAAGGCGCCCCATTCCATTCAAATTAATGCATGCAGAGGGTGCCATGGCTGGCCATTCACAGTTCAAGAACATCATGCACCGCAAGGGCCGTCAGGATGCGGTGCGCTCGAAAATGTTTTCCAAGCTCGCGCGCGAAATCACGGTTGCCGCCAAGTCGGGCATGCCCGATCCCGCGATGAACGCGCGCCTGCGCCTGGCGATCCAGAACGCCAAGGCGCAGTCGATGCCGAAGGACAACATCGAACGGGCGATCAAGAAGGCCTCCGGCGGCGACGCGGAGAACTACGAAGAAGTCCGCTACGAGGGTTATGGCCCGGGCGGCGTTGCCGTTATCGTCGAAGCCTTGACCGACAACCGCAACCGCACCGCCTCGAACGTGCGCTCGACCTTCACCAAGGCCGGCGGCGCGCTCGGCGAAACCGGCTCGGTTTCCTTCTCCTTCGATCGCGTCGGCGAGATCACCTACAAGCTCTCCGTCGGTGACGCCGACAAGGTGATGGATGCGGCGATCGAAGCGGGTGCCGACGACGTCACCACCGACGAGGACGGCCACACGATCATCTGCGGTTTCGAAGCGATCGGCGAAGTGTCCAAGGCGCTCGAAGACACGCTCGGCGAAGCCGAAACGGTCAAGGCGATCTGGAAGGCACAGAACACCGTTCCGGTCGATGAAGAAAAGGCGCAGTCGCTGATGAAGCTCATCGACATCCTTGAAGACGACGACGACGTCCAGAGCGTCTATTCGAACTTCGAAGTCTCGGACGAGATCCTGGCGAAGCTGTCGGCCTGATTGGGACGACCGTCGCTCGCAGAATTTTCACCCGCGTCCGAAAGGCCGCGGGTTTTTCTTTGGATGGCCCGATGACCTATGAATTCGCGATCTTCGATTTCGACGGCACGCTTGCCGATACGGCGGCGAGTTTCATGACGGCGTGCAACGCGGCTGCACGGCGCTACGGCTTCCGCGAACTCTCGGTCGAGGAGTTCCAGTCGTTGCGCACCATGGGCAGCCGCGAGATCATCGCGCATCTCGGCGTGCCCGTTTGGAAACTGCCGCAGATCGCCACCTTCATGCGCCGTGCCATGGCGACTGAAGCGGCAAGCGTCCGGCTGTTTCCGGGCGCCGCTGAGCTTCTCTGGAAATTGAAGGCGGCGGGCATCGGCATTGCGATCGTGAGTTCGAACGCGGAGCAGGGTATTCGCGCCGCACTCGGCGAAGCGGCAGCGACGATTGACCTCTTCGAATGCGGTGCCGCGCTTTTCGGCAAGGCACAGCACTTCAAGCGTGCGATCCGGCACTCCGGCCTCGATGCGGCTCGCATCCTGGCGATCGGCGACGAGGCGCGCGATATCGATGCGGCGCGAAAGGCGGGCGTGGCGGCCGGTGCGGTTGCCTGGGGCTATGCCGACCCGGTCTTCCTGCAAGGGCTCGGGCCGGATCGGTTCTTTGCCAATCTGGAAGAGATCGCACCCGCTTTCGGGGCGATCTGATCGGCCGGCTTTACGCCGCCTTGGCGAGATCGCGCTGGGCGTCGGCGAAGAGGCGAAGCGAATTCAGCCGCGCCTGCATGTGGAAGATCGGCATGGAGATGATCAGTTCGTCGGCCTTTGTCTGCTCGAGGAACGCCCCGATCTTGCGCCGGATCGTCTCTGGCCCTCCGACCACCGCATACATCATCGAATGGTCGACGAAGATCTTCTCGTCATAGCTCCAAAGCCCATCCATCGACTGGACCGGCGGCGGAAACTGCCCGCGCGCGTTGCGGCGCAGGGCCACGAAGGATTGCTGCATGGAGGTGAAGAGGTAGTTCGCCTCCTCGTCCGTATCGGCGGCAACCCCCATGACGCCGACCATCACCTGCGGCTTGGCAAGGGTCTCGGAGGGGGTGAAGCGCTCGCGGTAGATCTCCAGCGCCGAGAGCAGCATGTCCGGCGCGAAATGCGAGGCGAAGGCGAAGGGCAGGCCGAGCATGCCGGCGAGATGGGCGCTGAAATGGCTTGAGCCGAGCAGCCAGATCGGCACATTGGTGTCGGCGCCGGGCACGGCGATGATCTTCTGGTCCTCGGCGACGGGGCCGAGCAGTGCCTGCAGTTCGACGACGTCGTTCGGGAAGTTGTTGCCGCTCGCCTCCATGTTGCGTCGGAGGGCCTGGGCGGTGCGCATGTCGGTTCCGGGCGCACGGCCGAGGCCGAGGTCGATGCGGCCGGGGTAGAGGGCGGCGAGCGTTCCGAACTGTTCGGCGATGACAAGCGGCGAGTGGTTCGGCAGCATGATGCCGCCGGAGCCGACACGGATCGTCTTCGTCGCTGCCGCCACGTGCGAGATCACGATCGAGGTCGCCGCACTGGCGATGCCCTTCATGCCGTGATGTTCGGCCAGCCAGAAGCGGGTGTAGCCGTTCTCCTCGGCCGCCTGGGCCAGACGGCGCGAATTCTCCAGCGATTGGGCGACGCTGCCGCCTTCAGTGATCGGGGAAAGATCGAGGACGGAGAAAGTCGCCATGGCAAAGGCCTTTATTGAGAGAAATTGATGCAAGGCTATGTAAGCTCAATTTTCCTCAATCCAAGGGCGGTGCCGAAGAAAACCTGGGGCCGCGCCTCCACTGTGCGTATGTTTTTGTTTTGTTCACTTTTTGCTGGCAGCGTCCGGACTGACATCATAGGGTGAAATTCATGCAGACCACGATTCGCATCATCGGCATCGATCCGGGGCTCCGTCGTACCGGCTGGGGCATCATCGAGACGCTCGGCAATTCGTTGCGTTTCGTCGCCTCGGGCACGGTGACGTCGGATGGCGACATGGACCTCGCCTCCAGACTTTGCCAGCTGCATGACGGCCTTGCCGAGGTGGTGCACAGCTATCAGCCACACGAGGCGGCGGTGGAGCAGACCTTCGTCAACAAGGACGCGACAGCGACGCTGAAACTCGGCCAGGCGCGCGGCATCGCCATGCTGGTGCCGGCACGAGCAGGCCTCAGGGTCGCCGAATATGCGCCGAACGCGGTCAAGAAGGCGGTGATCGGCGTCGGTCATGGCGAGAAGCAGCAGATCCACATGATGCTGAAGGTTCTGATGCCGAAGGCCGAGTTCAAGGGCAACGATGCGGCGGACGCACTGGCGATCGCTATCTGCCATGCCCACAACCGGCAATCGGTGACGAGCCGGCTTGCCGCATTGATGGCGTAGTTGCGCCCGACACGATAATTTCCGATGGTCCGGTGACCATCCAGAACCCACCGCGAGAGACGCCACATGATCGGCAAATTGAAGGGTACCATCGACGAGATCGCCGAGGATCACGTCGTGCTCGATGTGCATGGCGTCGGCTACGTTGCCTTTTGTTCGGCGCGCACGCTGTCCAGGCTCGGATCGGCGGGCGAGGCGGCGGTGCTCTTCATCGAGACGTATGTGCGCGAAGACCAGTTGAAGCTGTTCGGCTTCCTGACGGCGCTGGAGCGGGAATGGTTCCGGCTGTTGCAGAGCGTGCAGGGGGTCGGCTCGAAAGTGGCGCTGGCCGTGCTTTCCACCCTGACGCCGGGGGAATTGGCCAATGCGATCGCGCTGCAGGACAAGACCTCCGTCTCCCGTGCGCCCGGTGTCGGGCCCAAGGTGGCGGTGCGCATCGTCACGGAACTGAAGAACAAGGCGCCGTCCTTCGCCGGCGAGATGTCGGCCTCGATCGGCCTCAAGCAGGAGCTTGGCGAAGGCGTCGCCTCCGCGCCGGTTTCCGATGCGGTTTCGGCGCTCACCAATCTCGGCTACTCGCGCGACCAGGCGGCCAATGCCGTTGCTGCGGCCTTGAAGAACGGCGGCGAAGGCGGCGACAGCGCCAAGCTCATTCGCCTTGGCCTGAAAGAGCTGGCGCGATGAACGCTTGCCTTGGCCGGGCACAGAAGGCAGAACGCATCGTGCCCGGCATGATGACGGGTTGCAGCGCTGAGCTGCCCGACCGAATGGAACGAACGCATGACTGACGCCGCACGCCTGATAACGCCGGAAAAGCGCGGTGAAGACCTCGATGCGACCATGCGCCCGCAGACGCTGGATGACTTCACCGGCCAGGCGGAAGCGCGCGCCAACCTGAAGATCTTCATCGAGGCGGCAAAAAATCGCGGCGAGGCGCTGGACCACGTGCTCTTCGTCGGCCCTCCCGGGCTCGGCAAGACGACGCTGGCGCAGATCATGGCCAAGGAGCTCGGCGTCAATTTCCGCTCGACCTCCGGCCCTGTGATCGCCAAGGCCGGCGATCTCGCAGCCCTGCTCACCAATCTCGAAGAGCGCGACGTGCTCTTCATCGACGAAATTCACCGGCTCAATCCGGCCGTCGAGGAAATCCTCTATCCTGCGATGGAGGACTTCCAGCTCGACCTCATCATCGGCGAAGGCCCGGCGGCGCGGTCGGTGAAGATCGACCTGTCGAAGTTCACGCTGGTGGCGGCAACCACCCGCCTCGGGCTTCTGACGACGCCGCTTCGCGACCGTTTCGGCATTCCGGTGCGGCTCAATTTCTACACGGTCGAAGAGCTGGAATCGATCGTCCGGCGTGGCGCCCGGCTGATGGGCCTCGGCATGACCGACGACGGCGCCCGCGAGATCGCCCGCCGCGCCCGCGGTACGCCGCGCATCGCCGGCCGGCTGTTGCGCCGGGTGCGCGACTTCGCCGAAGTGGCGCGTGCCGAAGCCGTGACCAAGGAGCTCGCGGACGAGGCGCTGACGCGGCTGCTCGTCGACAATATGGGCCTCGACCAGCTCGACCGGCGCTACCTCTTCATGATCGCGCAGAACTTTGGCGGCGGTCCCGTCGGCATCGAGACCATCGCTGCGGGCCTTTCGGAGCCGCGTGATGCGATCGAAGACATCATCGAGCCCTATCTGATCCAGCAGGGCTTCATCCAACGCACGCCGCGCGGCCGTATTTTGACCGCCAATGCCTGGAAACATATCGGCCTTAATCCCCCCAAGGAGATGGAGGCGACCCAGTTTCGCCTGACATTAGAGGACGACGACTAGATGATCAGCCGCCGCGGATTGTTGAAACTGATCGGCGGCGGTATCGTCAGCATGGCGGCACTGGGCGGCTACGCCTTTGCCGTCGAACCTCTGGCCCGGCTGAACGTCACCCGATACAAACTGACGCCACCCAATTGGACACCAGGCCTCAAGCTGCGCGCCGTCGTGCTCACCGACATCCACGCGTGCGAGCCCTGGATGCCGGCAAGCCGTATCGCTTCGATCTGCCGGCAGGCCAACAGCCTTGGCGGCGATATCACGCTGCTGCTCGGCGACTATGTGGCCGGCATGAACCTCGTCACCAGCTATGTGCATTCCAGCGAATGGTCGAAGGCGCTGGCCACACTCGAGGCGCCGCTCGGCGTCCACGCGGTCATGGGCAATCATGACTGGTGGGAAGACCGGACCGCGCAGAAGAACGGCGGCGGGCCGACCTTCGGGCACAAGGCGCTGCAGGACGTCGGCATCAACGTCTATAGCAACCGGGCGGTGAGACTGGAGAAGGAGGGGCAGGGCTTCTGGATCGCTGGCCTCGAAGATCAGCTTGCCTTGGTGCCCGGCAAGAAGTGGCAACGCAAGCGCATGAGCGGTCTCGACGATCTCGATGGTACGCTCGCCCAGGTGAGCGATACCGATCCGGTCATCCTCATGGCGCATGAGCCGGATGTGTTCCCGCGTGTTCCGTCGCGTGTCGCGCTGACACTGTCGGGCCATACCCATGGCGGCCAGGTGCGGTTTCTCGGCTATGCGCCGGTCGTGCCCTCGCGTTTCGGCGAGCGTTACGCCTACGGCCATGTGACCGAGAACGATTGCAATCTGATCGTTTCCGGCGGTCTCGGCTGCTCGCTTGCGCCGGTTCGCTTCGGCATGCCGCCGGAGATCGTGGTGATCGATCTCGGCTGAGCGACAAATTCCAGGTTCGTTCGGTCTTGCGCTGAAAGAGCCTGGCATCAAGACGACGCCAGGCCTGTTTGCTTCCGCCCGCCCGCTCTGTTGAGCCGAGCAGGGCGCCCGTTTGTCACGGTGCGTCAGGCGGCCCTGATGGCTCCGCTTCGCACTGCGCCCCGCAGGCCGGACGCCACCTCATAGGTGTCGGTGACCAGCAGCAGGCCGTCCGCGCACTGGTACCATTCCCCCTCGCTCATGCTCTTTACCGACGCACTGAGTGTTGCCAGTTCAACAGAGCCGGGCGGTGTGCTGATGATCCGTTCGGCGACCCAGCTATCGAGCCAGGCCTGGTTTGCCGGCGAAACGGCCTCAAGCGCGATTTGCGGGTGCTGGTCGAAGTAAGTCTGGACGGCCAGGTTGGTTGGCGCGATGACGATCTGGTCAAGATTGCTGTCGCCGAGCGCATCGATCACACGAGAGTTTTCCAGCGCTGCCAGGAAGGTGTCGGTCTTGCCGTCCCGACCGGTCGAAGAGGCGAGGGAGCGCAATGTCTCCAGTATCGTCGGCAGCGGCGGAATAACCTCGATGTCGCTGGTGCCCGTCCTGGTAAGGGACTGGTAGACGAGATCGATCTCGGGCGTGAACGACCGCTTGCGAATGCCGCGCGTCCAATTGAACTCGAAGTCCACTTCGAAGCGCCCTTTGAAGTTGGGCGTCGCGCCTTGCGGGACCTCGATGATCGCGGCCGCATTCCAGATGTAACCGGCATAGGACGGGCGACCGGGATTTGCCGGCACTCCCGCCGAAACCCAGCCGACATGGGGCAATCTCGCCTGCCACTCGATCGATTGCGTTGCGGGGCGTGCCGCAAACGAAACCTCGGAGGCCGTGAAGCTGACACCGACATTGGCGCTGAGCGAGGCGCCGCCCTTCGGGCCTTCCTTGCTGTATTCGGCGCTGAGTTCGCCGCCGATCGAGAAACTGATCGTCGCTTGCTCGACGGTGCTGTTCGGCCCGAACGTTACGAGCCGCGCCTGCTGCGAGTTCGTCTCGAGGCGCAGCTTCATGTGATTGGCGTAAAAGCCGACCGATACCCAGTTGGACGACGGAGTGGACGGCGAACCCTGGATGCCGTGATAGACATCCCCGACGACGAGGTAGTAGTCGCGCGTCAGATTCTGGTTGCCGCGCATCAGCTTGTAGACCGAAAGCAAGGCGTTTGCAGTCAAGGTTTGCGATGAGGTCTTGACCGTGCCCCAGCCGAAATCCTTGCCGCCATTCGTTTTCCATTCACCGTTCAAAGTGCCGACAAGCTTCCAGACTTCAGGATTCAACGTCTCGATAGGCATGATTGATTTCCTTCGAAGCGCCGTCGATCGACGGGAGGGTTGAGCTTTTTGCACGGACCGGAACCGTTCCGCGCAGCCAAGATAGCTCGGATTTTCGGCGGCAACCTGGGGTATTAAATTGTAAATTAATACTCCTTAAAGGAGTCCTTGATCGACACAGAACGGCTCTACGCAGGGTCTCAGCCGAGCAGCTTTTCGATCGTCTCGTGCAGCCGCGGGAGCCCGCCCGGCGTCCAGCCGAGCGCGCGCAGACGGCCACAGTCCATCGCGTTGAATTCGGTCAATGCGGCCGGTTCGGGCAGGTCGTTCATACAACCGGTGATTTGGCGAACGATTTCCAGAATGATGCTGTTGTCGACGAGGATATCGGAGACGTTGAAGACCGAAACCGGCAAGCGGCGCGTTTCCGCTTCGAGCACGAGGCGCACGGCGGCTGCGACATCGTCGCCATGCACTTCCGTGCCGGCCCGCGGTGCAACCGGGCGGCCCTGCAGATAGTCGTCGAACAGGGCCTGCCATTTGTGCGACGCCCCGTTGCCCGGTGCTCCGTAGACGCCGGTGACGCGTAGGCTTGCTGTCCTGAAGTCGTCCGTGCCCAGCAGTTCTAGTTGCCGCTCCGCCGCAAGCTTGAGCGCGCCATAGAGGCTCTCGGGATGGCAGGTCGATCCCTCCGACAGCACGGCGCCTGCTGGGTGCGTTCCGTAGACGGCGCGGCTCGACAGGAAGATGCAGCGACCTACGCCCTGTTCGCGTGCCGTTTCGAAAAGCCGGACCGAACCATCGAGATTGGCGCGGCGGAAGCTCTCGGGATCATCGCCTTCGCCGCCTCGATATCGGCCAGGGATGTGCTGGAAGGCGGCATGGACGAAACACTGGACATTGCCAAAGGCCGCGCTGTGATCGCTCGTCGGATCGAGCGACAGGGGCACGAAACCAACAGGCCCGCTGAAGAAGGTGTTTGGGCCCCGCGTGCGACCGCCGATCACAACCTCGTACCCCGCCTGCAGCAGATGCTCGACGATGAAGCGGCCGACGAAGCCCGTGCCGCCGGAGACAAGCACGCGGGTCATCGGCGGACCGGGTTGGTGAGCGATGCGATGTCCGGAATATCGTCTCCTGTCAGGTAGCCATGCCAGAGATCGATAAGCGGCTGCAGGGCCTCCCTGCGCGGATGATCCGTCTCCCAGGGCTTTTCATACTGGTAGTGCAGCACGCCGATTGAGCCCCAGTCCCAGAGTTCGGGCAGGTTGAACCAGACATATTGCAGCATGTTCATCGTCACTGGCAGACCGTGCCAGTCCGGGAAGAAGGCTTGCAGGAAGGTCTGGTCGGTGCGCGGCCAGAAGGCGTCCGGCGCATCAAGCTGGGTGATCATCCTGTCGAAGGTCGCCATTGACGGTTCGGCGACGAAGACGCCGGAATTCAGCCGATGAAAGTCCGCAAGGCTTTCGTAGACATTGGGGGCAGCGGAGAATTCCGGATAGGCAAACAGCCGGTCGATGTTCCGGAGCACGACCGCATCGGCGTCGATGAAGACGCAGCGCCGATATTCGGTAAGCTGCCAGAGCCGGAGCTTGCAGAAGTTGTCGAGCGGCGAGTGGAAGTCGGGCTTTCGGCCTTTCGTGAAGGGCGCCTTATCATGCACGTTCCGGCGCTGGTGGCGCGCGTTGAAGGCGTCGGAAAGCGGCAGAAGGTTGGTCTCCACCAGCCGGCAGCCGAATTCGGCAAGCGGCGCCAGTACATCGACAGAAACGCCGCCCGTGTGCAGCACGACGATATCGGCCCTCGTGCCCGTGCGTGTTATGGAGCGCGCCAGTGCGCGGGCGCCAAGCGCATAATCGGCATTGGTGACGAGCGTCACATAGGCATGGTCGGCTTGGGGAGGCGAGGAGGGGCGGAGCCCCTCCGAAGGATCGTTCGATGTCATGAAACGGATTTCAGCCGCTTGCCCTCTGGGTCGTGGTTGATCAGCGGCGCGATGTCCTTGGTCCAGGCGGAGACGGCGGGCACGCGCGTTCTGTCGACACGATAGGCGAATTTCTTGGCGACATCGACGATTTCCGAAAGCAATCCGTCCTGCAGCCGCGTCGGGTTGAGACCGAGGCTCAGGAATTTCTCGTTGTGCACGACGAGTTCGTTCTCGGCAGCTTCCTTGCGCGGGTTCGGCAACCGGGCGATCTCGGCCCCCGATATCGAGGCGATCATTTCGGCGAGATCGCGCACCCGGTGGGTCTCGGTCATCTGGTTGAAGATCTCGACACGGCTGCCGCGCGCCGGTGGGTTCGTGAGCGCCAGCTCGATGCATCGCACCGAATCCTGGATGTGAATGAAGGCGCGGGTCTGGCCGCCGGTGCCGTGCACGGTCAGCGGATAACCGATTGCCGCCTGGATGAGGAAACGATTGAGCACGGTGCCATAGTCGCCGTCATAGTCGAAGCGGTTGATGAGCTGGGCGTGGCGGCGCGTCTGCTCGGTATGCGTACCCCAGACGATGCCCTGGTGCAGGTCGGTGATCCGAAGCCCGTCGTTCTTGGCATAGAACTGGAAGAGCAACTGATCCAGGCACTTGGTCATGTGGTAGATCGAGCCGGGATTGGAGGGGTAGAGGATCTCCTGGCTGACGGTCTCGCCGCCCATCGTTTCGATGCCGACAGGCAGATAGCCCTCGGGGATCGCCGCGCCGATGGTGGAGTAGCCGTAGACGCCCATGGTGCCGAGATGCACGAGGTGGGCGTCGAGGCTGAGTTCGACCAGCGCGTTCAGAAGATTGTGCGTGGCGTTGACGTTGTTGTTGACCGTGTAGTTCTTGTGGCGGTCGCTCTTCATCGAATAGGGCGCGGCACGCTGTTCGGCAAAATGCACGATGGCGTCAGGGCGATGGTCGGCGAGCCAGTTCTTCAGGAGTTCGTAGTCGCGGGCGAGATCGATCAGGTTGAAATGGATGCGCCGGCCGGTTTCGGCATGCCAGATACGCGTGCGTTCCTGGATCGAATCCATCGGCGTCAGCGATTGCACGCCCAGTTCCGTATCGATCCATCGGCGGGAGAGATTGTCGAGGATATGAACGTCGTGACCGGCATCGGACAAATGAAGGGCCGTGGGCCAACCGACGAAACCGTCGCCGCCGAGAATCGCAATCTTCATGCACGTTCTCCTGATCGCAAAGGAAGTCCGTCACGTGATAGGATAGGATTGTGACAAGGCTGCAATGCTTGCAAACGGCTTTTTGTTCCTGCACAGGAAACGGGAAATTCTTTCGGAGAAAAGTATGTCCCTGATTTCGCTCGCAGGCGAACTGACCGAAAACGGCCATCAGCTGATCCAGCGCGTCTATTACGAAGACACCGACTTTTCCGGCGTCGTCTATCACGCCCGCTACCTGCATTTCATGGAGCGCGCCCGCACCGATTTCCTGCGGCTGCTCGGCGTCGAGCAGGCAACGCTGGCGATCGAGGGCGACAGCGAAGGCCTCGTCTTCGTCGTCCATCGCATGGAGATCGACTTCAAGCTGCCGGCGCGCATGGATGACATCCTGACGATTACCACCGTCACCGAGAAGGCCGGCGGCGCCAAGATGGTGCTGCAGCAGGAGATCCGCCGCGGCGAGCAGTTGCTGATCGCCGCCAAGGTGATCATCGCCGTGATCAACGGCCAGGGTCGGCCACGGCGGCTGCCCGAGGCGCTCGCCTACAAATTCCATCATGCGAAGGAGAGCGCGGGCTAGAGCTCTCCTTCAGTCGAACGGAGACACGGCGCCCCTTCCAGGGGCGTTTTTCGTTGGTGGACGCGCGTTTTCACTGCATTCGATTCAGTGCATTGACAATAATACGTACGTACGTATTATTTCGCCATGTCCAGAAAATCGATACGCGAAAATCTTCTGAAGGCGGGCGATCAGCTCGTATGGAACACAGGCTACGCCGGGACCGGCGTACGCGACATCGTCGAGGCTGCGGGCGCCCGTCCTGGGTCCTTCACCAATCACTTCACGTCCAAGGAAGACTTCGTCATCGAGGTGCTCGATCGCTACTTCGCCTATGTCTCGGGCCTCGTGGAAGAGGCGCTTGGCGACAGAAGCGTGCGCTCCGTCGACCGGTTGCGTCGCTACATCGACCTCATCACCGGCAAGCTGGCTGACGCCGACTACAGCCGCGGCTGCATGATCGGCAATCTCAGCCTCGAAGCCTCCTTCGACAATGAACGGCTCAGGGCGCATCTGTCGAAACTCTTTGCGACCTGGCGCGGTCCCTTCGAGGCCTGCATCGCCGAAGGGCTGGAGAAGGGCGAAATCGCTCCGCTCGGCTCGGCGGCCGAGCTTGCCGACTTCCTGCTCAGCGCCTGGCAGGGGGCCATGCTGCGCATGAAGGTCGATCGCAGCCCGGCGCCGCTTGCAACGTTCAGGACGATCGTTTTTTCAACCGTGTTTGATGGAGGGAAGCATGCGTGAAGAGGCATTCGCAGCGGGCAAGTCATTCGTCGACATTTTCGGATCGTCGATGGCCTATATCGAAAAAGGCACGGGACCGACGGTCCTGTTTCTCCACGGCAACCCGACGTCGTCCTATATCTGGCGGAACATCTTGCCGCATGTGACACCGGTCGGGCGCTGCGTTGCACCGGATCTGATCGGCTATGGCCAATCCGACAAGCCCGACATCGACTACACCTTCCTCGACCAGTTCCGCTATCTCGAAGCCTTCATCGAAAAGGTCGCTCCCGGTCCACTTTTCCTGGTCGCGCAGGATTGGGGAACGGCGCTTGCCTTCCACTTTGCCGCACTCAATCGGGAGAAGGTGCTCGGCCTCGCCTTCATGGAATATATCCGGCCGGCTGAAACTTATGAGGCGTTTCATCAAAAGCCTCAGGCCCGCGAACTGTTCAGGGCGTTCCGAACTGAAGGCGTCGGCGAGCGGCTGATCCTGGAGGAAAACGTCTTCATCGAACGGGTCGTACCGAACGCGATCCTGCGTCAACTGAACGACGAGGAAATGGCTGCTTATCGGGCACCGTTTCCGGATCCATCTTCCCGCCGCCCCGTGCTGCGCCTGCCGCGTGAACTGCCGATCGAGGGCGCGCCTTCTGAGTTCTACGCTATCAGTACGGCAGATCACGCCACGCTTCGCGCCTCAGGATATCCCAAGCTATTGTTCTCGGGCGACCCTGGTGCGCTCATCTCACCGGCGGAGGCGGAAGCTTATGCCGACGAGCTTGCGAATTGCCGCCTGGTGAAACTCGGCGCGGGCGCGCACTACCTGCAGGAGGATCATCCGCACGCGATCGGGACGGCATTACGTTCGTGGATCGAGGGATTGCGCGGGGCGTCGGCGGCCTAGTCCGCCTCGTTCACGCCGATCTTGCCCAGGATCGTCTTGGTCAGGGATTGCCTGATCTTGGACACATCCTGCCAGGGGTCTGCGCCATTTTCGATCCGCTCGAGGATGTCCGGGATGTGGAAGCTGTTGGCCGACTTGAGATCGGCAAGTTCATCCCAGTTGATGGGCGTCGCCACCGGTCCGTCAGCGCGCGCCCGGGTCGAGTAGGGGGCAATGGCGGTCGCGCCGCGCTCATTCCTCAGCCAGTCGATGAAGATGCGTCCTTTGCGCTTTTCCTTCGACATGGTGGCGATGAACCGGTCCGGTTCGCGATCGGCGAAACCTTGCGCAAAGGTCTTGGCGAAGGCCTTGGCTTCCGGCCAGCTGGCGCGGGCCGTCAGCGGCACGATGACATGGACGCCCTTGCCGCCCGTGACCATCGGAGCCGATTTCAGCCCGATCTCATCGAGCGCATCGCGCAAGGCCACGGCCGCACCCTTGACCATCTCGAAGTCGAGACCCTCGTCAGGATCAAGGTCGAAGACCAGTCGATCGGGGATCTCCAGCTTGTCGACATGCGATCCCCAGATATGGAACTCCAGCGTGCCCATCTGGACCGCAGCGACCAGCCCCTTGGCGTCGCGCACATACATGTAGTTTTCCGTTTCGCCGGAGCTTTCCTCGACGGGGACTTCCTTGATCTCGTCGGGAAAACCGTCGCTCGCATGTTTCTGGTAGAAGCGCGGACCCTTCACGCCCTGCGGCGCACGCACGAGCGACAGGAGACGCTCGGCGGCATGGGGCAATATGCGATCGGCGACGACGGCGTAGTAGCGGGCGAGATCGAGCTTGCTGATGCCCTGGTCAGCAAACAGGACGCGATCCGGATGAGTGATGCGCACCCCAAGCACGGTTTCGTCCGATATGGCTTGCTTCGCCTTTGCCGGCTTTGCTGCTTTGTCCTTGGGCTTCGTTGCGGTTTTGGATGTTTTGACTGTCACGGCCTTCGCCTCCTTGTCCTCCCCCTTTGAGGTCCAGACATGCTTCTTGCGTTCGCCCTTCCCATCGGCAATCTCGGCCATGGTGCGGCCGGTGCTGACGCTCGTCAGATGGTTCTCCAGCAGAACGTTGCCATCCTCGGCGGCAATTTCGTCACCCTCCTTGATCAGCAGCCAGTTCTCGCGCTTTTCACCGGGGCGTGACCGCATCCGCACCAATGCCCACCCGCCTTGCATCCGCTGACCGTGAAGATGGAATGTCAGCTTGCCCTCGCGCAAGCCCTCGTCCGGATCGTTTTCCGGCTCCCACCAGCCGCTGTCCCACAACATGACGGTGCCGCCGCCATATTGCTTTTCGGGGATTGTGCCTTCGAAATCGCCATAGGCCAGCGGATGATCCTCGGTTCTGACAGCTAGTCGCTTGTCTTCCGGATTGAGGCTTGGTCCGCGGGTGACCGCCCAGCTCTTCAAGACACCGTCCCATTCCAGCCGCAAGTCGTAGTGGAGCCGGGTGGCGTCATGCTTCTGCACGAGAAAGCGCATGCGGCCGGACCGGCCGCGACCAAGCTTGCCCTTTGGTTCGCGCGTCTCGCCGAAGTTGCGGCGTTTGTTGTATTCGGCAAGCGGGCTGCGAAGGGACGCCATCACCCGCCTCCACGGAGACCCCGGACGGTCGGCGCGTCCTTAGCCAGAATTGCGGACCGGGCCGCATCGAGGGCGAGGACCCGTTCGATGCGAACAATGTCCTCCTCGGTCACCACGGGAACCGGATCGGAGATGATGGCCTGGAGGATTTCCAGCGACACGACGCCGTGGGCGAGTGCGTCCTCCAGGGCGGCGCGGGTTTCCCGCTCGGCCTTGAGCTCGGCGCAAAGGGCGAGGATCAATCGGTCCCGGGGATCAAGGTCCGGTGAGGACTTTCCTTCGCTTCGTTGTCCTGTCGTTCGTTGGGCCATCCCTAGGAACGTACTCGGCAACGCTTAAGTTCCGACCGCCGGGTGATACTGCAAAGACACACGACGGTAACGGTCTCTTAACCATAATGGTGTCTTAATCATCGCATCAGGATTTGTGCAGTGCACGTCATCCTTTGACCAAAATTGACGGCAAGAAGGCAACCTAAAGCTAATTGAGGTCGCGATGGTGCGATCTGCGGCGGTGCCGGGCACTCTTGCAAACAGGACGTTTGGGCTACCCGGTCACGAGCATGAACCGCTCTTGCCGGGTGTTTGGATTCGGGGACTGAAGACGATGGAACAGGTTGGATTGGCCGCGGCAACACACGATGTGAGCCTTTGGTCGCTATTCATGCAAGCGGGCTTCGTCGTGAAGCTGGTCATGCTGGGGCTGGTCGCAGCCTCCGTCTGGACCTGGGCGATCGTCGTCGACAAGACGCTGAACTACGGCCGCGTCCGCCGCCAGCTCGACAGCTTCGAGCAGGTGTTCTGGTCCGGCCAGTCGCTGGAAGAACTCTACCGCACGCTCGCCGACCGCCAGACGGCCGGCATGGGTGCGATCTTCGTGTCCGCCATGCGCGAATGGAAGAAGAGCTTCGAGCGCGGCGCCCGTTCGCCGATCGGCCTGCAGATGCGTATCGACCGCGCCATGGACGTGACGCTCGCCCGGGAATCGGAATCGCTGGAAGCCCGTCTCGGCTCGCTCGCGACCATCGGTTCGGCCGCCCCGTTCATCGGCCTTTTCGGTACGGTCGTCGGTATCATGACCTCGTTCCAGGCGATCGCCGGTTCGAAGTCGACCAACCTTGCGGTCGTGGCGCCCGGTATCGCCGAAGCACTGCTCGCCACCGCGATCGGCCTGCTCGCCGCTATCCCCGCGGTTATCGCCTACAACAAGTTCTCGGCCGACGCCGGCAAGCTGTCGGCACGCATGGAAGCTTTCGCCGACGAATTCTCCGCCATCCTGTCGCGGCAGATCGACGAGAAGCTGCAGAACCCGCGCCAGGCCGCGCAGTAATCGCCAGAGAGTACGGAGACCACGCTGATGGGTATGTCGGTTGGCGGAGCCAAGGGTTCGGGTGGCGGACGTCGTCGCCGCGGCGGCAAGAAAGCCATGATGAGCGAGATCAACGTGACGCCGTTCGTCGACGTCATGCTCGTGCTCCTGATCATCTTCATGGTGGCAGCACCGATGATGACGGTCGGCGTGCCGATCGATCTGCCGGAAACGCAGGCAAAGGCGCTCAATTCCGATACGCAGCCGATCACTGTCTCGGTCAACCCGGCAGGCGAGATCTACCTGCAGGAAACCGCGATCGCCATCGACGAAGTGGTGCCGAAGCTCGAGGCGATCGCCACCACCGGCTACAACGAGCGCATCTATGTGCGCGGTGACACCAATGCCGACTACGGCACGGTCATGAAGGTCATGGCCCGCATCTCGGCCGCCGGTTTCAAGAACCTCGGCCTCGTCACGCTGCAAGAACAGGAAAAGTGATCGTCCACGATGAAGGGCAGTCTCGCTACATCTGCTGTCCTCCACGCCATGGTCTTGACCTGGGCGCTGGTGTCGCTTGGCAGCCCGGCTGACTTCCAGGTCGCCGACGTCGAGGCTTTGCCTGTCGACATCGTTCCCTATTCGGAGATGACGCAGGTTCAGCAGGGCGACAAGAAGGCGCCGAAGAAGGAGACCTCGTCGCCGGTTCCGACCAAGCGGCCGGAGACCAACCAGCCTGCCGAAAACATCGGCGACAACGATACCGACCTGAAGACGCCGCCGACGCCGAACGCCAAGCCGTCGAAGAGCGAAGCCACGGCCTCTCCGGAAAAGAACGAGAAGCCCGAGCCGACGCCCGATCCGGTCGAGCAAGAGATCAAGAAAGTAGAGGAATCCAAGCCCGCCTCCGAACCTGCGACCGAAGTTGCCGCTCTGCCCGAACCGAAGCAGGAAGTGAAGCCGGAGACGAAGCCGGAGCCGGCACCCGCCGAGGAAAAGCCGGCCGAGAACCCGGAAGCCGAAGCGCTACCTGAGAAGGTGCCGACGCCGGCGGCAAAGCCGAAGGTCGAAAAGCCCGCCCAGAGCGCCAAGACGCCAGACCGCAAGAACGAGGCGACGCCGAAGGAACAGAAGAAAGCTGCCTCCACCGAGGAAAGCAAGTTCAACGCCGACGAGATCGCCGCCCTTCTCAACCGGCAGGATCCCTCCGCCGGTGGTGCCAAGCGCTCGACACAGGAAGCGGCGCTCGGCGGCAAGAAAACCATTGGTGTGGGCTTGAGCGCCAACGAGATCGATGGCGTCAAGGGCCAGATCCAGGGCAACTGGTCGCTGACGCCAGGCCTGACCGGCGTCGAGGAAGTGCGTGTCACGGTGCGCGTGCAGCTGGATCCCGCCGGCAATATCGTCGGCACACCCGAGGTTACCGCAACCGGCGGTCCGGAAGGTACGCGCCGTGCCGTTGAAAGCAGCACCTTGCGCGCGATCCGCCGTTCGGCCCCGCTACAGAACCTCCCGCCTGAAAAATATGAGGGCGAAAAAGGATGGAATACCCTCGTGCTGAATTTCGACCCCTCGGAATTCGCACTCTAGAGCTGCCGGGATTGGAACCCATGCCGGATAGCAAACCACCCCTGCAAACCCTTCGTACGAAGCTGAAAGGCTTGTCCCTATGATCAAGGTCTCTCTTTTCCGCGCCCTGATGGTGGCCGCGGGCATGTTAGCCGCCGTCGTGGCGGCGGTGACACCGGCAAATGCTGAAGTTGAAATCAACATCAACAAGGGCAACGTCGAACCGCTGCCGATCGCTGTCACGGACTTTCTCCAGGGCGAACTCGGCCAGAAGATTTCCGACGTGGTTGCGGCGGACCTGAAGCGTTCGGGCCTGTTCGCGCCGATCAACAAGGGAGCGTTCATCGAGAAGATCAGCAATCCGGATGCGACGCCGCGTTTCGAGGACTGGAAGGTCATCAACGCGCAGGCGCTCGTCACCGGCCGCGTGACGCAGGAAGGCGACGGCAGGCTGAAGGCCGAGTTCCGCCTGTGGGATACGTTCGGTAACAAGCAGATGACCGGCCAGCAGTTCTTCACCCAGCCGGAAAACTGGCGCCGCGTGGCCCACATCATCGCCGACGCCATCTATCAGAGCGTCACCGGCGAAAAGGGCTATTTCGACACCCGCATCGTCTATGTCGCCGAAAGCGGCCCGAAGACGGCACGCAAGCGTCAGCTCGCCATCATGGACCAGGACGGCTTCAACGCCCGTGCGCTCACCAATTCCAACGACATCGTTCTGACGCCGCGCTTCTCGCCGAACCGCCAGGAAGTCACCTACATGTCGTTCGAAAACCAGCAGCCGCGCGTTTACCTGCTGCAGCTGGAAACCGGACAGCGCGAGGTCGTCGGCAACTTCCCCGGCATGACCTTCTCGCCGCGCTTCTCGCCGGATGGCCAGCGGGTCATCATGAGCCTGCAGCAGGACGGCAACGCCAACATCTACACAATGGATCTGCGCTCGCGCACCACGACGCGCCTGACCAACACCGCCGCGATCGATACCGCCCCGTCCTATTCGCCGGATGGCAGCCAGATCGCCTTTGAAAGCGACCGCGGTGGCCGCCAGCAGATCTACGTCATGGGTGCCGACGGTTCCGGCCAGCGCCGCATCTCCTTCGGCGACGGCTCCTATTCGACGCCGGTCTGGTCTCCGCGTGGCGACCTCATCGCCTTCACCAAGCAGTCGGGCGGCAAGTTCTCGATCGGCGTGATGAAGACCGACGGTTCGGGCGAACGTATCCTGACCACCGGCTTCCACAACGAGGGTCCGACCTGGGCGCCGAATGGCCGTGTCCTGATGTTCTTCCGCCAGGGTGCCGGTTCCGGCGGACCGCAGCTCTATTCGATCGATCTGTCGGGTTACAACGAGCAGCTGATCCAGACGCAGGGCTTCGCATCCGACCCGGCCTGGTCGCCGCTGCTCGAGTAGTTCACGTGGCTTTGGATCGTCCGATCCAAAGCCAGTAACGTGATCGCCTCTCGTCCGCTTAAGGGCGGGAGGCCGGCGGAAAGCCGCCTCTTTTTTTCCTGATCCCGCTGCAGGCTGATCCGATTTGCGGCGGGAAAATGTGGCAATGATGCCGCTTTCTCGCCGCAAAGTGCTGGTCTAGCAGGGCCCGAGCCGAAATTATCGATTTGTTAACCATAACTGTTGAATAGCGATTAACCGCTTCCGGTTACAGTCTGGCAACCGTGAATTCAGACACTTCTCAAGGAGACCGGCGTATGAGCCGAATTGACACCCCGGCCGCAGGCCGCATGCAGACCATCGCTCGCAACCCGGTCATGATCGCCCTGGTCATGACGCTTGCCCTGGCTGGCTGTGCATCGAAGAAGAACCTGCCGGGCAGCGCTGGCGAACTCGGTCTCGGTGGCGCCGGTTCGGCAACGCCGGGCTCGCAGCAGGACTTCACCGTCAATGTCGGCGACCGCATCTTCTTTGACACCGACTCCACCTCGATCCGCGCCGACGCGCAGCAGACGCTCGCTCGTCAGGCCCAGTGGCTTGCCAAGTACCCGAACTACGCGATCACCATCGAAGGCCATGCCGACGAACGCGGCACGCGCGAGTACAACCTGGCGCTCGGCGCCCGCCGTGCGGCCTCGACCCGCGACTACCTGATCAGCCAGGGCGTTCCGTCGAACCGCATGAAGACGATCTCCTACGGCAAGGAAAAGCCGGTCGCCGTTTGCGACGACATTTCCTGCTGGTCGCAGAACCGCCGCGCCGTTACCGTTCTCGGTGGCGCCGGCATGTAATGATGCCGCGGCCGCGCGCATTGTGTGGCCCGCAATCGCGACTTGATCCCAGGAGGCGTTGCGTGTTCCGGAGATCACAGATCGCTAAATTAAAAGGGCGGCCCTTGGCCGCCCTTTGCTTTTTTACCACACTTTGGCCGAACTCCGTTGCTTTTTCAGGGCAATTGGAAAACTGTGCGGCAATCACCCAGATGACTCGGCGAGATGTATTGCGGGCCCCTGGTCAAGGGTGGGACAACCGGTATTCGAACAGGACAAATGAAATGAAGAAATTTGTCGTGGCGGGCCTGATCGGTCTTGCGACCCTTGCGGGTCTCGGCCAGACGGCGAACGCCATGCCTCTTTCAGGGCTGCTGGCCCGAACGACTGAGACCAACAGCGGCGCGCAGAACCTGCCCGTCGTAAAGGTGCAGTCGGCCGAAACCGCACGGATTGGCCAGCTCGAAGAACAGATCCGCTCGCTTAACGGGCGTATCGAGGAAATGAGCTTCCAGCTCTTGCAGATGCAGGAGCAGATCCGGAAGTTCCAGGAGGACAACGAGTTCCGCTTCCAGGATCTGGAAAGCGGCAAGGCCTCCCCCAAGAAGAGCGGCGCTCTGCAGACGCCGAAAACCAGCGATCAGGCGTCCGTCACCCCGGGGGTGACGGATAGCCAGACCATGGCGCCCGCAGCCGGCGGCAACGACATGGCGTCTTCGGGCGTTTCGCCCGGAGCAAGCCAGGGCGGCAACGGCGCGGCCCCGCCGTCGACACTCGGACAGATCGTGTTCGACGAGAACGGCAATCCGGTCGCAGCGACGACGGATGGGCGGCCGGGCGCAAACGCCACGCTTCCCGGCGTCGATTCCGGCGCACCGGCCGACGGCGGCTTGAACAGCAATCCCGGCAGCCAGCAGACTGCATCGCTCGACAATCCCGGCGACCTCTACCAGTCGGCCTACGGTCATGTCCTTTCGGGGGACTACAGCACTGCCGAGCAGGAATTCGGCGACTACCTGGCCGCGTTTCCGAAGGGCGACAAGGCAGCCGATGCCAGCTTCTGGCTGGGTGAAGCCCAATATTCGCAAGGCAAATACAGCGACGCCGCCAAGACCTTCCTGAACGCGCATCAGGCCCACGGCAAATCGCCGAAGGCGCCCGAAATGCTGTTGAAGCTCGGCATGTCGCTCGGTGCGCTCGACAACAAGGAAACCGCCTGCGCGACGCTGGGCGAGGTCAACAAGCGCTATCCCAAGGCCTCGCCTGCGGTGAAGGCGAAGGTGACGAGCGAGCAGAGCCGCTTTGGCTGCTGAGGCTCCAGCGCCGACAGCCGTTGTCGAAACGGCAAAACGATTTCTCGCCTCCTGTCTTCGCCCGATGCGTATCCTCGTTGCCGTCTCCGGCGGGAGCGATTCCAAGGGCTTGCTTCTCGCCCTGAACGAGGCGATTGAGGCAAGCGACCCCAACAGATTTTCCCTGGCCGCATGTACGGTCGATCACGCCCTGCGGCCGGAATCGGCTGCGGAAGCGCAAGGCGTTGCCGCCTTCTGCGCAAGCATCGGCGTTCCGCACCTCATCAAGCGTTGGGATGGCCCCAAACCGCTGACCGGTATTCAGGCGGCGGCGCGCGAGGCGCGCTATCGGCTGCTGGCGGATGCCGCCGAGCGGTTTGATGCCGGCTGTATCGTCACCGGCCACACCAGCGACGACCAGCGCGAAACGATCCTGATGCGGATGCAAAGGGCGACGGGGCCGGGCGCTTCCGGCATGGCGCGCGCCACGCTTTACGACCGCCGGATCTGGGTGCTGCGGCCGTTCCTTAATCTTGATCGGACCTCGATCCGCGCCTTTCTCGCGACGCGTGACGTGACCTGGTTCGATGATCCGAGCAACGCCAACACGACCTTCGAGCGGGTCCGCGTCCGGGCTGAACTGGCGCATGCACCGCGAGCGGAGGAGGGGGCATGGGATGCTGGAGCCAGGGCCCGGTCGTCGACAAGGGCTGCCGCCTTAATCACCCGCCATGTGCGCGTGCATGCAGGCCTGGTGGTGGAGATCCCGCTTGCTTTCGCCGAACACCGCGACGACGTCGATTGGCAGCGGGCGCTGCTCGCGCTGGTGGCCGTGGTCGGCGGCCGCGCGCATATCCCCGCCGCAGATACGGTGAAGCGGGTGGCGGCGTTTCTGCGAGAGACAACGCTCGGTAGGATGACGGCCGGAAGATGCGTGTTCGACCGCCGCGCAAGCGGGCTTTACCTCTATCGCGAGGCGCGGGGCCTGACGACTTTGACGCTTGCAGGCGGCGAGACCGCAACATGGGATGGCCGCTTCCATGTGCGAAATGGCGGAAGCGCGCCCATCTCCGTCGCGGCAGAGGGCCGAGGCGGGCCACAACAGCAGAGACTTATTGCCGCAGGCTTGCCACCGGGCGTTGCCGGTCGTGCATCGCTTACGGCGCCGAGGGTCCGGTCTGAGAACGGCGAAAGTGTCGCATCCATCACAATCGAGCCGCGGATCGGGCTCTACGACACCTTTTTGCCGGGTTTCGACCGGATCATGGCCGATCGGATCGCCGGATTGTTCGGACGAGGGCCTTATCCTCCGCCGCCGGTTCACGATCTATTGACAGAAATGGAACGGTAGCCGGCGGTTTGCCTTGGCAATACGTCACCAGAACCCTATGTTAGGGAGCAAGACAGCGGCTCGCGAAATGCGCGGGTCGTGACAGGTTCCGGGGAGTTCGATGAACCCTAATTTTCGTAATCTTGCCCTTTGGGCAATCATAGCGCTTCTGCTGATCGCGCTGTTCAGCATGTTCCAACAGCCGACGGAGCGCACCGGCTCGCGCGAGATTCCGTTCTCGCAATTCCTCAAGGACGTGGATGCGAGCCGCGTCAAGGAAGTCGTGATCACCGGCTCGAAAGTGATCGGCAGCTATTCCGAAAGCGGCGCAACCTTCCAGACCTACGCGCCATCAGTCGATACGGCGCTGACCGAGCGCCTCGAAGCCAAGGACGTGACGGTCACGGTTCGCCCGGAAACCGACGGTTCGTCCGGGTTCCTCAGCTATATCGGTACCCTGCTTCCGATGCTTCTGATCCTCGGCGTCTGGCTGTTCTTCATGCGCCAGATGCAGGGCGGCTCGCGTGGAGCGATGGGTTTTGGCAAGTCCAAGGCCAAGCTTCTGACCGAAGCGCATGGCCGCGTCACCTTTGACGACGTCGCCGGCGTCGACGAAGCCAAGCAGGACCTGGAAGAAATCGTCGAATTCCTGCGCGACCCGCAGAAGTTCCAGCGCCTCGGCGGTCGCATTCCGCGCGGCGTGCTGCTCGTCGGTCCTCCCGGTACCGGTAAGACGCTGCTGGCCCGCTCGGTTGCCGGCGAAGCCAACGTGCCGTTCTTCACGATCTCCGGTTCGGACTTCGTTGAAATGTTCGTCGGCGTCGGCGCCAGCCGTGTGCGCGACATGTTCGAACAGGCCAAGAAGAATGCGCCCTGCATCATCTTCATCGACGAAATCGACGCTGTCGGTCGTCATCGCGGCGCCGGTCTCGGCGGCGGCAACGACGAGCGCGAACAGACGCTCAACCAGTTGCTGGTCGAGATGGACGGCTTTGAAGCCAACGAAGGCATCATCCTGATCGCGGCGACCAACCGTCCTGACGTTCTCGACCCGGCACTGCTGCGTCCGGGCCGCTTCGACCGCCAGGTCGTCGTGCCGAACCCGGATATCAACGGCCGCGAACGCATCCTCAAGGTTCATGTGCGCAACGTGCCGCTGGCGCCGAACGTCGACCTCAAGGTGCTCGCACGTGGTACGCCCGGCTTCTCCGGTGCCGACCTCATGAACCTCGTCAACGAGGCCGCCCTGATGGCCGCCCGTCGCAACAAGCGTCTTGTCACCATGCTCGAGTTCGAGGATGCCAAGGACAAGATCATGATGGGCGCGGAGCGTCGTTCGTCGGCGATGACCGAGGCCGAGAAGAAGCTGACCGCCTATCACGAAGCCGGTCACGCGATCCTCGCGCTCAACGTTCCCTCGGCCGATCCGCTGCACAAGGCGACGATCATCCCGCGCGGTCGCGCGCTCGGCATGGTCATGCAGCTGCCGGAAGGCGACCGCTACTCGATGAGCTACAAGTGGATGGTCTCGCGTCTTGCCATCATGATGGGTGGACGCGTCGCCGAAGAACTGACCTTCGGCAAGGAGAACATCACTTCGGGCGCATCCTCGGATATCGAGCAGGCCACCAAGCTTGCCCGTGCGATGGTGACGCAATGGGGCTTCTCCGACCAGCTCGGCCAGGTTTCCTATGGCGAGAACCAGCAGGAAGTCTTCCTCGGCCACTCCGTTGCTCAGCAGAAGAACGTGTCGGAAGCGACCGCCCAGAAGATCGACAACGAAATCCGTCGTCTGATCGATGAGGCCTACGAGACCGCCCGCAAAATCCTGACGGAGAAGAACCACGAGTTCGTGGCGCTTGCCGAAGGGTTGCTCGAATACGAAACGCTGACTGGCGAAGAAATCAAGGCGCTGATCCGCGGGGAGAAGCCGGCACGTGATCTCGGCGACGACACGCCGCCGCATCGTGGCTCGGCCGTTCCCTCGGCCGGTGCCAAGAAGGAAGGCTCGGCGGGCAAGGGCGAAGAGTCCGAAGGCGGGTTCGAGCCGCAGCCGCAATAACCGACACCTGTCGGCCATGTATTGAAGCCGCCGTTCCTTGAGTGGAGCGGCGGTTTTTCGTTGGCGATTTTGCACCTGGCATTTGGTAACGGGATGTAATGATTTCTGATGCTAGGCTCGCTGCCGTTTGCTGCACTTTTGTGTCAAAGAAGACTCATGTGTCGCGATCGCATGGCCATTGGTGGGCACGACGATCGGAGGCGTACGGCAACCGCCGATATGAAATGAGGTCCGGTCAATGAAACCCAGTCGCGCACCCCGCAGACAGGCGAAACTGGCAAAGCCAGCGCTGACCCGGCAGAACGATGGAGCTCTTATGAAGCGCAAGTATTTCGGCACCGACGGTATTCGCGGCCAGTCCAATATGTTTCCGATGACACCGGATCTGGCGATGCGGGTCGGCATCGCCGTCGGTACGATCTTTCGCAATGGCGCCCATCGCCACCGGGTGGTGATCGGCAAGGACACGCGTCTTTCCGGCTACATGCTCGAAAACGCGATGGTGGCGGGCTTCACCGCGGCCGGTCTCGACGTCTTCCTGCTCGGGCCGATCCCGACGCCGGGTGTGGCCATGCTCACCCGCTCGCTGCGCGCCGATATCGGCGTGATGATTTCGGCGTCCCACAATCCCTTCCAGGACAACGGTATCAAGCTGTTCGGCCCCGATGGCTACAAGCTCTCCGACGACATCGAACAGAAGATCGAGGCGTTGCTCGACCAGGATCTCTCGGGCCAGCTGGCGAAGTCGGAAGACATCGGCCGCGCGAAGCGCGTCGATGGCGACATCTATCGCTATCTCGAACATGCCAAGCGCACGCTGCCGCGCGATGTCACGCTGCAGGGCCTGAGGATCGCCGTCGATTGCGCCAATGGCGCGGCCTACAAGGTGGCGCCGACCGCCCTTTGGGAACTGGGTGCCGAAGTCGTTACCATCGGTACGGAGCCGAACGGCCTCAACATCAATCTCGACTGCGGCTCGACGCATCCGGCTGCTCTTTCCAAGAAGGTCCATGAAGTGCGCGCCGATATCGGCATCGCGCTCGACGGCGACGCCGACCGCGTGCTGATCGTCGACGAGAACGGTACCGTCATCGATGGCGATCAACTGATGGCCGTCATTGCCGACAGCTGGGCCGAGGACGGCATGCTGCGCGGCGGTGCCGTTGCGGCGACCGTGATGTCCAATCTCGGTCTCGAGCGTTACCTTAAAGGGCGCGGCATCGACCTGCGCCGCACCAAGGTCGGCGACCGCTATGTCGTCGAGCAGATGCGCCAGGACGGACTGAACGTCGGCGGTGAACAGTCGGGGCATATCGTGCTTTCCGATTTCGGCACCACCGGCGACGGTCTTGTTGCGGCCTTGCAGATCCTTGCGGTTATCAAGCGTCAGGGCAAGGCGGTGAGCGAGGTCTGCCACCGCTTCGAGCCAGTGCCGCAGGTGCTGAAGAACGTGCGCATTTCGGCCGGCAAGCCGCTTGAAGACGCGACCGTGCGCCAGGCGATTGCGGATGCGGAAGCGGAGCTTGCGAAATCCGGTCGTCTGCTGATCCGCCCGTCCGGCACGGAGCCGCTTATCCGCGTGATGGCGGAAGGCGACGATCGCGGCCAGGTCGAGCGCATCGTCGACGAACTGGTCAATGTCATCGGCAGCGTGCGCAACGCCGCCTAAGCCGGTACCAATCGACTTCCCTCCAGGGCCGGTGCGAAGCGCCGGCCTCTTTTTTCCCGTTGCCTGTTGCTTTTGCCCGGTAGTGTCGCCGCGGTCCGGGCCATTTTCCCGTTAGAACTCCGCTGGGGAACAGAACCTGCAACCATCACGACAAAAGAGAGTGTTGTTCTGCCGTTCTATTTAGCTCTACCTTATGTGATCTCGGGCAGCAGCCAGTAAACTGCACGACAACTACAAGAATATGCCGATTCCTTAACAAACGCGGTAAACGTTTGTAGTTAATCGGAACTTAACCTTTGCTCCTCATTATCCACAACAACAACGGGATTTGGGCACCGCTTTCACGGTGATCCAAGCAACGGAATCTATTGGAGTGGGCCATGAAGAGAATTTTGAGTGGCGTTGTTGCGATCTTGCTCAGCGGCACGGCAGCTTTTGCTGCGGATGTCTATCAACCGCCTATCGAGCCGGTGCCGGAACAGCCGGTCGAGGTCATCCAGACCAGCGGCTGGTACCTACGCGGCGACGTCGGCTACGCCTGGAACAATCTGCGCGGCGCGAACTACTACCAAGGGGGGCCTGGCGGCTCCATCACCAGTTTCGAAACCGCCGATATCGATGATTCCTGGGTCGCCGGCGTTGGTGTCGGTTACCAGTTCAACAACTATCTGCGCGCCGACATCACGGCCGACTACTGGGGCGGCGCCGACTTCACTGGCTCGACTTTGGGCAACTGCGGCAGCGTGGTCGGTCCTTGCCGGTCGCGTGACGTCACCTCCGTTTCCGCCTGGAGCCTGATGGCCAATGCCTATGTCGACATCGGCACCTACGGCGCCTTCACGCCTTACGTCGGTGCCGGTATCGGTGCCACCCACGTCAAGTGGGACAAGCTGCGCAACACCAGCTGCAGCATCGCCGATCCCAGCCAATGCGACCCGACGACCGGTCATGACGGCGAGAGCAAGTGGCGCTTCACCTATGCGCTGATGGCCGGTACTGCCATCGACCTCACCTGCAATCTCAAGGCCGACGTCGGCTACCGCTTCCGCCAGGTCGACGATGGCGACATGTTCGGCTACGCCAACGGTGGCGGTCCGGGCTCCGACGAAGGCTTCTACATCCACGAGGCGCGCGCTGGTCTGCGCTACTCGTTCGGCAGTGTCTGCGAAGTGCCCTACGAGCCGGAGCCGATCGTCTACAAGTGATCGGCCAGACCAGATGATACGAAAGGCCACCTTCGGGTGGCCTTTTTCGTTGCCGCCATTCTTTGCTTGTTTCCTAACAGGCATGGTTAACCGGGGGTTAACCAGTCGCTGCCAATAGTTAACGCTGAACGAAGCGGTGACGGCAGTGCGCCATCCCGCACCGATAGCAGTGGTGAAAGGGCATGGGCATGGATTGGCGAAACGGGTTCTGCGGGGCCGCTTTTGGTGCCGGCCTGCTCCTTTCCGGCGCGGCATTCGCTGCCGATGAGGATCTCCTGAATGCGCCGGAGATCACCATCGAAAAAGAATCGGCTGGCGCGAGTGCGATCTATCTGCGCGGCGATATCGGCTATGCGCCTTGGCGTAGCGAAGGCGATCCCTATTACCGGACCTTCGATGCGGGCACGTCGACCTACGACAGCACCACCTTCGACAACGCCCGTTTCGACAAGCCGTTTTCCGGGTCGCTTGGCGTCGGCTACCAGTTTACCGACACGTTCCGCGCTGACCTGACGGCGGAGTATTTCGAGGGCCGGTTCAACGGTTCATCCTCATCGGCAAGCCCGTGCGCGGGGCAAGGGGCGGGAACATCCTGCGCGTTTTCGACCGGGGCCGACTATTCCGCTCTCGGCCTGATGGCGAACGCCTATGTCGACTTCGGCACGCTCGCCGGCTTTACCCCCTACGTTGGCGCCGGTCTCGGCGTGACGCGTCTCAATTGGGATACGGCGGTCGAACGGGCCACCTGCGTTGCCGGTGGCGGCGCCTGCGCCGGAGCGGCCGGCTCCACCTCTTACGAGGGGCGCGACAGCTGGCGGTTCACCTATGCGCTGATGGCCGGCGTTTCCTACGACCTCAGCGATCAGCTGAAGCTCGATGTCGGCTACCGCTACTCCCATATCGCCGACGGCGAGATGTTCGGCTTCGGCACTGAGGCGCTTGCGGGCGCACGTGGCGACAAGGGCTTTGACGACGGTCTTTCCCGTCACGAAATCCGAGCGGGCCTGCGCTTCTCGTTCTAGCGCCATCGGCCGCGGGAAAGTCGAGCAGGTTCGCTGCGTTCTTTCCCTAAGTGATTCAACCTGTTGCCCACATGAAGGCGTTGCCTGGCAATAATCGTTCGGCGGTGGCTGTCTGTATTTTCATATGTTGCCCGCGACGCCATTAATTTTGTCGATTGCGACAAAGCGCTTGACTTCCGATCCCGCCGCCAATATCGACGACGGCGGGACACCCTTCCCCAACGAAGGCTTTAGTTTCCGGTTTCTAACCGTTTGATTTTGCCTTGTTTTCCACGATTGCCAATTTCGTCTGTGTCGCTGGTGTGCCAACAATGCGATCTGCGAGCGTTTCGTCGCTCATAGCATGACCGTATGTGGCAAATACGTGCTGCGCCGATTTCCACCCGCCAAGCTTGGCGACCGTGATCGGGTCAACGCCATTGTGCAGCATCGACGTAGCGAAGCCGTGGCGGCAGGCGTGATAGGTGAGGGGCTTTATCTTCGCCCGCTTGATAACCTTCCTCCACTGCGGCTTAGCCGTGTGAAGCGTCGAATATTTGAAGACCTTTTCTCCTGACTCTCGATTGCTCTGAATATTCGCAATCGCCGCGACCAATACGGCCGGCATATGAGCCTTGCGCTCGGAACCTACCTTGGTTTGCCGTATGAGCGCCTTTCCCGTCGTGAAGTCGATATCCTCCCAAAGCACGCTCAGAGCTTCTGAGATTCTGGCGCCTGTCAGGAACATGAAGCAGCATAGCGCCCCAAGGTGCGGGTTTGCGTTCGCCATGAACGCTTGCACCCATTCCCATGTTGCCGGCGTCTTCTCCTTCTTGTCGACAGAGAATCGCGGCACCTTGAGGTGGTTGCAGAGATCCATGCTGGCGCAGTGATTGATGATCGCCTGAGTTGGCGCGATCACATGCCGATTGCGAGTTGACGCCTTGGCCTTGGGATAGAGAACAATTGCCGCCTGCCTGACGCTGCCCGAGTTGATGGATTTGACTGGCGTGTCTTTCCAATACGAAACAAGCTCGGGAATGAACCTGTCAGGCTTCTGCGCCGCGAGATAAAGCCCCGCGGCCTGCGAGAATGTCAGGATTGCTGCCGGGCCATCAAGATGACCTTTCCAGGCTTCGGCTTCTGTTTCCGCTGCGATTCTTTGAGCCGTTTCCTTGACAGCTGTGCCAGTAGAGCCTCGTAGCCTCCTGCCGGCAACTGTACCGCGGTAGTGCCAGATGTCGCCACGGCGGTAGATGGTGAGGGGCATGGGCGGCTGGCCTCCAGGATTGCATCAACGTCTTTGGGTGTCAGGAACATATGATTGCCGATAATTCGGCATGCGCCAATCTCTCTTGCGATCGACCGTATTTTACGAGGAGAGGCGCCACACTGCTCGGCGAACTGCTCCGGGGTGATGAACTCTGCTGTATTCATCTTGTCGAGATCCTTTCCCGCCCCAAATATCCGTGATGGCTAATAGAAAACCCACCAAAGGCGACCGTTGCCGGATATCGGCGGAGATCGCGAAGGTATGGCCGGATGGGAAGGTGACGCTGCATTTGCGGGATTACAGCTACCCTGTGACGGTTCCAGAATCCGTTCTGGAAGACATCGAGCCAAAGCCGAAGCCGGTCAAACAGCCGAAGCCGCCTAAGCATTCCGACGCTAACCCGCTGTGGGATGAGGGGTGAGGTCATGGGGCCTCCTGCAATGCTGCATCGACCGACAGCACGGCCATGGGCTCACCAGTCGCGCGGCGATAGATGCTCTGCAACCGCAAGCGCAACTCTTCCCAAAGCGCTGGGTCGAGATATTCACCCTCGTCCATGTGGCCGCGAATTGCGCAACCGATCTGTGCGCCCTTGATGATATCTGCATATTCGCTGAGAATGTCGCTCATCTCTGCTCCTGTCGCGCTGCCTTGATCCTCGGATAGAACTTGATCGCGGAAAGGCGTTCCGTGTCGGTCAGTTTGTGATTGGCGTGGGGAGGGTCTTCTCGCCATGCCTGACGCACGACGAATTCGAAGGTCTGCTTCATCGCGGCCAACTCTCGCTCAAGCTGCTCTATGCGGCTCGCTGCCTGATGGCAGATATCGTCAGCGACACGGTCAGCACGACTCTTGCTGTTGCCGAACTCAGCTTCCTTTTCGTTCACCCGCCGTTCGCCTTCGTATTGAAGGGCTTTGATCAGATCACTCATTCGAACCTCCAAGGGCGGCGCGGGCTTCGATCTGCCACCAAAGGAGATCGGTTGATTGCGTTGGGCTGGAAATACGCTCCAGCGCCTTTTCAAGACGTCCGACATAAGCAGCGATGGCGCGGAGACTGTCCGGGTCACATCTCGCAATGTGCTTTTGGTCACGGACGGTGGAGCCGAAGCCCTTGATTGGTCGATCCGGCAGGCAGATGCGAACCAACTCGCCGAGCGGTTCCTTGTTGATGAACATGAACCGCGTGCCGCCGATGACGCTGGTTACACCGCTGGCGACCCACGGCCCCTCTGTCACCCCATCGAGCCCCGCCACGATTTCAGAAAGGAGGTGTTTGGCGGTCATGCTGCTAGCCTTTCGATATCGAGGTAGGCACCGACGAACTCGGCCGCCAGCTGAGGAACGATCGCATTTCCGAAGGCGCCGACTGCGGCCACTCGGCCGGGAAACCCATCAACCATGATGCCCACGCCGGATTTAGTCCTACGGGTGCTTCCATCTGCAAACCTGGCCTGTTCTCCGTCACGATCCCAGTGACCAATCCACCGACCCACGCCATCGGCTCGGTGCCCGTCGCGTTCGGTGCTCGACGCGCTCTGAGAAGCGTAGCGCCGTCCCGCTTGATTAAGGTGGGCCAGCCAATACAGCCGTTGCCGTGGGTGTGGCGCGCCGACGCCCGCAGCGCACAGATCGGCGGACCCGCAGGCATATCCCACGTCTTCCAGGTCAGCGCGTACTCCGGCGAACCATTCCCGCCCATCCGGGCTTGCAACCTGCTCTCCAAAGACCTCTGAAGGCCGGCACTCTTCGATAAGGCTGTAAAAAGCGGGCCAGAGGTGTCGTTCGTCGGCATGGCCTTTTTGCTGTCCCGCGAGCGAAAGCGGCTGACAGGGACATGAGCCTGTCCAGGCTGAGCGATCGTCTGCCCATCCGGCGAGCCTGAGAGCGAGTGACCATCCGCCAATTCCTGCGAAGAAATGGCACTGCGTATAGCCCTTGAGGTCGTCCGGTTGGACATCCACGATGCTCCTTTCGTCAACGTCGCCTGGCGCGATGTGGCCCGCGGCAATCAGGTTTCTCAGCCAAGCGGCGGCGTAGGGGTCGATCTCGTTGTAGTAGGCCGCACCGCTCATCGCGTCCCCTCCTGTGCGGCGAGGGCGGCTGCATGGTCGGGAAGATCCAGGCTGTCCGCGAGCTTGATTGCACCAGTCAGGGTGTTAGCCGTGCCGATATGTGATGAGACACCAGCGGTCTTGTGATGCATTCGCACGAAAAACAAGTCTTCCTCCTCGCCGATGTAGAACGGATACCGACGCCAAGTGCGACGATCCATTCTCCAGCCGTCGGGCAACTCTCCATCCCCCTGCGCTGGCTTGGTGGTCGAGAGGGCGCGGATGGCCGAAGCAATCCGATGACGTTCGGCTAAAGGGAAGCAATCATCATCAACCATATCCTCAACTAGGCTGGCAGCATCTTCGATCGCAGCGGCCCGAGCATCCCCATCTCCCACGCCCGCTTTCTCTGCCGGGGTGAGGGCGGAGAGGATCGCCGCATCGAAATGTGCTTGGCCTGCGGCTTTTGCTTCTCCCTCGGAAGGGTAGAGAGCAAGGGTTTCGGCGTTAAGCTGCAATAGCCATTGACCGAGAAAATTCGTCGCCGAAGAGGGCCAAACCGCGTATGTCCCAATGATGCTCTTGGCCATACGCCAATTTGTGGACGCGTTTTGCCACTCCAGCGGCTTCGGCTTCACACCCGCCGGCGCGACAATGGAGGGGGAGGCGTAGAGGGGTTCCCATACCTCGTTGGGCTCTTTGTGGCGTGGCTCTTTCGTGAAGTAGTGCCAGTATTTCTCGCTCCACTTTTCGTCTCGGCAGCGCCACGCCACCGGCTCCACCTCCGCCTTCGGATCGATAGGGCGGGAGAGAGCGGCGGAAAGGCCCCGTCGTGTAGCCTCGACCATAATATCATCCGTCTGAGCCGGTATGAGACCAAGAAGGCAATCGTCAACGTGCTTTCTGTATGCTGCCTTGTAGGCATTGACCATTTCGTCGGTGATGTCGGTCATGTCAGCGATCCTTCGAGCGGGCGATGTCTGCTTCGATGCTACGCAATAGGCGCTTGGCCTCTATCGCGTTGAGATCGCCGCCGACGCGGAAGGACATGGCTCGATCAACGCGCTTCCGAATCTCGTCGAGGGTCGGCGTCCCGTTCTCAAAGCCAATCTTGATGTTGAGGTGTTCGCCCTCGATCGTCTCAACTTCAACGCAGAAGTCGATTGCCGGATCAGGGTGGTGACCAAAGCGGCCAAGTCTTTCTTTCGTCTCGCTCACTGTACTGCTCCTATGGGAATGAAGGGGGAGGGGAAGGCCATCACGCCTCGACCCGTTCGTATCGCCCTGTTGACCAGTTGAATTTCATGCCGGCAGGCTTCTGAAAGCCTTTCGATTTGCTCTTGATCCCGTTCGCCTTGTCCTGCATGCGAACCGTCTTGGCAGCCATCGGGGTGTCGTGCTTGGCGGTCTTCCAGCGGTGGCAGCGGATGCAGACCGCGGCGCAGTTATCCAGGCTGTTATCCTTGGAATTGGCATCCAGAACGATGTGATCGAACTCGACGCCGAAGCCGAGAGGCGCATTGCAACGCTGACCACGCTCAAGGCCGTACATCTTGCCGACTGCCTCGCAGTGCATGCGCGACCGCTTCAGGGCCTCGCGTTTGGTTGGCTTCGAAAACTCCGCGCGCATCAAGTCCTCACGAATTTTCTAAGCAGCCGCTGCAACACCGTCTCTTTCGGCTCGTTCTCAGCTACAAACCGAGACCGGCGATCAACTATGGCGTCCATGCCGACTTCACGCCGTAGCTGCTCGGTCTTGGCGTTTGTGGCCTGGATCTGTCGGAGCGTTGCCGGCCGTGCGTTAGGAAACTTTTGCAAGTGACGTTCCATGCTGTTCATGTTCAACTCCGTTGTTCATGATCTCTTCCGGCGTCACGCCGTAGTTGGTCCCGATCCAGGCGATTGCCCGATCAAGGAAATTGCCGAATTCCTCTTCGGTCATGCGGTCGAAGGCGATGGATCCTGGGACAAGCACGGTCATGCCGTTTTTCAGGCGAACCGGCGTTGCGTATCCAAGATCAAGCTTGATGACGCTATGCAGAGCTTCCGAGTTCGGCGCGCAGTCTGTCCCGGCTACCAACTTCCCAAGCATCTGCCAGTAGAACCGGAGGCGAGTAGGGGAGCGGCCAGTGTGAAGCGTTACCTTGACCCGGTCGCCAGCCTTGAACTTGGCAATGGCGTCTCGGTCCATCTGCATTTCGCCGGCCAGCTTGTCGCCTTGGCGCATCACGTAGATTGGGGCCGCTTCGCTCTTCGACATAGATCACCGCCATTCAGGGGCAAAAGGAATGTCTTCGTCACCGAAATCCGCAGGCTGACTGCCGTAGCTGCCTTCGTTGCGTTCTTGCTGTCTGCTGTTGCCGCTCGGCGCGCTATCCAAAAGCGTCAGCGTGCCGTTGAATGCCTGCAAGACGACTTCGGTCGAGTAACGGTCGTTGCCGTTCTGGTCCTGCCACTTGCGGGTCTGAAGTGAGCCTTCGACGTAAACCTTCGAGCCCTTCTTGACGTACTGCTCTACGACCTTGCACAGGCCTTCGTTGAACACGACGACCGTGTGCCATTCGGTCTTTTCCTTACGCTCGCCGCTGTTGCGGTCGCGCCAAGTCTCGGACGTGGCAATGCGAAGGTTCGCAATCGGCGTTCCCGCCTGAGTACGTCGGATTTCTGGATCGGCGCCGACGTTGCCGATTAGGATCACTTTGTTGACGGAACCGCTCATCACTCACCTGCCATCAGATATTCTTGTTCATGGGAAACCGGCTCGGGGTCGTAGAGCCTTTTCAGCTCGTCCACCTTGGTGCGGACCTCTGCCAGGAACTTGATGACCTCGGCCTCAAGCTCGGCAATCAACTGGTCGTCTCGTTCGACGCGAACGCAGAAGAAGCGCATGGATTCCGGCATGCGTGGATCATATGATACGAAATCGCACCACTTGCGGCCCGTACATGCCATCTGCCATTGCATCTGCGTGATGTACTTGGCCGGCGCGGCGCGACCGGTCAGCGTCTCGATGTGTGTTGCCGTCAGGGGGCACTTGATCTCGACAAGGCCGTCTGTTCCAACGAGACCATCAGGGGAGGCGCCAGCATCACCAATCGTCGGATGATTGACGAAAGGCACCTGCTCGACTTCCTCGGCGCGGTAGAACTCGTATGCGGAGCGCGCTTCCGGCTCCATATCCGTTCCCCACTGCATGGCCGCATTGGTGAAGCCCTCAGTCGGCGTGAGCGTCAGGCGCTCGGTGATGAGCTGGGCGGCATAGTTGGCACGAGAGGCGGCATAGCCCTTCTGCGTCTTTGCGATCACGTCAGCCACTCGGGATGCCGTAACCTTCCCGAGCCTCATCATGTGCCAGGCATCGGAGCCCTGTACGATATCAACCATTTGCGGCTTCCTTTTCCTTGATTGCTGTGATGCGAGCACGGAGAGACTGGATAACCTCGTTGTAGGATTTGGCCTTAACCTGCGTTACAGACTGAATTTTCCAGCGCTTGCAGAAACCTTCCGTCGTGAGCTTAGCCTGCTCGATAAGCTCCTGAATGATCTTCGTCTGAGCCTCGGTGACAGTAGGATCATTGTCGGCCTTGGCGCCTGCTGCCTGCCCGTCGTCGTCATCGCCGCGGCTGGTGAGGTTCAGGAGAGCCTGAGCCGTATATCGCTTTCCGTAGCTGGTCGATGATCCGACAGCCTGGACAGCGTTCTTGCTGCCGCTGGTGTCGGTCGGAAGGTGCATGGTTGTTTCTTCGCTATGGCCGTCTCTGTGCGAAAGCACGCCGGTAACGATGATCTTGCCGTCTGCCTGACCGGTGCGGAAACTCAGTGAGAAGCCGTGATTGCCAAGGACTGGCTTGATCAGCTCGTTGATATCTTCCCAGAGGGCATACTTGATGTTGCCATGTCCCTTGCCGTTCTCAGGGATTTCCGGCAGATCCGGCTGCATTTCAGCGAGTGCTGCCATGTAGGAGGCCTTAGCCTGACGCTCCATGATGCGTTCCTGCATCTGAAGCAGGCGCTCCATCTTGTCGATGTCGACATTCGGGTTCATGGCGGCGCGCTCGATCACCTGAATGATGGCGGCGCTCTCTGATACTGACGGGACTGCCGGCTGTTCATGCTTGACGATTGCGGACATTAGATCGCTCCTGCGAAAGAAAACCCAAGCCATGCGAACACGGCGATTGCGAAAGAAAGCTCTGTCGAGCGCTCGTGGAAGAAGCTGATCATTCCGCAGCCTCCCGCCAATCAGCGTCTAGCTGGCGGTCTCGCCAAGCCTGATACTGGTAGTCGTCGTCGACAGGCTCGCTGTACTCGGCGTACTTCTCGTTGAAGAAATCCTGAGCGTGGCTGTCGTTCTCGATCTCGATTGCGATCAGATCGAAAAGGCGCTTGGTGAACTCGCTCCCGAGGGCTCCCGAGCCATGACGGCGGTCAAAACGTGTCCCGTCATCGAGGACGATGGTCGAGACGTAAAAGCCTTCGTCGCCATCCTGGACGAGAGTTGCCGTGCCGTAGGCGAGAAGCCCTTCGCCGAAAACTCTTACCTCGTCGAAGCCGTAGGAAACCTGAAATGCTCTTGCCATGACGGTCATTCCTCGTTGCTCTCCCCCGTGGGGGTGTGGAGTGGTTGGGTTAGGCGGCTTCCGCTTCGGAAAATCGCTGCCCTTTGCTCGCGAGAAAGGTCTCAGCTTCGTGCAGATGGGCGTATGCAATCTGGAAGTTGGCTTCGACGAAGCTCGCGTGCCCTACGAGATCACCAATGATGCGGCGCTCTTCATTCAGGGAGGCGAGAAGATCGGGTGCCGATGCGATCAAGCGGGCGTTAGCTTCTGAGTTAGACGCCCAGCAAAACTGGTTGCATGCGATGGCGTCGGAACCGTCGTGAACCTGCCAGTAGGCCATGCCTCCTTCGCGCTGCTGGTGGCCGAATTCGAGATGCCAAGGGCCGGGTGTGTGCGCCATCATCGTTCTCCGTTCGGTTGACTGTCTCAGGCCCCGTAGGGCGGTTAATCTTTGGCTTTGGAAAGGGCGGTATCGATCTGGCAAATGAGCTTCGCCTTGAAAGCGTCACCCTCGGCGCTGTCGGGGAGCCAGTTCATGACCTCTTCTCGGAAGACCAGAAGGCAAGATTGAAACGCCTCGCTCATGCAGGTCATCTCGTCGTTCAGGCGGTCGATCTCTTCTTTTGCCTGATGCGACCTGACCCATGGGCCCTTGCCGTCTGCCGTCGCAACCAGAAGGCCACCTTCGAACAGAAGCCTAAATGTCGTTAAGTTGGACATCACGCACCTGCCTTTCTGATCGCGTCTCGCACCACCTGTAGGAGCTTCATTTCTTCGTTGGGGCGAGGAGCGGCGCTGTCCGGGAAATACTCGGCGTCGGCGCGGTTATCGAAATATTCCTCGCACTCGCGAAGGGCTTCGATCAGGTAGAAATCGTCGCGTTCGGCCACTGTCTGGCTTCGAGCACTCATCACGCACCTACCTTCACGAACTGGCCGCGCGAGTAGACTTCGCCGGTTACCTCAAGGAGCTTCGAGCAATGAGCGTTCAGAAGCCGAGCGTTGTGATCGCTGAAGGCTGCGTTCAGGGATGCTGCGCACCGGATGATTGCTGCCTTGATTTGTTCTGCGTTCATTTCTCTCTCCGTCCGTTCGGTTGACTGTCTCAGCGGGCAGATCGGTCGAGACTTCTTCGTGCCGCTGCTGATGAATAGATGTTGGCACATAGACAACTCTTGTGCAAGAGGTCTACCGAAATAAAGTTGGCATCTAGACAACCGAGTTGGCGCTATGGTAGTTCTGGTATCGGAAAAAAGAAAAGCCCCGGCGGGTTGGCCGAGGCTCTGAAAGGCAGCGGGACGGTTGAAGACAGTGGCCGCTGCTCTGGTTTTAAAACCAGTTAATGTTTACCACTGGGCGTAGGCAAAGACAAGCCCCACTCCGAAAGACCGAAGGGGTGCCTACCGTGTCGCTACCAGGCGAAACGAAATAGTGCGGTCAAGTTCTGCCACTGGCTTTGAGCAGAGCGGAAGGGGTGACGGGCGGCTCCGGCGGTCAAGATCACTACCTGCATAGGGGCTAACCTGTACGTCGAAAGACGGCGGGCTTAGTCCTCCTATGTTCGGAGTTCAGGGCTCACCATCGGTCATAACCGCCTTCTAGAGATAACTTAGTAATACACTGTTACCGTTCTAACGAAAATGTGAACGAGACAAGATGAAAAACAGTCTGTGTCAAATTAAGAAATAACAATGTGACTCGGTTGCATCTTGGAAACCAATTCACCTTTCACCCCTAAAAAGGGACGGCAAATAGACCTGAAACAGTTGTGTCAGTGTCATAAAAGTTGAGTGACCACAACTCGGGCTGGGCTGAATATGACAGACAAATTACATTTGTCATTTTTCGAATAGCCTAAAATGGCCCTACCCGTACGGGTTATTCCTCACTATCGTGATCGATGCACTTACCGAGTGTTCTGGGGAGAAAGCATTGTGCAGAGACGCGAGTTTTTATCGTTCGCGGCGGCGGGGGCCGCTATTTCAGCCCCGCAGATGGCGATTGCGAGGCCGCCGGACCTAGAATCAGCAATCGAAAGCCTGAAGTCATCGATCAAGAGCAACATACATGGCGTCAGCCGAATAGAGGTATGTTGTCGGCCTGAAGATCCGCGGATGCCGCTAATGATCTTCGCTTACAGAGACTAGCCGGCCTTTAGCATCGCTTCCACAACAATGAAGATATCGCGGCGGCGCTCGGGTGGCGCCGTCTTGAGCAGCTCGTCGATGCTGGGCTGGTCCGGGTCGTGGAAAAGACGGCCAGGGTCTTCAGGGAATCCTAGAGCTTCCGCGAGCGCTGCTTGTACGCTCATGGTCATATCGCGTTCACCGCGTTCCCATCGGCTTATCTGATCCTTGCCAGTCGGTTTCCCGTCATCGCCAGCAGGGAGGCGATCGGCGAGCTGCTGCTGGGTCAAGCCCATCTTCACGCGCCATTCTTTCAGATAGTGCCGGAAAGGCTTCTTTGGGCCGATTCTCGTAACCATGTCAGAATTTTAGTTGGTCTTGTAGCAACTGTAGACGGCCATGAAGACAACTATTTTTGACGACCCCTCTTGCAATGAAGTTGGCTATGTGCCAACCTAACAGCATGTCAAACGAACACGCACTTTCCATCTGGAGAAACAGCCAGAAGACGCCTCTCACGCAGGAGGCGCTTGGCGAGAAGCTCGGCATTTCGCGCTGGTGGGTCAACAGGCTTGAGAAGAGAGAGGCCACCCCCTCCTTCGACTTGGCTCTTAAGATTGAAAACCTCACGGCCGGGAAAGTTACGGCGAAAGACTTCGCAAAGGAGGTCGCGCAATGACCTATCGCGAAGCTAATACGGAGATAGCGCTTGTTCCCCGTAGGGTAGTCAAGCGAGACCTGGTAGCCGGCGTTCCTAGAACTGCTATGCCAGAGTACAAGATTTGGTCTGGGATGCTCGCTCGCTGCTACAACGATAGCGTGGCCTCCTACAAGCGGTACGGTGGCAGGGGCATCACTGTATGCGATCGTTGGCGGGATGATTTTAAGAACTTCTTCGATGACCTGGGTCCACGGCCAAGCTCTAAACACTCCATCGACCGTATAGATAACGATGGTCCCTACGAGCCCGGCAATTGTAGGTGGGCTACTTCTGTTGAACAGGCAAAAAATAAATCCAAGGGAGACAAGGGGTCTGGTTATTATTGGACCGATGAAGACCTTGAAACCCTTAAGCGGATGTGGGGTCTGTTCTACTCGACGGCGGAAATAGCATCCGTCATAGGCAGAACTGAGAGCACTATTAGGCTTCGAGCCTTCAAGCTCGGGCTGACCAGAGATGCCAGCACCACTCGTCTCATAAATAAGAACAAAGAACTTGCTCATGTGCTTCGTGAGAAGGGCATGGACGCGTTCATCACTGCTATAGCTACCAAGCAGAAGCAGCGGGATGCCTCAGAAAAGACTGAGGCGGCGAAGGTGGCGGCCGATCGGTCATCAGCTATAGCTGAAATAATGTCTTTGGATCTCCAGCGTTCAGAGAAGATGAAAAGGCTTAGGGGGCAGGGGGTAAACCTGTCTGAAATTGGGCGGATGTTTTGGCTAACTCGCGAAAGGGTTCGCCAGATTGAGTCCAAGGGCTGGGCAAAAGAAAATAAGACCGGCATGGGCCGGAAAATAAACAAGACAAATCCTGAAATACGCTCTCGGAAAATAGATCGATTGTGCAGAGCTTGGAACAAGGCCAGCCGTGAAGCTCGGTTGATGTTCATTACTGCTGCACCCCTCTTTTTGGCTGAAAACTTGTCTTTGGAAGATGTCGAGGATGTTTGCGCATCCAAGGAGACGGCATGACCTCCTCACCTTTTCTTTCCCTTCGCTATGGCTTCCTCGATCTTGCGAAGCTCGCGGCACATTTCCCAGGCGATCTCTCGTTTGAGGTTCAGCCTGACGACGATCATAGCCTTCATCTGCCCGTCGCCGTCTTGGCTGAGGGCAGCGAAGCCTACTCGGACAACGTCGCCATCGTCGGCCATCTCAGTGATGAAATTTGCGTAAGCGTTCGGGGCTCCTTCGTCGAACACGACGACCGGGGGCTTCGCATCAGCAAACTTTCCGACAATGGGCATCAGATTTCCCTTTCGGCAGAGGAGGCGGGACGATGAGCGAATGGAACTTCAATCTCACGGGAATGCCTCTCGGCAGCATGGTTGACCGTACTGTCAAAACCAAAGACGGCATCAAGCAGTACGAGGAATTTCAGCCAGATATCGTCATCCTAGCGAGCAAATGCGGCAAGGTCATCAGGTCCTATTGGCTCCCTGATGAGAAGCGTTGGGCCGGTTTCAAGGGTGGAGAAGAGCCTGTCGCATGGATGCGCTGGCCACATCACCCCGGCAGTGCCGCAGCCATCCTCCACGATCAATCCTCCGAATATGACAGGTGCCTCAATGGCTGACACGATGATCACCTTCCAATCTGCAATGCTCATCGGCCTTACGTGCTTGGTATCCGGCATGTTCTGCGGCGCTGGGGCCTTTGCTGCGGCGATTGAGATTTTCGGTCCCGAGCCTGAGCCGCGCGTCGATGAAGCCGCTCTTCAAAATGAGTTGGATGCCCTTTTCGGCACGCCTTCCGACGAAGTGAGGGCTGCTCGCCTCGTAGGTATGGGCACGGTCGTAGAGGCCGGTACGCTTCGGGTGCTGTGATGGGAAACACTCTCTGCGCTCTGGCTGAAACATATCTCGGCGTCGGCATGGTGGCTGGGATTGTCATTGGCATGTTCATCGGCGTGGCCGCATCGGCAGCCAGCGGGCCCTTCAGGCCTCGTCCTCCGAAATATCCTGATTAAGAACTGGCCTGCCGGTGTCCTCCCTTTCCGCCGGCAGTCAGGCTAGCCCGTCTCCTCTGTCTCCCTCCGAAGAGTTGAGATGGGCTAGCACCCTAATTCTGGGAAGATCGCTCGAAAGCCTCAAAACCACGGCCAAAGCGACCTCTCCTAAAGCGACGAACGGAACCAGATCGGCTTCTTGATTGGCGTCAGCGCCGCCTGGTCCCGGGAATGTGATGAGTTTGAACATCTCTTTCGCCTCTTTCCTTGTGCGATTTAAAAATCTCACAGGAGGCGTCGGAAATGCCCGATAAAGCGTCGGAGAAAAGTAAAATGTCAGTAGCTGTATTTTGCCAGAGTGCGTTGCGGGACGAGATCGCCCCTCCTTCGCTTGGCAGCGTCAAGAAGAGAATCGGCAAAGCCGCCGCTCGGCTCGGGTGGTCTTTCACCCGCACCCGCGATGTTTGGTACGCCGACCCCAAGATTTCGATCAGAGGTGATGAGCTTCGCCGCGTCGAGGACGTGAGCGGCATTATCTACCAAGCCCGTCAGGAGATCCGCAAGAATGATGACGCAATCGCAAGAGCCGAAGCTCTCCTCGGGAGCCAGGATCCGCATCTCCTTGGCGAGATTGTTGCTGCGTTGCTCCAGATGGTTGGCATTCAAAATCGCACCGGAGCTTAGGGACGAGGAATGACGGGCTCCTTCTCCAACTTCGCAGAAATGTCAGAGGAAGCTGGCCGCTATATCCGAGAGCTTGAAACATGGTTCGAGGATCACGGCAGGCAGAGCAAGAAGCCTTGGCCCGAGATCAATATCTCGAACAAGGAACGCCGTCTGGCGTGGGTGCTTAAGGCGAAAGAGATATTTGACCGCGGCGCTAAACGGGATGAGGCGGCCTGATGAAATTCCTTCTTCCTTATCCGCCGAGCGGCTGGGAACTGTACCGGGGCTGGGGGAAGACCCGTTCTCTGTCCAGCACCTACAAGAAGTGGCGCAAGGACGCTGGCTATTTCATCAAGATCCCAGAGAAGCCGATCGACACCCCGTTTTCGATCGCCATAGCCCTGCGGCGCCAGAACATGCGCCAGGACCTCGACAACAGATCGAAGGCAATCTTGGACTGCCTTCAGCATTACCAAGTGATCAAAAACGACAACCTCTGCGAACGATTGACCATGTGCTGGTGTGAGGAATTGCCAGCCGAATGCGTCGTGATTTTGCAGCTATCGGAAGAAGGGATGGCAGCGTGACCAAGGAAGAACAGTTCGAATCGTTCTGGAAATCGTACCCGCGCCGCGTAGCCAAAGGCGCAGCCCGTAAGGCTTGGGATAAGGCCATCAAGAAAACAACCCTCGAAAACATGCTCAAGGCGATCACCGAATACGTCGCCAAGAAGCCCGAGAAGATCGACTTCAAGCACCCTGCGACCTGGCTGAATGGGGAGTGCTGGGATGACGAGTGGGAGCCGGTTCAAGCGCGTGTCCAGCGCCCATCGTTCGCTAACTACGGGCGTCCAGAGCCTATCAAGCCTCAAGAGCCCGCATCATCGAATGTAGACCCAGAGCGCCGCCGTCAGCTTGCAGAGATGGCAAGACGCACGGCTGCCGGCATGTCGGGGAGGATGGTGCAGTGAAGTACGGCAGCGTCCTAGCGGGCATCTACGCGACCAATCACGACGAAGCGCGGTTGCTGCAAGAGATCATGCAGTCTGCCTTGAAAGATAGGGCAGGCACGAAGGCAGAGCCGACGCTGGCACGGTGGAACAACGAGTTATCCAACATACGGCGCAAGGCCGACGCGAACGAATGGGTAGGCTGGGAATGAAGGACCTCCGCCAATCACAACTCTCCCAAATGCACAGAGAGAAAAGAGCCCTCATAGCCTCTGGCGTAGATAGGGACAAATTCATCATCCAGTGCAGGGCGAAAGCCTATCCAGAGGGCAGCGTGCACAAGTTCGCGTTAGACGCCGTGTATGGACCTATCGGCTCCGCTAAAAAGGACGACCGCAATGCAGCATAACTCAGCACTCACAACGCAAGCCCAGCATTACAAGGCTGTGAGAGAGCGGCTCTTTAATAGCCACCCACCGAAGAAGGTCGTTGCCCCAAAGCTGGCTCCTCAGTTGCTTCTGGTCCGCGATTTCGATGCCCATGTGAATGCCTGGCGCAAGTGGGTTGAGATGAAGCGGCTCCTGAGCCTGTCCAGCACAAGCGCGTCATTCCCAGCCACGATCGATTGGGAGCAGCACGCAGCCTTGGTCGAAAGCAAGGACAATGCCGACGAGGTTATGACCCGCAGGCCGATGAAGGATATCTGCCTTGCGGTATTGCAGGATTTCCCGGGGGTCACGTTCGAGGAAGTCCGCGGAGTTCATCGCGCTCGCAATATCGTCGCCGCCCGCCAGGCATGCATGCATGCGATCTACACCGAGCGAAAAGATATCTCTTTCCCCCGATTGGCGAACTTCTTCGGCATGAAGGATCATACCGGCGCCATGTACGCCGTCAGGAAGGGCGCTGCAGCTAGAGGCGATGCTGGGGCGGCTGCATGGTGCGCGAAGAGGCAGGGGAGGATGAATGACAACCATCGCCGGAACAAAGCTCGAAAAGCAGGAACCTTGTGAATGGGCCCTAGCCGAAACCGCGTCATGCAGTTCTTCGATTACGACAAGGACAGCGGTCATCTCCTTTTACGGGAGAGGGCGCGCGATGAGTTCTCTAACCATGCGATTTGGACACGCCATGTTAACAATGATGTCGGGCGTGTCGCAGGATGTCCGAACAATGAAGGATATCTCAAGGTTCATATGGACGGGACCTATTACTCCGCCCATCGCATCGCATGGCTCATAATGACGGGGGACTGGCCTGAATACCCTGCATGGGAGATCGACCACCTAAACGGCGATCGAGGCGACAATCGCTGGGTGAATCTTCGCAAGGTCTCCAAGAGCGAGAACCAGCGCAACGGTGGCAAACGGGCGAACAACACGTCAGGCATCCACGGCGTAAGTTGGAAGCCGAAATACAATAAGACAGAGGGCGATGGTCGATGGGTAGCGCGCATTTGGAGCGGACCGAAGCACGTTTATCTAGGCCAGTTCAAGACACTTCACGAAGCAGCCATCGCCCGCAAGGCGGCGGAAAGGGCTCTCGGCTTCACAGGGACTGATCGAGAGCCATTCGGAGCGAAGAAATCCACAGGGGAAACAGCATGACCTCACAAGCCGAACGCCTCCGCTCCAAGCGCATCAAGCAGCGCCAGTATGCCGGTAGGCCCGCAAAGGAAGGCGTAGAGCGCTATCCAGGTGGCCAGATCAAGCACACAGAGCGCGAGAAGGAAGTCCGAGCCGTCGCCATCGAGGCAAGGCAGCGTGTCTATTTCAAAGGCAAGGAAGTGAGCAACGACATGGTGTCAAGCCCATACGCTGGGTACGTTTTGGGGCGCCTGTTCCTCGATGGTCGTATAACCGAATGCGAACGCGAAGCAGGGGACGCATACGCAACGCAGATGGTGCGGTATTACGGGCTCACGGGCATTTCTTTCCCGTCAGCTCGGGCTCAATCGCTGTTCAGTATTAAAGGTTTCGACGGCGAAACGACCTCGGAGCGCGCAAGAATGGCCAGAGAAGCGTCGAACCGCATGATGGCGCTTGAGGGAACTTTGCTTAGGCTTGAAGACGGCCCAAGAGTAAAGACGACTATCTACAACACGTGCTTGCTTGACCTAGAAATCATGCGCACTATGCCAGATGCACAATTGTTGTGGCTTAAGCGAGGTTTGAAGGAACTGCATTTCCAACTCGGTCTTGCCAAATCGAAAGAGGCTGTGTAAGTGTATTGCATGGTCGGTCTTTGACCGTAGAGATTCCGCGTTACGCGCTTCCGACAGTGCGCGGCCTTAGATTCTCGGAGCGTACTGGCAGAGTAGGATGCGCCCTTAGAGGTCAAGGCCCTTAGATGCCAGAGGGGATGCGAAACCGGTCAGTAGCCAGCGCTCCGAGCGCAGACGAATACCGGCCCCAGACAATTCGAGGAACAAGACCGGCCAAGCTTCGGCTCACCAAGCCGGTTACTCATCAGGATGATCCGCGAATTGACGCGGTATCCGCGCGGTGGCGAAGGCGTTCCTGATACCCACCCACCCGTAGCAAGCTGCGGGCTCAAGGCGCGAATGCCTTGCTTATTCCCAGCCCCGTCCCCGGATAACCCGAGGGCGGGGTTTCATCAGTTCTTCGGGGCGAGAAATTTCTGCATCTCATCCGCAAGGATTTGCGCGACGGTCTCATTGACCTCGACTTCGACCCGGCCGTTATCGGTCTCTAGTTGCAGGATCGCCAGACGTGGCTTGTCTGAGATGATGACGACAAAGCTTTCGTGAAGTTTGTTCAGTTCCATGTTTGCCTCTTGGGAGATGAGATGCGCACTGACATTGAGATAGCCAGAGAAGCCGCCGCGAAGGCCCAAGTCAATCCGACCGTCGCCAAGATGATCCTTTCTGGCGAATACGACGCATGGCCTAACGTGCAAGGCGCGCTGTACGCCATCCAACTCGCCCGGGGGTGAGCGTGAGCCTCCATAGCTGGGCAGAGAACGACCACTGCCGGTATTGCGGTCAGTTCTACATGTCTCTTCGCCGCGTTGACCCGTGCCCCGTCAGAAGGCAGCGGGAGAGAATGCCTCTCGGGCTGTTTTCATCGCTTACCGAACAGCAGAAGGCCAAGGTTATCGCCTATCGAGGCCCTGAGAACCACGGCGACCCGTCGTATGCGCTCGGAAACCCAAAGCCAACGGGAGGGAAGGGGTGAGCTACACCATCATCCGCGATTACGCCGAAGAGCGGCGCGAATTCGAAAACCGCATCAACGCCGTGCTGCGCCATTGTAGGATTGGCAAGGTGAAGAACAAGCCGCGCAAGTCGATGAGCGAGTTTCTGAAGAAGGCAAATATGCGCCCGACGGGCTGGCATCCACTGACCGGCGCTCGGTCGGCTACGCCGTTTTTCTGACCAACCCAACAACAGGGAAGTGAGATAGAGTGCCTGTCCTATCCCTGAAGCTGAAAGAAGACGCGGTCGCCAAGCTTAAAGCGCTGCAAGGGCCTCTCGATCCAGAGATGGCCCACAGCGATGCAGATGAAATCCTGTGCGAACTGCTGATCGAATTGGGCTTTGACGCCGTAGTCGCAGAATGGCGCAAGGTAGATAAGTGGTATTCGTAGAAAATTCATATCGCGAAATGCCAATCTGCCAGCGAGCGGATAAAAAATAATTCCCCAAAACCACGAAGAGGCCAGTAAAATAGTGGCTGATACTGATCGCAAGCCGCCAAGGGCAGGGATGGGGAGGCCCAAGGGCGCACAGAACAAAACGACCGCGCTGTTGAAGGACGCGATCCTCAAGGCCGCTGAACAAGCTGGCGATGGCGATATGGTCGAGTACCTGACGCTTCAGGCTCGCACTAACCCAGGGCCTTTCATGGCGCTGCTAGGCAAGGTTCTGCCGATGCAGATCGCGGGCGATCCTGACAACCCGATCATCCACGCTATAGAGCGGCGCATTGTCCGTCCTTCAGATACCAACAGCTGAGGTCTTCGTGCCTCTCCTTGAGCCCGCCCGTGACAAGGGGGCTTGGGGAGGTCGAGGGTCTGGCAAGTCTCACTTCTTCGCCGGCCTGCTGCTAGAGGACAGTCTGAGCGAGCCTGGCAACAGCGGAGAGGGGCTGCGCAGCGTTTGCATTCGCGAGGTCCAGAAGGATCTGGCACAATCGTCCAAGGCGCTTATTGAATCGAAGCTGAACGACTTTCGCCTTGGTGAGGCTGACGGCTTCAAGGTTTACCGAGACTGCATCACGACCCCGAAGGATGGCCTGATCATCTTCAAGGGCATGCAGGATTATACGGCTGAGAGCATCAAGTCGCTCGAAGGCTTCAAGCGGGCATGGTGGGAAGAGGCGCAATCAGCCTCGGCAACCTCGATCAAGATGCTCCGCCCGACAATGCGCGCTACAGGCGCTCAGATGTGGTGGAGTTGGAATGCTCGCCGAAAGACTGACCCGGTTGATGTCATGCTCCGCGGGCCAGAGAAGCCAACGGGTGCCATCGTCGTCAATGCCAACTGGCGGGATAATCCTTGGTTCAACGCAGAGCTTGAGCAGGAACGGCTCGATTGCCTCCGCATCACGCCTGACGATTACGATCATGTTTGGGATGGCGGATACGTGACAGTAGCGTCTGGCGCTTACTTCGCTAGCCATCTGAACGCGGCGAAGACAGAAGGCCGCATCGGTCGTGTTGCTGCCGACCCATTGATGACGCTGCGCCTCTTCGTCGATATCGGCGGTACGGGTGCCAAGGCTGACAGCTTCGTCATCTGGGTTGCCCAGTTCATCGGCAAGGAGATCCGGGTCCTTGATTATTACGAGGCGCAGGGACAGCCGCTGGCTACGCATCTCGCATGGCTTCGGGGCAAAGGCTACACGCCAGACAAGGCGCAGTTCTGGCTTCCTCATGACGGGAGCACTCAGGATAAGGTCTTTGATGTCTCCTACGAGAGCGCGCTGAGGCAGGCAGGTTACACGGTCACGGTTGTTCCGAATCAGGGCAAGGGCGCTGCTGCTGCCCGCGTTGAAGCTGCTCGAAGGTTGTTCCCGAGCGTCTGGTTCAATGCAGAAACCACGGAAGCGGGGCGCGATGCCCTCGGTTGGTATCACGAGAAGCGCGACGAGACTCGGAATATTGGCCTCGGGCCTGAACATGATTGGGCTTCGCACGGCGCCGACGCCTTCGGCCTGATGTGCGTGGCTTATGAAGAGCCGTTCGTCAAGAGACAGCGGGATCGTCGCCCCGGTGGCGCTGGAAGTTGGATGGGTTGATGGCTAGCGATAAAACCAAAGACCTTTTAACCGAGGGCCGTGACGCTTTCGAGCGCTGCCAGGATGCGGAGCAGGATAATCGCACGACTGCGCTTGACGATATCCGGTTTTCGCGTCTCGAAGAGCAGTGGCCTGACTCAATCATCAAGCAGCGCAACACTGAGCAGCGCCCGAGCCTGACGATTAACAAGATGCCAGCGTTCATCCGCCAGGTTGTTAACGATTCCCGTCAGAACCGGCCATCGATCAAGGTTCACCCTGTAGATAGCAACGCGGACCCGAAGACAGCCGAGGTCATCAACGGGCTCATTCGAAACATCGAATACACTTCGAACGCTGACGTTGCCTATGACACAGCTATTGAGGCTAGCGTATCAGGTGGTTTCGGCTATTGGCGCATCGGTCTTGACTACGCATATGACGACTCCTTCGAACTCGACCTGTCGATTGATCGGATAGCGAACCAGTTCGCTGTCTATGGCGATCCTGACAGCATGTCAGCCGATTCCGCTGATTGGAATGTCGCCTTTGTCGTCGAGCCGATCCGTAAGGACGACTACAAGGCTCGGTACAATGGCAAGAAGACATCTCTTGGCGATGAGGTCTGCACGGACTTCGAGAGTGATGCATGGAGCAATGCCGGCACGTGGCTCGATGATGAAACGGTCATGCTCGCCGAGTGGTGGAGCCGCAAGGAGGTCGACCGGGAAATTGTCAAGTGCTCGAATGGCGCTGTATACGGCGTTGAAGAGCTTGAGACGAACCCGTTTCTGTCTGCGCTTCTGGCGACGAATGCCATTCAGGTCGTCGGCAAGCCGCGTGTGGCGCGGTCCCACAAGGTCACACAGCGCATCATGAGCGGTGCTGACATCATCGAGGAAAAGGAATGGCTGGGCCGATATATCCCGATCGTTCCTGTCTATGGTGATGAGATTGTGGTGGAGGGTAAGCGGTACTTCCGAAGCCTGATCCACAGCGCCAAAGACGCGCAGCGCATGTTCAACTACTGGCGCTCTACCAGCACAGAGCTTGTCGCGCTGGCGCCGCGGGTGCCTTTCATCGGACCCAAGGGAGCATTCACTACTGACGCAGATCGTTGGGCTACTGCGAACACAGTCAGTCATTCGTATCTCGAATACGATGGCATGCAGCCCCCACAGCGCCAGCCACTCGATGTTGGGCCGGCCGCAGGGGCATTGCAGGAAGCGCTGAACGCTTCGGACGACATGAAGGCCATCATCGGCATCTATGACGCTTCCCTCGGCGCCAGATCGAACGAGACGAGCGGTAAGGCCATCATGGCACGGCAGCGAGAGGGGGACGTTGCGACGTTCCACTTCATCGACAACCTGTCGCGCGCCATTCGTCATACGGGCCGTATCCTGATTGACCTCATTCCAAAGGTCTACAGCGAAGAGCGCATCATTCGCGTTCTGGGTGAGGATGGTGTGCCGAAGACACGGCGTATCAACACCTCTGAGCCGGTTCCGCAGATGGGCCCGGATGGGCAGCCTGAGCAAGACAAGGAAGGCAACCCGATCGCCGAGGTTTATAACCTCACGGCCGGCAAATACGACCTGACGGTAACGAGCGGCCCGAGCTTCACCACCCGTCGCGAGGAAGCGGCCTTCCAGATGACGGAGTTTGTGAGAGCCTTCCCGGCTGCGGCACCTGTCATTGGCGATTTGCTGGCCAAGAACCTTGACTGGCCTGGCGCTGACGAGATCGGCGAGCGCTTGAAGTCGATCAACCCTGCGCTTCAGCAGCAGAGCCAGGGCTTGCCACCGGAAGTTCAGCAGATGATCGAGCAGGGCCAGCAGGCAATCCAGCAGCTTCAGCAGGAAGTAGAAAGCTTGAAGGCTGACAAGTCGATTGACCAGTTCAACGCCGAGACTGACCGCATGCGTGTTGTCGGCGATCTGGAGAACGATCGCGCCAAGATCAAGATGGATGCCGAGACGAAGGTCGCCGGCCACATGATCACAGCGAAGCAACGATCCGATCAGGCTCAACTCAACGCCCATCAGCGAGCCTCGCTGGCCTCGCAGAACAATCCCACGCGCCAAGGGTAAGCGGCGCTTTCTCAAAACCTGAAGGAGTGTTCCTCTATGGATGAGGTCCTTACGGCTGTTGCCGAAGGCCAGACAACGCCTGTTGCCCAGGCGCCTGAGCCTCAGGACAGCACAAATGAGATCCCCGGCGACGACAAGGATCTCGAAAACACCTCAGAAATCGAAGGTGATGGCCTTGAAAGCGAAGGCGACGAACAGCCCGAGCCGGAAGAGACCGAAGTCGAGTTCAACGGGAAGACGTACAAGATCCACCCGGATCTGAGAGACGGTTTCCTTATGCGAGCCGACTACACCAAGAAGTCGATGGAAGTCGCGGATATCCGCAAGGAAGCGGAAGCGAAGCGAGAAGAGGCGGCGCAGGCCTACCAGACCTCGCAAGAGGTTCTTGAGGCCCGCTCAGTCATCATCAACATCGACGGGCAACTCCAGCAGTACGAGAACGTCAACTGGGATCAGCTAGAGCAGGAAGACCCGCTCGGCGCCCAAAGCCACTGGCGTCGTTTCCAGACGCTCAGGGAGCAGCGCGGTCAGGTCGCTCAATACCTCGACAAGACGCAACACGAACTGTCCGAAAAGGTCGCCCAGGAAACTGACAAGCGGCTGCGGGAAACGAGAGCGTTTGCGGAAAAGGAACTCAAGGGCTGGACGCCCGAATTGGACAACAAGATCACGGAATTTGCGACCAAGGACCTCGGCTTCACTGTCGATGCCCTGCGAAGCTCGTATTCGCCACAGGTCTACAAGACCTTGTATCTTGCCCATCTCGGCCATCTCGCTCTCCAGAAGCAAGCAGCCGCCCCCAAGCCAGCAACGCCGGCCGCACAGCCCCTCTCGAAAGTCTCGGCACGAGCCAACCCGCCTCTAGCGGGCCTCGATGATCGCCTGACTTCCGACGAGTGGCTGAAACGCCGGAACGCGCAGGTCCAGAAGCGGGGCTGATCGGAACCCACTCGGCCCGATGAGGCCAAGGAGACAGTTCAATGTCGAATACGATTCTTACCCCTACCGCAGTGACCCGAGAGGCGCTGCGCATCCTCCACCAGAAGCTCAATTTCATCGGCTCGATCAATCGCCAGTATGATGACAGCTTCGCCAAGTCGGGCGCCAAGATCGGCGACAGCCTGAAAATTCGTATGCCTAACCAGTATACGGTTCGTACCGGCAAGACGATCGATACGCAGGACACCCAGGAAATCAGCCAGACGCTCACCGTCGCCACCCAGAAGGGTGTTGACACGAACTTCTCGTCTGCCGACCTGACGCTCTCGCTCGACGACTTCTCGAAGCGCATTCTTGACCCGGCCATGGCCGTTCTCGCTGCCAACATCGAGTACGACGCCATGAGCATGTACAAGGACGTGTACAACGCTCAATGGACCTCTGGTTCGGCGATCACGTACAACGATATCCTTTCCGGCCGCGTCAAGATGAACGGTGGCCTTGCCCCGACCAGCGGTCGCTCTGCCAACCTGAACTCTCAGGACATGGCGGATCTGGTCAAGGACACCAAGACCTTGTTCAACGACCAGGCGCAGCTCTCCAAGCAGTACAAGGAGGGCTTCATGGGTCGTGCCGCTGGCTACGACTTCATGGAAAACACCCTCTGGCCCGGTCACACCCGCGGCGCGGCGGATGCCAACTACGTGGTAAACACCTCGACCGGCATCACCTCGGGCTCGGCAACTGTCGCGGTCACGGCCGGCACTGGCGCGATGAACAAAGGTGACGTGTTCACCATCGTTGGCGTCAATTCCGTCCACCCTGAAACCAAGATCGACACCGGCCGTCAACAGCAGTTCGTTGTTGCTGCCGACTACTCGGGCGGCGCCGGCAACATCACCGTGTCTCCGACGCCGGTCACCTCCGGTGCTCGACAGAATGTCGTCATCAACTCGGCCGGCGCAGGCAAGGCAATCGCCTTTGCTGGTACGGCTTCGGGGCAGGACGGCACGTCGCTCCTGTATCATGAAGACGCCTTCACCTTCGCCACGGCCGATCTGGTCATGCCGAATGGCGTCGATTTCGCCCGTCGCGAGGTCCAGGACGGCATCTCCATGCGCATCGTCCGCGCCTACGACATCAACAACGACAACCTGCCGTGCCGCATTGACGTGCTCTACGGCTACAAGTCGCTGCGGCCGGAATGGTCTACGCGCCTGCACTTCAACTAAGGAGTAACGACAATGGCTGTTGAATATCTCGGTACCGGTAACCCTGATGGCGTGGTTATGGGGCGCGATGCGGCTGATCTGGTTGGCTTTCACGGCAAAGCCCCGGCTGACCAGGCCGCTGGCATCACCCTTGCAACCAACGCCACCGCCGGCACGGTTCGCACCGCTGTTCGGTCTATTCTGACCGCACTGACGGAAAAGGGCCTCATCGCGAGTGGCCCGTAACATCAAGTTCATTGCGCAGGCGGCGGCTGGTCAAGAGGCCGTCGCCCGCAATATCGAACACTGCAGCCGGCTTGGACTTCCGCTCATTACGCAATCTGGGCCGGTTGCACATCGTCTTGCCGTTGTCGGCGGCTCGCCTTGGGCGAAAGATTACCTGGATGAACTCCGGACATGGGACGGGGAAATATGGGGCGTCAATGGCGCCTTCGGTTGGTGCATTGATCATGGCGTTGATGCGACGTTCTACACGATAGACCCAGCCGAAAGCCTGAAAGACATGGCTATCCGCGCAAAGCGCGCTGTTCTGGCGTCCTGCTGCCACCCTGAAGTGTTCGCCGCGGTTGATGGGCCTATTGAGGTCTTCCCGCTTGGAGAACTGCCAAACGGATCAACTTCGGCCTCAACGGCGCCTATGGGGGCTGCTGTCAGAGGCCATGCACACGTCACCTTTTTCGGCTGCGAAAGCAGCTTTGAGACGCAAATTCACGGATACGACTGGGCGTCGCAGGATACATCGCGGGCCGTAGTCGTCTGCGGCGGTCAAGAGTACCTGACCACTCCGCAACTTATCATGCAGGCCGAATACATCGCGGAAATCGCGAGAGCACTTCCCTTTTTCATCAATGTGCGAGGGCGCGGCTTTCTGCCGGCGCTGATCGAACACGGTGATTATGAGGTCTTGAAGGTCTCCCGCGCCATCATGGAGAGCTTGGGCAATGGCAATCAGCAATTACACTGAGTTGCAGGCCGCAATCGCCGACTGGATGGCTCGTTCTGACGTAAGCGGTAGTGCTGCCGACTTCATTACGCTCGGCGAGGCCCGTTTAAACCGTCTGCTTGACCCTGTCGCGACGACAGCGCCCCTCACGGGCACGATCGGCAGCAAAACCATCGACATTTCCTCACTCTCAGTGCAGGAGCCGCAAAACCTCTATGTCACCAGCGGCGAGGAGGAATTTTATCTCACTCCGCGTGCACTCGGCACGTATTCAATCAGCACCGTTGCCGGATTGCCTTCCATATGGGCCATCGAGAACCAAACCATAACGCTAGATCGGGAGCTTGATGAGGCCTATTCTTTCCGCTTCGTCTATCTCGGCCGATTTGCGCTCTCCGACGCCGCCCCGACCAACGAGTTTCTGACGAATAATCCTGACCTGTATATGGCCTCCTCGATCGTCTGGGGCTCTGTCTACACCAAGGATCTGCCGCAGGCTGCAATGTGGAAGCAGATGCTTGACGAATTCACGGCAGAGGTCGCGCACGAGAATTCGCGCAAGAAGCGGTCTCAACTGACTGTAGATCCAGCATTGGGGGTAATCGGACGCCTTCGCTACAGCATTGGCAGGGATTCTGAAGCGTGAACATCCCTTTTCCTCCCTTCGAGCCCGACAAGAGCCCGTTTGATATTGCCAGCAGTGACAACGTGGTTAATGCGCTGCCTGTCGCCGATGGCTGGGGGCCGATGCCAGGGCTGACTGAAATCACGCAGGCCCTTTCCGACGAGTGCCGCGGCGCCGTTTATGTGCGCACGGCAGCCGGCAACTACATCATTATCGCCGGCACAGAGACCGGTCTTTACCAGTTGGACACCACTGATTTTTCGTGGACGGACATTTCCGGCCCGTCTGCTCCGTATGCTGTCCCATTGCAGGATTCCTGGACCTTCACCCGCTTTGGCGACAAATTGGTGGCGCATAATCTCACTGACGCCATTCAGGTCTTTGACATTGAAGCTGGTGGCACGTTCGCAGACTTGGCCGGCAGCCCCCCGAGGGCAAAATACTCGTGGGTGTCTGGTGACTTCCTCGTTCTCGGCTATCTCGAAGGCGCGGCCGGGGAAAAGACAATCCGCTGGTCTGGCATCAACGATATTGAGCATTGGGTAATCGGCAAGAAAGGTTCGGACGTTCAGGAGTTGCCGGAAGGCGACGAAATCATGGGCGGATTTGGCGAACAGGGTGGTTTTACGGTCATCCAGCGCAACGCCATGCAATTCTTCCCCTTTGCGCCGTCCTCTGGCTTCACCTTCACCCGTCAGGTTCTCAACCCAAAGCAGGGCACGCTTGCGCCTAGATCCATCGTCTCCATGGGGCCGGGGCTGTTTTTCTACCTGTCGGAAGATGGGTTTTTCGGTGGCGTTGATCGCAAGCCAATCGGCGCAGAACGCGTTGACCGGTGGTTTCTAGACCAGATCGACCAGACCTATCTGGCAGACGTGCAAGGCGTGGCAGACCCGTTTGAAAAGATCGTTTGGTGGAAATACCGGGTGGCGAACGGGGACTATTACCGGCTCGGCTACGACTGGCAGCTTGACCGGTGGTGCACGACTGACCTTCAGGTGGGTGAGATGGTGGCGCTTGCTACCCCGGCAATCACCTGGGATGGTCTTGACGCATTCTATGCGAACATAGACGCCGCAATCGAGCCCTTCGACAGCCGATTGTTTTCCGGGGGTCGTCCTACGTTTGCGACGTTCACGAGCGACAACAAGCTGGCTTATTTCACCGGTCCGAACCTCGAAGCCACGATCGACACGGCTGTGGTGGAGATCGATGGCATGGCGCGGGCGTTCGTCAACGGGGCTCGGGTCATCACCGACGCTACTGGCTTCACGCTGGCTGACGGCGCGTATGGATACCATGGGGATTCGGTCACGTGGTCAACGGCCAATGCGGCGAACCGCGCTGGCCTCGTACCGTTCCGCTCAGACGGCCGATTGCACAAGTTCCGTCTTGTCATCTCCGATGGCACGACATGGAGCATTGCAAGCGCCGTGAACGCCAACGCGCAGCCGAGTGGTGAGCAATAATGGCGGTCACAGGTAATTACGCCGGCAACGTCTACGTTCCGATCTGCCAGACGCTTGCCAACACGACGAAAATTGCCGTTGGAACGGCGATGGACGACGACACGCTGACGCTCGCCAGTTTCGCCTTTTGCAATGACAACGCCTCTGCCGTGGTCTGTCAGCTTTATTGGTACGACGCTGCGAACACGACGGAACACCTTATCTGGCAGAAGCCGGTTGCGACGGACGCGACGGAGGTTGTCGAAAGCCTTCCTCTGCGACTTCGGGAAGGCGACGAAATCCGAGTGGTGGGCAATTCCTCCGTGCACGTCACTCTTATTTTCATGCTCAACTTCGCGTTGACCCGATGAGGATTGGTATTGCGAACGCGGCTGAAGTCGATGCGCTTTGGCCTAAAGTTGCCACTCGCGTTCAGGACTCGTGCAGCAAAACTGGGGGCGATATGTCCAGCGGGGATCTCTGGCAGATGTGCCGCTCTGGCAGCGCCTTTCTGGTCGCTGTCCTCGATGATGAGGGCCAGCCTATCGCGACAATCATCCTCCAGTTCCAGAACTGGAGCGGGAAGAGCGTGCTGCGTTGTCTGTCGATCGCCGGAGAGGAGATGAGCTTCTGGCTCCCTCAGGCAATGGAATTCGCTTCAAAGATGGCCCGAGAAAACGGCGCATCCTGCCTCGTGGCGGATGGTCGCGAAGGGTGGGCCCGAGTTTTCCCAGGCGCCAAGAGGCTGCGCGTCACTTACGAAATCGAGGTATAGCCAATGTCCGGTGGAAGCAAACAGCAGACTACCACGACAAACAACGCCCCCTGGAAGGCCGCGCAGCCCGCGCTGCAACTCGGCCTCAACCAGGCGCAAAAGCTGTTCAATCAAGACCCGACCGGCCAGAAGAGCGTTTACACCGGGTCTACCGTCGTCCCTTGGTCGCAGCAGACCAAACAGGCAATGGGAGGCATGGAAAACATCGCTTTCGGAAATGCCGGGGGAAGAGGCACGTCTGGCGAGTACCGCGATATCATCAATCAAGGCGGGTTCAACGACGCGCAGAAGGCCGCTCTCAACAACACGCAGGCCACCGCAAATTCCAACTTCGACATCAACGCCAACCCAGCGTTCCAGCAGGTGTTGCAGCAGGCTCAGAGTGCTGCGCGCGATTCCGTCAATCTCTCTGCGGGTGGAGCGGGCCGCTACGGGTCCGGGGTGCACCAAGGGAACCTTGCCAGCGAAGTCGGCGACCTGACATCGCGAATGGTGGGCTCTGAATACCAGAACTGGCAGAACCGCCGTGACGCTGCGAACTCGAACCTTTTCAACATGGGCCAGCAGGGCATTGGCAACCTCGGGACAGCCTATCAGGGGCTAAGGCAGCCGGCGCAGGATTTGATGCAGATCGGGGCGATGAACGAGGATCTGGCAACCAGACAGATGAACGACAAACTGCGCATCTTCAATGACAAGAACAATGCTGGCTGGAACCAGCTCGGGCGGCTTAACGCCATCGCATCGGGTGCCGGTGCACTCGGTGGCAGTCAGACGCAATCTCAGCCGGGTCAGAATCCGTTCTTGACCGCGCTCGGGTACGGCACGACAGGCCTAGGCCTCCTTGGCGGGCTCTTTTAAGGGGTAGACGATGGCTGGACCGATGGACTTCCTGCGCACGAACAATATGGCGCTCACCCAGCTCGGGCTTGGCCTCCTCTCGGGCCAAAACGCCCAGCAGCAGGCCGCGCTTGGCGCTCAAGGGCTTGCTCAGGGGATCAATACGAACAAGACGATGCAGTTCTTGGCGAAGTCGTATCCCGATCTCGCGCAGGCGGTGCAGTCGGGGGCCATGTCTCCGGGGGATGCATGGAAGATGGCCTATACGCAGAAGCTTGAAGCGGCCAAGCCGAAGAACAACTTCATGGCAGTCGGCAAGAACCTCTACAACGCTGAAACGGGCCAGTGGGTCACGCCACCGGCAGGTGTCGGCGGTGATGATGTGGAAGCCGGTCTCAACCTCGTTTACGGTCAAGACACTGAAGGGAACACGGTCGGCTTCCAGCCATTGAAGAGTGGCGGTCTGCGTCGTGTTGATGTCCCGGAAGGCGTCAGGCTTACCCCCGGCACGTCGTCGGTTGATCTTGGAACTTCGATCGGCATCCGCGACAACAAGAGCGGCGCGATCATCCAGCAAGTCCCGAAGGATCTCGCAGGCGCCGAACGCCAGAAGGAAATCGGAACTGCGGAAGGCAAGAACATCGCCGCTGCACCGGGTGACCTTCAGGCCGGCAGGAACGCCAAGGATATCATCACGCAGCTGAAGACCGATCCCAACCGGCAGGCTGGCACCGGTTGGAGCGGGTGGGCGTTCAACAGCGTTCCGGCTACTCCCGGCTACGACTACCAGAACAAGGTCAATCAGGCGAAATCCGGCGCGTTCCTCACGGCCATTCAGCAGATGCGCGGCCTCGGCGCCCTTTCGAACGCTGAAGGCGATGCGGCAACGAAGGCGGTCACCCGCATGGATACGGCGACCTCTGAAGAGGCGTTCGTCGAGGCCTTGAACGATTATGAAAAGATCATCGACCAAGGCATTGCCAGGGCACAGTCGCGCCTTCAAGGCGGATCCAGCGCCCCTGCGGCCACTCAAGGCGCTCGCCTTGGCGGAACAACAGGAAACGGCGTGAAGTGGAGCGTTGAATAATGGCGACACTCAACATCAACGGTCGCCGCGTCACTGTTGACGACGGTTTCCTTCAGATGACGCCCGAGCAGCAGAACGCCACGGTGGAAGAAATCGCGGCATCTCTGCCGGCCGGTTCCCAGCCACAGGATAAGCCCGCCGCTGGCCGTCATCTCTCCTATGAGGAGGGATTGAAAGAGCTTGAGAAGGAAGACCTGGGATCCGCCAGTGGCCGCGTAGGCGCAGGCCTGACCGGCATGCTTGAAGGCGTTCCGGTCCTCGGGCCCATGTTGCTCGGCGGCACTCAGCGAGGCGCTGCGGCTCTCACGTCGGCAATCGAGGGCAGCGACTACGACGAGAACGTGAAGGAAGCGCAGCGGATCTCTGAAGCCGCGAAGGAAAAGCACCCGCGCATCAATTTCGCTGGTCAGCTTGCCGGGAACGTTGGCTCTATGGCTGCGGGCGGGTCTACGGCTCTTGGGGCTCGTGCGCTCGGCATCACTGGCCGAAGCCTTGGAACGCGAGCCGGGGCATCATTGGCCTCTTCGGCGTTGATCTCGGGCGCTGACACGGCGGCTCGTGGTGGTGACGCAAAGGAAATTGTCGGTAGCGCAGCGATCGGCGGCGGCATTGGCGGGGCTATCCCGATTGTTGGTGCAGGTCTTCGCCGTCTTGGACAAGCCGCTGGTGAGCAAATATCTCCGTTCATCAATGCGGTTCGCAACCCTGCCCAAGAGGCAGAGAGGCGCGTCGGTGCGGCCATCACGCGCGATGTGAGCGCAAACCCGACCATGATCCTCAATCAGGCCGACGAGGCAGCAGCGCGCGCAAATAACATCCCGCTCGTGAATGCCGATCGGGGCGGCGAGACGACGCGGGCTCTTGCTCGGTCTGTTGCAAACCAGTCGCCCGAGGCACGTGCCATCATCGAGAACACGGCAAGTGATCGTTTCGGGGCGCAGAGCCAGCGCGCCATGAACTTCGTTCGCCGCCTTACTGGTGGGAATGCTGATGACCTTGCCTTTCAGGAGAACCTTCGGCAGACGGCACGTGCTACTAATGCTCCAGCCTACAACGCTGCCTACCGCGATCCGGCCGCGCAGCAGGTTTTTACGCCTCGCATCCAGCAACTAATGCAGTCGCCGACGTTCCGCCGAGCTGTTGATATGGTGCCGCGGAAGAGCGCCGATCGTGGCGCGGTATCTGGTGCCCGCGAGATCCCGAACCCCTTCACCCAGAACAGCCAAGGCCAATACGTTCTAAGACAGAGGGCTGATGGGACGCTTGTCTCGCCAAATCTCGAGTTTTGGGACCATGTGCAGCGCAACCTTCGCAGCTTCTCCGACAAGGCCGCAAGGGCCGGCGACAACACGACGGCTTCCGAGATCACGGCACTGAGGCAGGCGCTCAACGGCGACCTTGACACTGCCGTTCCTGCATTCCAGCGCGCGCGCCAAGGGGCTGCTGGCTTCTTCGGCGCTGACGACGCCGTTGATGCAGGTCGGAATTTTGCCAATACACCCCGCGGCATTCCAGAGGCACAAAGGGCTTGGCGAGGCTTCAACCCGACAGAGCGCCAGGCGTTTGCAACCGGATACGCTTCGGAGTTGATCGACAAGATTCGCGCTTCTCCCGATCGGACGAACGTCATCAGCACGATTTTCCGTAATCAGGCGTCTCGTGAGAGCATGGAGATGGTGTTTGGCCCGCAGCGCATGCGTCAGATCGAAGCCTACGTGCGCGTTGAGGATCTGGCCGACCGCTTGCGCGGTTCAATGGGGAACTCGACGACCGCGCGGCAGCTTGTGGAACTCGGGCTGGGTGCTGGTGCGGGCTATGCCTATACCGGAGATATATCGGGAGGCATCACAGGCGCCCTTCTGGCGCGTGGAACGCGAATGGTCGGTCAGCGCGCCGATGCTCGCGTAATGGAAAATATAGCCCGCCTCCTGTCTCAGGATAACCCGGGGGCGCTGCGAGGTGCAGTCCAGTTGGCCGCGCGCAATCCATCGTACATGCAGGCTCTCGACCGGTTGTCGAACGCCTTGGCAGTCCCGGCTAGGTCTGGGGCTCTTGCTACGGCTCAGTAGCCGAAGAACGACAGGATGAAGCCGCCGACATCTGAGGCGTAGTTGGCTTTCAACCACCAACCGAGCGGCAAAAGAAGGGCGGCGGCGATCAGGTAGCTGATGGTCGTGAGAGCGTCGGGTGTTTCGTTCATCCCCTCAACATACACGAGTGCACAAGGAAGTGAACAGCCATGGCGTCACGGCGTGAGCGCTTTTACAACGAGGCCTATAGCCAGGCACGGCAGGCAGGCTTGAACGATGCCCAGGCGCGTCTTGCCGCCTCTCAGGCTTCGCTAGAGACCGGCTATGGGCGCAGTGTCGTTGGCAACAACTACTTCGGCATTAAAGCCGGGTCGTCCTGGAATGGACCGACTGTCACGGCAGGCACCTGGGAAGACACTGCGAATGGCCCTGTCCGCGAGCGGGCTCGTTTCCGCTCCTATGAGAGCCCGGTCAATGCCTTTGGCGATTGGGCGCGCACTGTCAGCCGGAAATGGAGCGATGCCTTTACCGCCCCGACCTTCAACGAAGCCGTCGAAGGGCTGAATTACGGGCGTCAGGGCGGCTATGCCACCGATCGTAAGTACGGCTCGAAGCTCCGCGCGATCGACGCGAAGTACGGCCCTCAGGCCTCAGCCACTACCGGCATCATGTCAGCCGTCAACCCTCCAGCGAGTGCAACACCCATGGCAAGACCTATGAGCTTGGCCGAGCAATACGGCCTGTATGACGCAGGCCGAACGGCAGCCCGCGATATTGGTCTGTTGCGGCAGGACGTAGCCGCTCAAGACCCTATGGGCCAGTTGAAGCGAGATCTGATCGCACGAAACAAGGCTTATGAGATGGCGACGGCTCCCGCTCCCGGTGGCTTGCTCGAAGCCCTCCCGGAGGCCCCCGTGGCAACGGTCGGCGTCGAAGGCGCTGCTGGCTCTCCGGTCGTAACCGCCTACGATCAGGCCCCACAAGCAGATGCTTCGCCGTTCAATTCGGTCATGGGCAATCAGGGCCTTCTGTCTCCTCAAGAGCAAGAAATGATGGCCGCGCAGCAGGCTCGTGTTGCCGGAATGGGCCCGAACCGAAACGCACAGCTCGCCAAGGCGGCTAAAAAGGGTCTCGGCGCATTCGGCGGCGGTCTTCTCGGCGGGATGCTTCTCGGTCCGCTTGGCGCGGTCGCTGGTGGCCTTCTCGGGCCGACAATTCTCAATTCCGTCACGCAATCCCCGAACTTCCCAGCAGCCCCCCAGAACACGCCCAAGGGCGACGGGCGTCTGACCGACTATGGGCGGCAAGTGCAGCGCGAAAGCGGACAATTCGACCGGGCTGTTCGCTCCGGTTCCTCAGGCCTTTGGTGAGGTGAAACATGCCTAAGAATACGGTTCGCGATTGGGATTCCACCGCGGCAGACAATACTGACATCGCCGGAATTGGCATCCAGGGCACCAATCAGGTCAACAACTTTGACAATGCCCTGCGTACACTCATGGCCCAGATCGCCGACGTTGATGGGGGAGTCGCCCCGGTCAACGACACTTGGAGCTTTTGCGACCCCGCCGACCCCACAAAAATCTTCCGATTTGATGCCGGCGGCATTGGGGCCGCTACCACTCGCGTTGTCACCATACCAAATGCGAATCTGACGCTTGTCGGGGCCGATACAACGCAGACGCTCACGAACAAGACCTTTACCGACAACGTAACGAAGTTCGCGGATAATGCGGATGCGACAAAACTCGCTCAGTTCGAGTGCTCTGGCATCACCACCGCCACGACACGCACGTACACCTTACCGGATGCTTCGGGGACGCTTGCGCTGCTCGGTCTGGCTCAGGCATGGTCGGCAACGCAGACGTTTTCAGCGAACCCGGCCATCAGCAATTCCTCTCCCGTCCTTTCTCTGACCGACACGGATACGTCCGCCGTTTCGCAGTTGAGCGCAGCCAGCAGCGTCGGGAGTGTGGCACTAAACGCGGATTCTACGTCTGTAGGCTCTGCTCCTCAGGTTATCCTTCAGGTACGGAACACCAACAAACTTTCCATCGGCGAAACCACGGCAACTTTCAGCGTCGATATGTCCGCTCCTACGCTGAAATCGTCTACGACAGTCCTTTCGTCTGGCCTGTCGGCTCCGACAGATTTTGCGGTCTCTTCCACTGCAGGTCACTTCCTCGGGGATAACGCCAGCGCTTCCGGTTTTTCCCGCGGTGGTGGCCCCGCCGCCGCGATTCAGAGAAACACCAGCAACGGAACGGCTCTATTGTGGTTCCGCGCAACGACGCAGGTCGGCGATGTCTCGGTTACTGCCACGGCGACCACCTATAACACCACCTCAGACGGACGACTGAAAAGCAATCAGGTGCCGTTGGAGAGTTTCGTAGATCCAGGCGCCGTCATCGACGCTTTGCAGCCGAAAAAGTACGTATGGAACCACGTCCCCGGCGATATCGAGGGAGTCGGCTTTATCGCGCAGGAAGTTGCCAAAATCCTCCCCGAATGCGTCAACGTCGGCGACAGCGACTCGAGCAAGCGCCCCGGAGATGAGGGGTTCGAGCAATGGTCAGGCTCGTGGACGCCCATGATCCCCTACCTCGTGGCGGAAATCAAATCTCTCAGGGCCCGCATTGCGGCCCTCGAATCCGCCTGATCGTCTCTATTCCAGGGTTGAATTGAATGGCTAAGAACAGCGTTGCTGATTGGTCGGAAACGCCCTCTCAGAACCAGGATATTGCTGGTATCAGCATTCTCGGGACAGCCGTGGTCTCCGGCTTTGATGGTGCGTTCCGAACCCTCATGGCCCAGGCAAAGGCCGGATTTATGGAGGGCTCGAATGTTGCGACCAGAACAGCGTTAAAGGCCGTTGATTCGACCAAAGTCACGACCGCATATTTGCGCGAAGACGGTCGGGAAGGAACGTTCCTTTGGAGGTCTGGCGACTATTCAGCGGAGATCGCCGCGGATACGCAAGAGGGCGTGTACATCAAGGCTGATGCCATCGCTGCTACGTCTGGCGCCTGGGTGCGGGACTTTAACGGCACGGTTCGGCCTCAGTGGTATGGAGCCATTGGCGACGGTGTTGCCGATGACACAGCCGAAATCTCGGCGGCAATCGCTTCTGGCTTCAATGTCGATCTCAGCTGGGGCATTTATCGCATAACGTCGAAAATCACGTCTGCCGTTTCTGACCAAGACATATTTGCTCAAGGTTACCCGCGAGTGGGCAGCGATGCCGCTCGGTCGGCAACCATCCTCATCGACAATGGCAGCCTTGACTACGCCTTCCACTTTACCGGGACTAACGTTGTCGTCTCTGGCATCAAGTTCACCAGCAATGGCGCGACCACGGCAGAACCCCTTCTTTTTCAGAGACCAAGCGGTTCCGCTTCCGACGTTGACTGCCGCGTTTTCAATTGCGCGTTCGAAGGCGGTATCACTTTGGGGTGCACCGTCGTCGGTCGCGGCCTTCATGTCTTCAAATGCGAGTTTGGCAACCTTACGCGCGGCATTGCGATCGACGTTCCCGCAAGCTGGGTGCCGAACGGCGAAAGCAACGACCTTCAGGAAACGGCATGGCGTTCCTATGTCATCGAGGACTGCCTTTTCCACGGCACTGCAACCTGGGTGACGAACACCGGGACCAACAAGCAATACGTTCGCGCCATCATGATGAAGGGGAATCTGGGCGACATCGGCGGCTGCCCGTTTGAGGGCTGCTTGGTTGACAGCACCTATGACGCCAACAACTCGAATATCGGGGCGACCTCGGCAACCGTTCTGAAGCTTCATGCCGGTTCGCGCAACTCCACCGTCATCGGCGCCAGAGTTGGCGGCATCCTTGAGGGCGCGGCAAGCAGAATGCCGAACAACTGCGTTCAGGTCGCCACTTCCACGGCGAACCCGACGCGGGACCTAACGTTTATTGGGTCCTTCGGCCCTTGCCAACGTGACGGCTTGCAGTTCTTCGGTGAAGGCCCGATGTATGGGATAAAACTGATTGGCTGTTCTCTGGACAGGCCGGCACGGACAACCGGAGCTGGATATTCACCTATCAGCGTATTCGACAGCGGCGGCACTCTCACACGTGTTGAACTGGCTATCATCAACCTTTCTGCCGACCTAACGGGCACCGACAGTTCGTATATCGTCGGCGGGACCAATAGCGCAGCGATCGAAATCACTTGGATAGCCCCGCAGATCCGCGGCCGCGACATCCCGGTGGCGCAAAGCGCGGTCAAGGTTGCGCAATTTATTTCCGATACGAACCCTTTCCAGGCAACTTACTCGCGCAAGAACGGTACATGGGCGACTGACGGATCTGAGTGGTTCTACAGGCTCACTGCGCTCACTGCTGACGTATCTGGCGGCGGGGTCGGGATTGCCGGCTCGTGGACGCTCATCCCTCAGACGAGCACTGGGGCTGGCTCTTACTGGCGCATTGCCGCCAGCTCATCGACGACGCGCAACGTCCCCGCGCTTGATATCTTCAGCTCTGCTATGCTGCCTGTTTCTGACGTGGCCTACGATTTTGGCTCGACCACTTTGCGCTATCGAGCCGTGTATTCCAACCAGTTCGTTCTGGTCGATGGCATCACGGCTCCGGCCACAGTTACGGGCCATGCGGTGTTGTATGTGGATTCCGCCGATGGAGATCTGAAGATCAAGTTCGGAGATGGAACCGTGAAAACCATAGTGGTCGACACCTGATTGCAACCTTGCCACGCATCTGCTTAAAAGGCGTGGCAAGGGAGACAACCAACCAATGATTTTCGAACCGGAAGACCTGACTGAGGAAAAACTGAAGGCCCACGCACGTCGCGGGGTGTATGTCCTTCCAGACAAAATGACAGCGGGCTATCTGAAGCGGTTCGCATTTTCCCCTGATGTCGTTATCGACGTAGGCGTTTCGAGGGGCAGCGACTTTCTGTATGAGCTTTTCCCGAAGGCCAAGACGCTTCTGGTTGATCCGCTTCCGGACTTCGAAGCAAACATCAAGCGCAAATTCGGCGCCAAGTACGATTTCGAATTTTTCCACTGCGCAGCCGGTCGCGAACCAGGGAAAGCCTCTCTAAAGGTGCAGTCTGACAACGCCAGTAAGTCCACCCTGGCAGAGCCGACCCGCATCCAAGGGCAGAACACCGCCAAAGAGGTGGAGGTCGATATCCGAACGATCGACGACATCGCGAAGGACTTCGCCGGCAAGGTAGGCTTCAAGATCGACACTGAAGGTTTTGAGCTGGAGGTGCTTTCCGGTGCGACGGAAACACTGAAGCGCACCGAGTTTGTGCTTGCCGAAGTGTCGATCAAGACTCGCTTCGAGGGCGGCTACCGCTTCAGCGATATTGTCATGTTCATGCGCGAGAACGGGTTCGAGATCATCGAAACGCTAAACCCAGTATGGCGCGTGCACATGTTCTGGGATTGCCTCTTCGTAAAGGCCGACAGCCCTCTCTTCTCGTCCAGAGCCATCTGACGAAATAACCAGACCAAGCCGCCTCCAAGAGCCCCGCCATCGAGCGGGGTTTTTTCGTATCCAGAAAAAGGTGAACTCATGAACAGAGCCGCGTTTTACGCAGCACTGCGCGGACGCACGTCAGGCGTATTCGGAACCTCTCTCAGCCAAAAACAGGTCGATGGCGTCAATGCCATCCTCGACGAGGCTGAGAAGCGCGGCACAAGCCTCTTTCACCTCGCGGCTATTCTAGCTGAAGCCTATCACGAGACGGGCGGCGCAATGCAGCCCGTAGAGGAGAACCTGAACTATTCGGCACAGCGCATGACGCAGGTATGGCCGAACCGGTTCCCGACCGTCGCCAGCGCCAAGCCATATGCCAACAACCCGCGACGGCTTGCCAATAAGGTCTATGGCGGCAGGCTTGGGAATGACGGCCCGGATGACGGTTGGACATATCGGGGCAGGGGCCTCGCTCAGATTACCGGCAAGACGAACTATGCCAAGTTCGGGATCGCCGGCAACCCTGATGCCGCGAAGGACATGGCAACCGCCGTCCGCATCCTTTTCGACGGCATGGAGAAGGGTCTGTTCACCGGCCGCAAGCTGTCCGACTACGACTATATGCTGTTCGTCCAGCCCCCGAAGCCTGCATTCAAGTATTACGCCTCCCGCGCCATCATCAACGGAGATCTGGCTGCGAACGGCGGGGACATCGACAAATACGGTAAGGCATTCGAAAGCGCCCTCACTGAGGCGCGTTATCAACCGGCTTCACCCGGCGCTGAACCGACTTTAGCGCCGCCTAAGCCCGTCTCGCCTGCCAATTCAGAGCCTCCTACTACCGAAACGCACTGGCTAGCGCGTCTCCTCCAAGCCCTCGCAGCTCTCTTCAAGAGGAAATAGCCCTCATGCTCGCGTCTTATAACAAATTCATCGTGGCCCTCTCCATGGCCGTCCTTGAATGGATCCGCGTCACTTACAACATCGACCTCGGTCTTGATGAATCGACCATGACGGCCCTTGTCGGCGCGATCACGTCCATCCTTGTTTTTGCCATACCGAATAAGAGCCGACAGTAATGTTCAAGCTCCTCCTGTCGTTCCTCTCTGGCCCGCTCGACCGCATCCTCTCGACGATCGATAACAAGGTGGACAACGAGACGGCGCGCGAGGAGATCCGCAACAAGACGGTTTCGGCCTACGTCGAGCAGCTGGCCCGGGTGCAGACATCGCAATGGGGATGGGCGCCTTTGCTCTTCTATATCCCTGTCGGCTTCTGGTTCGCCTCGGTATGCGTCTACAGCGTCCTATGGTGCCGCTCATGTGCTTTCCCGCAAGACTGGTCGATCGCTGCCCTTCCTCCATCTCTGGACCCCTGGATTGGCGCTATCATCGGCTCTCTGTTCATCGGGAAGGCTGGCGAAACGATCCTCAAGGGCCTGCGTCGATGATCAAGCCCGCTCGCATCATCCTCCCCATCCTGATCGGCCTGCTCATCATATGCCTAGCCGGTCTCGTTCTCCTCACCATCTAAAGGACATGCAATGAAGGATATCTTTGAAGTAGCCATCGAAGGCGCTAAGGCTCAAACCGATCTCGACAAGCTCCTGACAAAAGCCATCAAGGCCGCTCGCCGGCTCGAAGAGGTCACAGAACGCGGAATAGAACTCGGCATGGTAAAGCCCATCCGCGGCAAGGTCCTCCTTTCCCAGGCTCGCGCTGCCACTGGTGCCGTATCCTCAGCGGCTTACGCCTTCGCTGTGCTTCACAAAGAACAGACTATGGTTTGTGCCGAAAATGGGTGCGATATTCCCCCGGTCACGTCAGTAGGCGGCGTAGTGGTGTTTGGTGGCGGCGATAGGTGATCCCTATGATCAATGATTTCCAGCTAGCGCTCCTGATCGGGGCGCTTATCACTGCGATCATCTCCTTCCACCTCCCGAGGGCGTGGAGATGGATTGCGGCCGGTTTCGTATCGTTCGCGGCCTCGACGGCCTACACCCGATACGGGCTGCCATATTACCCCGCATTCACCCTCGTTTGCGATGCTTCGGTGTGCCTGGCGGTATACGCTTGGGCTCGGGAGCGCTGGGAAGAGAGAATTTACAACATTTTCCAACTATCGGTGCTTATTAGCCTTCTCTACATGTCAAATGTCATTGCCGACCATTGGTTGTATATCGTATCTCTTGAACTACTCAATTGGGCTGCTCTGCTAACGATTGGCGGGACGGCCATCTGGGATAGGATCAAGGGCAATGCGGGCAACCCTCATGATCGCAGGTGGGCTAATCTTCATCGCTCTCACATTGCTCTACGCGCGTCTCGCCGCTCGCATCCGTGGCATAAGAGCTAATGATGGACGACGGTCTCGTTCCTAAGCTCCTGGGTGTCTTCTCAGGGGCATTCCTCGCCCTCGTCTTCGATCCACCTCGTACCCGCTCAGGGTTCGCCCGCCGCTTCGCTGCTTCCATCGTCTTCGGCTACATCTTCGGCCCAATGGTCCTCGACTTCATGGATTGGCAGGTTCAGTACGACAACGTTGTGGCTGCCTTCTGCACTGCCTCATTCGTGAGCTGGTCTGCTATGGGGCTCATCCGCAAGGCCGTCGATAATTATAAGAAGGAGGGATGAGAACGAATCAGGACTCGGGTGTGTCAATTTTGTGCCAATCCGGCTGACACGTTCTGGAATCGTTCTGACGACTTCTGTTCAAACTTGCAGGGCTTTCATTTTGGCTATTGCGGAATTCCGGGCTTTCCAGTAGCTACAGCGGCGGGACACCCTTCCCCAACGAAGGGCTATCTATCTGGAAGGATAGCACATGGCAAAGCCTGCACAGCCGGACCTCCGTCCGAACAATACCCATTTCTCTTCTGGCCCTTGCTCGAAGCGCCCCGGTTGGACGCTCGACGCTCTCTCCGATGCTCCGCTCGGTCGTTCGCACCGCGCCAAGATCGGCAAGACGAAGCTGAAGCAGGCCATCGATCTTACCCGTGACATTCTTGAAGTGCCGGCCGACTACCGTATCGGTATCGTGCCCGCTTCCGACACCGGCGCCGTCGAAATGGCGCTCTGGTCGCTGCTCGGTCCGCGCGGCGTCGACATGGTCGCCTGGGAAAGCTTTGGCGCCGGCTGGGTGACCGACGTGGTCAAGCAGCTGAAGCTCGCCGACGTACGCAAGTTCGAAGCCGGTTACGGCGAACTTCCCGACCTTTCGAAGGTCGATTTCGACCGCGACGTGGTCTTCACCTGGAACGGCACGACCTCGGGCGTGCGTGTGCCCAACGGCGACTTCATCCCGGCTGACCGCAAGGGCCTGACGATCTGCGATGCGACCTCTGCCGCGTTTGCGCAGAACCTCGATTTCGCCAAGCTCGACGTCGTCACTTTCTCCTGGCAGAAGGTTCTTGGCGGAGAGGGCGCCCATGGCGTCATAATCCTGTCGCCGCGCGCCGTCGAACGGCTGCTGACCTACGTGCCGGCCTGGCCGCTGCCGAAGATCTTCCGCATGACCTCGGGCGGAAAGCTGATTGAAGGCATCTTTACCGGCGAAACCATCAACACGCCGTCGATGCTTTGCGTCGAAGATTACATCGATGCGCTGCTTTGGGCGCAGCAGGTCGGCGGGCTCAAGGGCCTGATGGCCCGGGCTGATGCCAATGCGCAGGCAATCTTCGATTTCGTCGCCGCCAACGATTGGATCGCAAACCTGGCGGTCAAGGACGAGACCCGCTCCAACACCTCGGTCTGCTTGAAGATCGTCGACAAGGACGTGCTCGCGCTCGACGCCGACGGACAGGCGGCCTTTGCCAAGGGCGTGGTTGCGCTCCTCGAAAAGGAAGGCGTCGCCTTCGACATCGGCCATTACCGCGATGCCCCGTCCGGTCTTCGCATCTGGGCCGGCGCCACGATCGAGGCCGCCGACATGACGGCGCTGATGCCATGGCTAACCTGGGCTTTCGAGAGCCAGAAGGCAACGCTGGCACAGGCCGCGGCCTGATCGGACAAAGGGTGAGGACAATGAACTTCGCCCGCATCTCACACTGATTTGAGTGATCCGCTTCGCTCCCCATGGGAGCGAGGCCTGGCTACCCGCATTCCCATTCAGACCTGATCTTTAAGGAGGCCTCCCATGGCACCTCGTGTTCTCGTATCCGACGAACTGTCGGAAACCGCCGTCCAGATCTTCCGCGACCGCGGCGTCGAAGTCGATTTCCAGCCGAAGCTCGGCAAGGACAAGGACAAGCTCGCCGAAATCATCGGTAACTATGACGGTCTTGCCATCCGTTCCGCCACCAAGGCGACGGAAAAGCTGATCGCCGCTGCGACCAACCTCAAGGTCATCGGCCGCGCCGGCATCGGCGTCGACAATGTCGACATCCCGGCCGCTTCGCGCCGCGGTATCATCGTGATGAACACGCCCTTCGGCAACTCGATCACGACCGCCGAACACGCGATTGCGCTGCTCTTTGCCGTTGCCCGCCAGCTTCCGGCTGCCGACACCTCGACGCAGGCAGGCAAGTGGGAGAAGTCCCGCTTCATGGGTGTCGAAATCACCGGCAAGACGCTCGGCGTCATCGGCGCCGGCAACATCGGCTCGATCGTCTGCTCGCGCGCCATTGGCCTGAAGATGCATGTGCTTGCCTACGACCCGTTCCTCTCCAAGGAGCGCGCCGAGGAAATGGGCGTCACCAAGGTCGAACTCGACGAACTGCTCGCCCAGGCTGACTTCATCACCCTGCACGTGCCGCTGACCGACAAGACCCGCAACATCCTGAGCGCCGAAGCGCTTGCCAAGGCCAAGCCCGGCGTGCGCATCGTCAACTGCGCCCGCGGTGGTCTCGTCGACGAGAAGGCGCTTGCAGAAGCGATCAAGTCGGGCCATGTCGCCGGCGCCGGTTTCGACGTTTTCGAGGTCGAACCCGCAACCGAAAGCCCGCTCTTCGGCCTGCCGAACGTCGTCTGCACGCCGCATCTCGGCGCTTCGACCACGGAAGCCCAGGAGAACGTCGCGCTGCAGGTGGCCGAACAGATGTCGGACTACCTGGTCAAGGGTGCGGTCTCCAACGCCATCAACATGCCGTCGATCACCGCTGAGGAAGCGCCGATCCTCAAGCCGTTCATCCGGCTTGCCGATGTTCTCGGCGCCTTCGTCGGTCAGGTGACCGAAAGCGCGATCAAGGAAATCGAGATCCTCTATGACGGCTCGACCGCCGGCATGAACACCAAGGCGCTGACGAGTGCTGTGCTTGCCGGTCTGATCCGGCCGCAGGTCGCCGACGTCAACATGGTTTCGGCGCCGGTCATGATCAAGGAAAAGGGCATCATCCTGTCCGAGGTCAAGCGCGACAAGACCGGCGTCTTCGACGGCTACATCAAGCTGACGGTGAAGACGGCGAACCAGACGCGGTCGGTCGCCGGCACGGTGTTCTCGGACGGCAAGCCGCGTTTCATCCAGATCAAGGGCATCAACCTCGATGCGGATGTCGGCAACCACATGGTCTACATCACCAACACCGACGTTCCCGGCATGATCGGCTTCATCGGCATGACGCTCGGCGATGCGGGCGTCAACATCGCGAACTTCCAGCTCGGCCGCGAGAAGGAAGCCGGTGACGCGATCGCGCTGCTCTACGTCGATGGCGCTGTTTCCGAGGCCGTGCTTGACAAGCTGCGTGCCAATCCGGCAATTCGCCAGGCAAAGCCGCTGGTCTTCAACATCGATTGATACCAGCCCAGCAAGTGGCAGCACGGTCTGCCACTTTGCCGACCCACTCGCGGGACATATCGAGGACGCACCGGCCGACCGCCGGTGCGTTTTCCTGTTTCGAACGCATGTGACGAGATATGACCGAAATGACATTCCGCTGGCGTGAGGCAAGCCTGCCCGACCTCGCATCCGTATCGGAGATCCAGCTCGTGGTTCACCAGGCCTTTCCCGAGGATGACGCCGTGCTCGCCGACCGCATCGCGCTCAGCCCTGCCGGTTTTTTCATGCTGGACTCAAAGGGCCTGTCGCGCGGCTATGTGTTGAGCCACCCCTGGCTTCGCGGTGCGCCGCCGTCGCTGAACAGCATGCTTGGCGAAATCCCTGAGGCTGCCGATACCTGGTACATCCATGACCTCGCCCTTCTGCCCGAAATGCGTGGCTCCGGGGCAGGGGGCGGCGTGTTGCCGATGCTTGCCGATGTTGCACGGACGGAAGGGTTCCGGTCGATGTCGCTCGTTTCCGTCAACGGATCCCGCCGCTTCTGGGAGCGACAGGGCTTCGAGGTTCGCATGGACGAACGGCTGGTGCAGAAGCTTTCAAGTTATGGCGATGATGCGCTCTATATGGAGCGGCATCTCGTCTGAATGAAAATGGCGCCGATTGGCGCCATTTTCGTCTCGGGATGGATCAAGCTGCGCGCTGCGCAGCGGACCGCCATACCTTCTCCTCGACGGTAAACTGGGCGAGCCGACCGGATAGCACGTTGCTTTCGCCGGCGAGCGCCTGGCTTGCGGCCGAGGTCTGCTCGACCATGGCGGCGTTTTGCTGGGTCATCTGGTCCATCTGGTTGACGGCGGTGTTGATCTCCCGCAGCCCGACCGACTGTTCGCGGGCGGCCGTCGCAATGGCGACGATGCGGTCGTTGATCTCGTTGACCCGCCGCTCGATGTCGCCGAGCGCCGAGCCGGTCGCCTCGACCAGACGCACGCCGGCCGAAACCTCGACACCCGACGCGGTAATGAGCCCCTTGATCTCCTTGGCCGCCGTTGCCGAACGCTGCGCCAGTTCCCGCACCTCCTGCGCGACAACGGCAAAGCCCTTGCCGGCATCACCGGCGCGTGCCGCCTCGACGCCGGCGTTCAGCGCCAGGAGGTTCGTCTGGAAGGCGATGTCGTCGATGACGCCGATGATCTCGCCGATCTTCGAAGACGAGTTTTCGATGCGGCCCATGGCGGTGATTGCGTCGCGAACGACCTCGCTCGAGGTGGCCGCACCCTTGCGGGCCTCCGCGACCATGCGGGTCGCCTCCTCGGCGCGGTTGGTGGAGTTCTGAACTGCTGAGGTGATCTCGTCGAGGGCGGCTGCGGTTTCTTCGAGCGACGCTGCCTGCTGCTCGGTGCGCTGCGACAGGTCGTTGGCTGCCCTGCTGATCTCATTGGCATTGCCGGTGACAACTGAGGTGGAATCGGCGATCGCGCTCACCGTCGAGCGAAGTGCGGCGACGGCGGTGTTGAAGTCCTGGCGCAGCTTTTCGTAGTCGGCGCCGAGATCGGGGACATGGGTCGTCAGGTCGCCGCTCGCGAGCCGCTCGAGCGCACCGCCGATCGTGCTGACGACATGGGCTTGCACGCGGGCGGTCGCCTGCTGCATTTCCTCGTTGGCGCTGCGCTCGCCGTCGAGCGCCACCTGCTGTTCGCGCTGGCGAACTTCGAGCGCGTTGCGCTCGATCACCGAGGCGCGCAGCACGACGAGGGCATCGGCCATGTGGCCGATCTCGTCGCGGCGGTCGGTATCCGGAACTTCCGAACGGGTGTCGTTGTTCGATACTTCGAGCATCACGTCTTTCAGCCGGTTGATCGGCCGGCTGATCGAGCGGCCGATCGCCATGGCGGCAGCAAGCGTCGCGATCGCGGCGATCGCCGTGGTGATGATCGTCATCAGCAGAGACGCATTGTACTTGGCGGCGAGATCGTCGGCATAGACACCGGTGCCGACGCCCCAACCCCAGGGTTTGAAGCCCTGAATGTAGGAGTACTTCTCGACCGGCTCCTCGTGGCCGGGCTTGTCCCAATAGTAGTTGACGATGCCGCTGCCGGGGTTCTGCGCCAACGCGATGAGCTCGACGTTAAAGGCTTTGCCGTTGGTATCCTTGAGGCCGCGCACGTCGGTGCCGACGAGCTTCTTGGCGAGCGGGTGGGCGATCATCATGCCGTCGAAGCCGTTGATGAAGAAGTAGCCGTCCTGGCCGAAGCGCATGGCCATAACGGCGGAAATAGCGCGGCTCTGGGCTTCCTCATGCGAGAGCGTGCCATTGCGCTCCTGCTCCTCGAAGCTTGCGATCGTCGAGATCGCCGCTTCGGTGACGTTGCGCAGCATCTGCCGGCGCTCGTCGCTGACTTCCGAGTTGGCGACTTGAGTCTTGTAGGCCATGGCGGCTGCCATGAAGACCAGCGCCATCGCCGTCAATAAGTAGATACGTGTCGAAATTCTAATATTTTTCACTGCCTTAGCCCCAAGGAAAATCCTGGCGGCGACAGAAACACCCATCTGCTAATCAAGCCTTAAGTCGCCTCCCGAGTTCTAGCGATTGCATCGCCCGAAACTTGCCCGGCAGGCGCGAGACTTCTCTAGCGCGGGCGACCTTTTTCGGCGATCGCGATCCCGCCGAGCACCAAGAGCAGGGCGACGAGGTGGAAGAGGTGGAAGGTCTCGCCGATCAGCATCACCGACAGCAGCGTGCCGAAAACGGGAATGGCGTTGATGAACAGGCCGGCGCGGTTGGCGCCGATCATCTCGACACCGCGCACATAAAGCACCTGCGACATCAGCGACGGGAAGATCGCGGCATAGAGAACGATGACCCAGCCCGTGGTATCTGGGACTATCGCCGTGCCTGTGCCGATCTCCCAGAACAACAGCGGGATGGCGCTCAACAGCGCGCCGAAGGCGGGGGCGGCGATGAAGCTCTGCCAGTGCATGGTCGGCTTGTAGCGCAGCGCCACGGTGTAGCCGGCATAAACGATGCAGGCCGCGATCATCAGCGCATCGCCGAAGTTGAATTCGAGCGACAGCAGGCTGGTGACGTCGCCATGGGCCGCCGTCACCAGCACGCCGACGAGGGTGACGGTAAAGCCGATCACTTGGGCGATCGACGCCTTGGTGCGGAAGAGCACGAAGTTGAAGAGAAAGATCAGCATCGGGATGCCGGCCTGCAGAATGACGGCATTGATGGCGCTCGTATATTTGAGCGCCGAGTAGAGCAGGGCATTGAAGGTGGTGAAGCCGATCGCGCCATAGGCAAGAAGTTGCAGCCAGTGCTTGCGGATCTTGTCCCAGTCGCGGCGGATCTGCGGCGTCATCAGCACCAGGATGACGATGAGCGCGAAGACCCAGCGCAGGGTCGTCAGCATCATTGGGCTCACATGGCCAACGGCCATCTTTCCGGCGACGGAGTTGCCGCCCCAGAAGAGAGCGGTGATGCACAGATAGAAGTAGGCCCTGGAATTCACGATGCTCAGACCTGCATGGGGATGGCGACCGGCTGTCGCGATGGCGGGAGAGCGCAAGATATAGGCTCTAAATCCCGGCCTTGTCATGCAAAAAGGGCGGAACGCCCGACATAACGGGGTCGCTTTCCAGATGACAACACAGTATAGATGCGCGGGTTTGAGAACAGCGCAGCCTCGGTTGCGCGCCTGAACAGGAAGAGAATTATGACGAATGTCGTAGTGGTCGGCTCCCAATGGGGTGACGAAGGCAAAGGCAAGATTGTGGATTGGCTCTCCGAGCGCGCGGATATCGTCGTGCGCTTTCAGGGCGGTCACAATGCCGGCCATACCCTGGTGATCGACGGCGTCAGCTACAAGCTGTCGCTCCTGCCCTCCGGCGTCGTGCGTCCCGGCAAGCTTGCCGTCATCGGCAACGGCGTCGTGATCGATCCGCACGCGCTGATCGCCGAAATCGACAAGCTCGGCAAGCAGGGCATTGCGATCACGCCGGACAATCTGCGCATCGCCGACAATGCCACCCTGATCCTGTCGCTGCACCGCGAGCTCGACGGCATCCGCGAGGACGCCGCCTCCAACAGCGGTACGAAGATCGGCACCACGCGCCGCGGCATCGGTCCGGCTTACGAAGACAAGGTCGGCCGTCGCGCCATCCGCGTCATGGATCTTGCCGACCTCGACACGCTGCCGGCCAAGGTCGATCGCCTGCTGACGCACCACAACGCGCTGCGCCGCGGCCTCGGCGAAGCCGAGATCAGCCATGACGCGATCATGCAGGAGCTTTCGTCGGTCGCCGCCAAGGTGCTGCCGTTCATGGACACCGTCTGGGTGCTGCTCGACAAGGCTCGCCGCAAGGGCGCCCGCATCCTGTTCGAAGGCGCGCAGGGCACGCTGCTCGACATCGACCACGGCACCTATCCGTTCGTCACCTCGTCGAACACGGTCGCCGGCCAGGCTGCCGCCGGCTCGGGCATGGGTCCGGGTTCGCTCGGCTATATCCTCGGCATCACCAAGGCCTATACGACGCGTGTCGGCGAAGGTCCGTTCCCGACTGAGCTTACCGATGAAATCGGCCAGTTCCTCGGTGAAAAGGGCCATGAATTCGGCACGGTCACGGGTCGCAAGCGTCGCTGCGGCTGGTTCGATGCGGCTCTGGTGCGCCAGTCGGTCGCCGCCAACGGCATCACCGGCATCGCGCTTACCAAGCTCGACGTTCTCGATGGTCTCGACGAACTGAAGATCTGCATCGGCTATACTCTGGATGGGCAGCAGATCGACCATCTGCCGGCAAGCCAGGCGCAGCAAGCTTCGGCAAAGCCAGTGTATGTTACGCTTGAAGGATGGAAAGAATCGACGGTTGGCGCGCGCAGCTGGGCAGATCTTCCGGCGCAAGCGATCAAGTATGTCCGCCAGGTGGAAGAACTGATCGGTGCACCGGTTGCTCTTCTTTCGACCAGCCCGGAGCGGGACGACACAATACTTGTGACGGACCCCTTTGAGGACTAGTGTCGGCGAACTGACATTGCGTCGTGATCGCAAAGACATACCTGGGCGTATGAGAAAGTACTAATGGCGGACTTTGTTGCAGTTATTCGCAGGACCGTTGACGGCCTGTCGGAAAACACACCTGAAATGCGGGACAGGGTATACGAGAAGGCGCGCGCGGCCGTGCGCCGCCAACTCGAAAACATGAACCCGCGTCCGTCGGACGACATGATCAATCGCCAGCTGGCGAAGCTCGAAAATGCGATCGCCGAGGTCGACAGCGAACATGCCGAGGCCCTGCCGGCGCTCGACGAGCCGGAGGTAGCCGAGGCGGAGACCGTCGAACCGGTTGCCTCGGACGCTGCAGTAGACGAGCCCGTTCCGGAACCGGAACCGGAACCGGAACCGGAACCGGAACCGGAACCGGAACCGGAACCGGAAGCTCAGTCTGCGCCGGTTGCCGAAAGCGAACCGGTGGCCGTTGCCGAAGAGGTCGAACAGCCGGCCGCGGAACCGGAAAGCGCCGCCGAGCCCTACCACCATGTCGAGGCTTATGAGGAACCGACGCATGTCGTCGAGCCTCATGCTGAACTGGCCGAGGAAAGTCCGGTCGAGCCGGTAGAATACGAACCGGTCGTTGAGCCTGCCGAAGCCGTTGCGGCGCCGCTGGACGAAAATCCCGTCGTGGCTCTGCCGCACGAAGACGCGCCAGCCTACGAAGTGCCCGAGTATTCGGAGCCGGTGGCAGAAACGCAGGACACATCGGAGCCTTCCCCGTCGGTCGAGGCGCAGCACCATGCCGCGCATGAGCCGGCCTGGGAGGAAGCGCCGGCGGCAAGCGCCGAGCAGAAGCCTGCACTCTCGGAGTGGGACCTGCCCGAGTGGGAGACCGTTGGTCCGACTTCGACCGTCGCCCCGGTTGCCGAACACTTCAGCGACGAGCGTGCCGCCGAGGCCCACGAACCGGATAACGCGCCCGAGCTCCTGGGGATGCACCCGGTTACCGAGCCGGACCAACATGCGCCTGAGGCGACGCCCAAGGCGGACCCGGTGCGCGGCTGGTCGTTCGACGACAATGACCCCTTCGCGGCGATCGAAGAGCGGCGGGCCGAGAAGACTTCCGAACCGGAGATCAGCGACTGGTCATGGCCGGTCGAAAAGCCAGTTCAGGCTACTGCCGCACCGGCGGCACAGAACCAGCAGGAACGCGCTGGTACCGCCTGGGATCATATCGACGACCTGCTCGGTTTCGAGGACGCGGCCAATACTGCTGCGGCGGGAGCCGGAGCTGCGGCCGCAGCACGCGAGCCGGAACGGGCTGGCGAAGCAAGCCCGGTGGCGCCGAGGCCGACATCTTACCGGGCCACGCCGAAGCCGTCGCGCTTCAGCATTAAGCGTCTCGCGATTGCGGGCGTCGCCCTGCTGGCGCTTGGCGGCGGCGGGTTTGCCTACTGGCAGAACCGCGAGGCCGGCAATGCCTGGATCTCCGGCATGGTGGCGTCGATAACCTCGGTGGTGTCAAACATCGGCGGAGCGCCGGCAGAACAAAGCACGCCGCCGCAGCCCGCTGGCGAAACCGCCACGCAGGAACCGGCTGCGCACGACGATACCGTCGCTCCGGACAACAGCTCGACCAAGTTCACGCAGCGCCTGATGGCGGACGGATCGGAGACCGACGACGGCCCGGCCAACCCAACCGGCGAGAGCGCGGCGCAGGAAGGCAAGTCCGTGGCGCCGCAGACGGAGGCAGGCAAGCCTGTCGAAGCGGCCGCCGGGCAGGGCGGCACGGCCGGCCAGGCCGGAGCGCCTGCGACAGGCCAGCCGGCGGGCCAGCCGAACCAGCCTGAAGTCGCGCTTGCGACCGGCGAGAAGATGTTCCTCTACGAGGAGCGTCTTGGCCAGTCTTCGCCCACGGCCGTTCCGGGAACCGTGGCATGGACGGTGAAGGAGGAGTCGCCTGGCGGCGACGCCAAGCCCGAACCGGCAATCCAGGCCCAGATCACCGTTCCCGACCGTGGCCTCACCGCGCTGATGACGATCAAGCGGAATGCGGATCCGTCGCTGCCGGCAAGTCACGTCATCGAATTCGTGTTCTCGCTGCCGTCGAACTTCGAAGGCGGCGCTATCGACAGCGTACAGCGCGTATCGATGAAGCGGACCGAGCAGGACCGGGGAGACGCCTTGATCGCGGTTCCGGCCAAGATCACCGACGATTTCCACATGATCGCGCTGAACGATGCGACGGACGCCATCGGCAACAACACCGAACTGCTGCGTAGCCGCAGCTGGATCGATATTCCGCTCACCTATCGCAACGGCCGCCGCGCGCTGCTGACGCTTGAAAAGGGGCAGAGCGGTACGGATGCCTTCAACCAGGCGATGCGCGCCTGGTCGACGACGGGAACGGCTGCCGAAAGCAACAGCCAGTAAGCTCGATAAGAGCGGTAGATACAGAAAACCCGGCGGAAGCAACCGCCGGGTTTTTTGTTGGTTTTCGCGCTCTTGAAGCAGAACCTTTGTTGAAGTGCTGCAGTCGCCTCAGGCGCCTTCGACGACGCGCAGGGAATTGGCGCGCTCCAGCGCTGCCTTGCGCACGGCATCCTGAACCTTTTCGAAGGCGCGAACCTCGATCTGTCGGACGCGCTCGCGGCTGATGTCGAACTCGGCCGAAAGATCCTCAAGTGTCAGCGGATCTTCGGTCAGACGGCGTGCTTCGAAGATGCGACGCTCACGGTCGTTGAGCACCTTCATCGCGTTCGCTAGCAGCGCCCTGCGGCTTTCGAGCTCGTCCTGCTCGATCAGGATTTCTTCCTGGTTGTCGTGATCGTCGACGAGCCAGTCCTGCCATTGGCCGGAATCGCCTTCGCTCGCCTTGATCGGCGCATTGAGCGAGGCGTCGCCGGACAGGCGGCGGTTCATCGACACGACTTCGTCCTCGCTCACCTTGAGCGTGGTGGCGATTTCCTTGACCTGCTCCGGCTTCAGGTCACCCTCATCGAGTGCCTGGATCTTGCCCTTGAGGCGGCGCAGGTTGAAGAACAGCCGCTTCTGGTTGGCGGTCGTGCCCATCTTGACCAGCGACCACGAGCGCAGGATGTACTCCTGGATCGCCGCCTTGATCCACCACATTGCGTAGGTGGCGAGACGGAAGCCGCGATCGGGTTCGAACTTCTTCACGGCCTGCATCAGGCCGACGTTGCCCTCCGACACGACTTCGCCGATCGGCAGGCCGTAGCCGCGATAACCCATTGCGATCTTGGCGACGAGGCGAAGGTGGCTGGTGACGAGCTTGTGGGCCGCTTTGCGGTCGTCATGTTCCTGGTACCGCTTGGCGAGCATGTACTCTTCCTGCGGCTCCAGCATCGGGAACTTGCGAATTTCGTCGAGGTAACGATTGAGGCCGCCTTCTCCAGCGGCAATGGACGGCAAATTGTTTCGGGCCATATGAAGCACCCCCCTTTTTAGTCTCCGGCCTCCGGTCGGCAAGCCGGGCATGTGGGTCTTCGTCAAGACCCCACGAACGTAGAAAATAAGTACGGCGAAAGCATGATTCAAGGAGTCCGGTTCACAAGCATGTGACGCCGGAGCGACGGAAATGTCACGAATAGAGGCTCGCCTTAAATCGGAATTCTTTCGCCGGATTTCAAGGGGCGGTCACTCCCCGCTGCGCAGCGCGTCGATCAGCGCTGCCATGTCGGCCGGCATCGGTGCTTCGAAATGCATGGTCTCGCCGGTCGAGGGGTGTTCGAACTGCAGCATGAAGGCATGCAGCGCCTGGCGGTGAAACTGGTTGACGACGGTCTTGGCGGCCTCCGGCAGAAGGTTCGCCTTGGTTCTGAAGGCGGCGCCGTATTCGGGGTCGCCGATCAGCGGGTGGCCGATATGAGCCATGTGCACGCGGATCTGGTGGGTCCGGCCCGTTTCCAGGTGGCATTCGATGGTCGAGGCGAGCGAGGTGCCGTCGGGCTTTTCGAGATAGCGCTCGACCACCTCGTAATGGGTAATCGCCTCGCGGGCGTCGTCGCTGTCCTCGCGCTTGACCGCGCGCTTCGTCCGGTCACCGGCGCGGCCGAGCGGCGCGTCGATCGTACCCTTCAGTTGCCGTGGCCGCCCCCAGACGACCGCCCGGTAGGCGCGCTCGAGCGGGCCGGTGCGGCCGTGGTCGGCAAACTGGTCCGAGAGATGGCGATGGGCCGCATCGTTCTTGGCGACGACCATGACGCCGCTCGTCTCCTTGTCGAGGCGATGGACGATGCCGGGGCGCTTGACGCCGCCGATGCCCGACAGGCTGCTGCCGCAATGGTGGATCAGGGCGTTGACCAGCGTGCCGGTCCAGTTGCCGGCGCCCGGATGCACGACAAGGCCGGCCGGCTTGCACAGCACGATCAGGTCGCTGTCCTCATAGAGCACGTCGAGGGGAATGTTCTCGCCCTTCGGCTCGGGATCTTCCGGCTCGGGCAGGTCGATCTCGAAAACGTCGCCCGGTTGTACCTTCTTTTTCGGTTCGTTCACCGGCTTGCCGTTGACTGACACCGCACCCTGTTCGATCAGGGCCTTGATGCGGTTGCGGGAGAATTCACCCGAAAGTGCGTCCGTCAGGAAGGAATCGAGCCGCCCTGCGGCATCCTCGCCCGCCGTCAGGACTTTCCTATTGGCCGTTGCTTGTTTAAAGGGGTCGTTCATTCCGCTAAATATCCGAAAAAAGGCCAGCCATGACCGCAATCGAGCCCGACGACCAGGAAGACAAGCCGCTAGATCCGGCGATGGAAAATGTCCGCCGCAAGATGGTGAAGCTGCAGCTCGTCTCGGCCGGCGTCATGTTGGTCATGCTTATGGCTGTCCTTGGAACGATTGTCTACAAGCTGACACGCACGGATGAGAAAGCGCCGGCCCAGACGTCCGCTGCCGTCGTCCCGAGCGAGGCACCGCTCAACGCCGTTGCCGCGCTGCCCGCAGGCTTCACCGTGACGAATGTCGCGCTTTCGGGCTCGCAGGTGCTGTTCTACGGCAACCTGCCCGGCGCCGAGCCGCGCGCCATCGTCTTCGACATCGGCACCGGCCGCATCGTTGCGGATATTACCGTTCGGACGAACTGACGGCATGCCAGGCGCCCTCCCGCCCGTCTTGCGCATCGACGATCCCGCCGATCCCCGGATCGCCGGTTTCGTCTCGATCAAGGAGCGCGATCTGACGGGGCGGCAGGGTCGCTTCATCGCCGAAGGCACCGTGGTGCTGCGCATGCTGGCTGCCGCGCACGAGACCGGCCGTGGCTTTGCGGCCGAGGCCCTCCTGCTTCTGGAAAACCGTCTGGAGGGCGTTGGCGACATTCTTCGGCGTTTCCCGCCTGACGTGCCGGTCTATGTGGCGAATGCGCAGGTGTTCGACGCGATCGCCGGCTTCAACATGCATCGCGGCGTGCTGGCACTCGGGCGCCGCGAAGGCGAGCCGGATCGCGACGCGCTGATCGCGTCGCTACCCGCGTCGAGCCTGGTGCTGGCGGCCTGCGGCATCTCCAACCACGACAATATGGGTGCGCTTTTCCGAAACGCCGCGGCTTTCGGGGTCGATGCGGTGCTGATGGACGAGACGAGCTGCGATCCGATGTACCGCAAGGCGATCCGCGTTTCCGTCGGTTCCGTGCTGACGGTGCCTTTTGCCCGCGAAGGGTCCGTTGCCGTCATGCTGCAGCAGCTGCAGGATGCGGGCTTTGCAATCTGGGGCCTGTCGCCGGCGGGAACGATCGACATCGGGGCGATCCCGGCGGCACAGCGCACGGCGCTTCTGATGGGGACCGAGGGCGAGGGGCTGCCGCAATCGGTGATGACGGCGATCCAGACGGCGCGCATCCGCCAGCGTCCTGGGCTCGACAGCCTCAATGTGTCGACCGCGGCGGGCATCGCATTGCACCAGGTGGCATTGATCAACGGCCGGATCTGACGGTTCGCACTGGTGTAAGGGCAGGTGATTCCGACCGCTGCGCGCACTACTCGCGCGGCAGGATGTCCTTGACGCGCTTTGCCAGGCTTTTCCTGTTACCGGTGCCTTCTTCCTCGCCCGAGAGCAGGCCGAGGATGGGGGAGGCGGCGCCTTCGTTCGTCGCCGTCAGTGCGACCATGCCCGCGGCGATTGCCGCGACTTCATCACGAAGCGCCTCGTCATGGGCTGCGGACTTGGAGTTGGTCAGGCGCTCCGAAAGGGCGGTGGCGCGATTGCGCAGGTCGTCGGCGGCGACGATGGAGCCGGGCTCCCCTCCTACGGATTGGGCCGGTTCCGCGGCGCCGTTGGCGGCCGGTTCGGATGCCGGCTTGCGGTCGCGGCGCAGGGGAAAGGCGACGCCCGCGGCGCGGAGAGCCTTGGCGGCGTCACGCATTTCCTGGTTGGTGTCCTTGACCTTGGCTTTCAATCTCTCGATTTCCCCGGCGCGCCTTTCGAGCGCGCTCTCGCGATCGGCGCTGGTCGCCATTTCGCGCGCAAGCTTGTCTTCCAACCGGTGCAGGCGGGTCCCGTCGCGCGACAGCCGGAGCTCCATTTCCTTTGCATGGGTGGTCTCGGTCTTCAAGTCGCTGCGCAGGGCTTCGCGCTCGTCGCGCAGCGTGGCAATCCGGCTCTTCAGATGCTCGACCTCGGTCTCGCGCGCAGCCAGATCGATCCGCAGGTTGTCGGTCTGGGCCGCATCCTGGGCGAGCTGGGCGTCGCGCTTTCTGATCTCGTCAGCCTTGCCGGCGTTGTCCCGCTCGACGCTGTCGAGGGTCGCCTTCATGCGTTCCAGCCGCTGTTCGAACTGGCGGATGGCCGAGCGCATGTCTGCCGCCTCAACGTTCATGTCGGCCAGCTGGGCGTGCAGATCGGCGTTTTCGCCACTGAGGCGACGGGCTTCCTGCAGGCTCTTCTCATTTGTGAGCATCAGTGAGACGCCCTTGTCCCGTTCGCGCTTCAGGGCCTGAAGCGTGCGGGCATTCTCGGCGGCAAAGGCGGCGCGGGCAGTATCCTTTTGCGCGCGCACCTCCTGAGGGCTGAGCGGCATCGTCGCTTTCAGCCGGTCCTCGGCGAAACGCACGATCCGGCGATGGATCGCCGGTGCGACCAGGAGACCGATGATGATCGCCGTCAGAAAGCCCAGGGCAAAGAGAAGCGAGAATTGGATCACGAGCTGGCCGTTTCGAAACTGGACCGGAAACCGAACCGCCTGCCCGGCCACAAAGGGCACGGCAGGCGCTCCATCTTCCGCTTCCTTGCACTAAACATGACGTTTCGTGCGCTGCAAGTCTATGGTGCCGGATTTTGCGACAGGCAGGTCCGGCAACGGTCTTAGAAGGGATTCCAGGTGGGGGTCTGGGTCATCTTGAGGTAGCCGACATTGACGCCGAGGCGCGCGCCGATGCCGGTGCGGATCGGCACCACGACGATGTTCTCGTCGGTCAGCACCGTCATGCCGACGCCGGCAACCACATAGGCCGAGCCGGAGACGCCGCCGAAGCGCTTGTAGAGCGCCGGCACGCTCGGCAGATTGTAGACGAGCATCATGGCGCGGCTGCCCTGGCCACCCCAGTCGATGCCGAGCGACGGACCCTGCCAGAAGACGCTGTGCTGTCCGGCATTCTTGGTGTTGAGCTCGCCTTCGCCATAGGTGAGGCCGGCGATGAACGCGCCTGAGCCTTCCTGCCCGAGAATGTAGCCGTTCGGCAGGCCGTAGCGTTCAAAGGCACGTTCGACGACCTTGGCAAGGCCGCCCGAGGTTTCGCCGAAGAAGCCGTGACCGGCATCGACGATTTCCTGCATTGTGTATTGGCTGTTGTTGTTCGCCGACTGGGCGTGCGCAGCGGACAGGGCGCCGGCGACCAGAAACATCGTGGCCAGGACAACACGGCCAGCCGATGTGGCTGCCTTCATGATCTGATGCATCATATCCTCCGTCAGGCGCGAAAATTGCTCGCTTGCGGGTTTGCAGTGGCCGACAGTCAGATCACTGCTCGGCCAGTTGGGGTCTGGACCAATGCCATGCAATTTGAACTGATGGTCTTAACAATCGGTTTACCAAATGTGGTGTCATTATGTTCCACTGATGAACGGCTGCGCCGGGCAGCTCATGACTTGCGTCTTCACGCGTGAGGGTTTACCGGCGTGACCACGGCGCGTGCTCCAGGCGACGGCCGATGGCACCAAACAAGGAACTAAGATGGCAACGAATCCGAACCTGACATTGACGGGACCCGATCTGGCCGCGCTTCTGTGCAGCCGGGTTTGCCACGACATCATTTCCCCGGTCGGCGCCATCAACAACGGCCTGGAACTGCTCGACGAGGGCGGCGCCGATGCCGATGCGATGGACCTCATCCGCACGAGCGCGCTCAACGCCTCTGTCCGGCTGAAGTTTGCGCGCCTTGCCTTCGGTGCCTCGGGTTCGGTCGGCGCGTCGATCGACACCGGCGAAGCGGAAAAGGCCGCCAAGGATTTTGCCGCTGCCGAGAAGAAGACCGAGGTCAATTGGCACGGCCCGCGGGCGATCATCGCCAAGAACCGGGTCAAGCTGCTTCTGAACCTCTTCTTGATTGCCTACGGCGCCATTCCGCGCGGCGGCTCGATCGACGTGACGCTCGAAAATCCGGAATTCGACGCCGCGTTCACGCTCGTTGCGAAGGGCCGGATGATGCGGGTACCGCCGAGGCTGGTGGAACTCCTGTCCGGCACGCCGGAAGAGGCGGTCGATGCCCATTCGATCCAGCCCTATTACACCGTGCTTCTCGGCGAGGAGGCGCGCATGGAAATCGCCGTTACCTCGACCGGCGAGGAAATCATCTTTACGGCCAAAATGCAGCCTGAGGTTTAATTCGGCGGCGCCAGGTATTCCGATTTCGTGACTTCTCGACAGCCGCCGGGTGCCATCGCATCCGGCGGAAACGTATCTGCCATATGCGTTTCGATCTCGCTCGTATTCTGGAAAATTTAATGTTTTCAGCGTGTTGATCCTGCTCGGAAAAGCTTCGTTAAGCAAACTCCGTAACGAAATCTTTCCCAAATTTGTATAGAGTTGTTTCAAGAATGCCGATACGCGTATAGGTAAGTGGCGAAGGGAGTTGGACATGCGACGTTTGATGATTGCCGACGGCTCGGATGTCGTGCGGAAAGTTGGAAAACGTATCCTCTCCGGCATGGGCTTCATGGTTTACGAGGCGTCGAACAGCCTCGAGGCGCTTGTGCGCTGCGAAGCGGAACTCCCGAACATCCTGATCATCGACGCGGGCCTCGAAGGCGCGCTCGAGCTCATCGGCAATATTCGGCGGTTGCCGAACGGCCCTTCGGTGCGGATCTATTACTGCGTCGTCGAGGCAGACCTGAAGAAGATGATGGCCGGCAAGCGCGCTGGCGCGGACGACTTCCTGCTGAAGCCTTTCGACCGCAAGATCCTGACCAGCGTTTTCGCGAGCCAGTCGATGGCGGCCTGAGCCGCCTTATCCTGATCTGTTTGCAGCAAAATCAAGCCGTGGCGTTTGCCGCGGCTTTTTGTTGTGTGCGGAGCGGGCGAGCGGATCAGATTTTCGAGCGTCGGGGAAGGGGAGGGTGCAGGCGCGCGCAACCCTGGCATCCGCCGGGCATTGCAGGACCGGCAAGCGTGGTCGTTTGCGCGCAAAACAAAACCCGCCTCATAGGCGGGTTTTGCGAAACTCTTGAATGTCGGGCCCGCATCATGCGGGGATCGGTGCAAGCCCTGGCGGGGAATCAGGCAGTTTCGGCGTATTCGGCACCATCCGGCTCGCGCAGCACATAGCCGCGGCCCCAGACGGTTTCGATGTAGTTGGCGCCGCCGGCGGCGTTTGCAAGCTTCTTGCGCAGCTTGCAGATGAAGACGTCGATGATCTTCAGTTCCGGCTCGTCCATGCCGCCGTAGAGGTGGTTCAGGAACATTTCCTTGGTGAGCGTCGTGCCCTTGCGCAGCGAGAGCAGCTCGAGCATCTGGTATTCCTTGCCGGTCAGGTGGACGCGCTGTCCGCCGACTTCAACCGTCTTGGCATCCAGGTTGACGATGAGCTCGCCGGTGGAGATGACCGACTGGGCGTGGCCCTTGGAGCGGCGGACGATCGCATGAATGCGAGCGACCAGTTCGTCCTTGTGGAACGGCTTGGTCATGTAGTCGTCTGCGCCGAAGCCCAGGCCGCGAACCTTGTCTTCGATGCCGGCCATACCCGAAAGAATCAGGATGGGTGTCTTCACCTTGGAAAGACGCAGCGTTCTCAAGACTTCGTAGCCGGACATGTCCGGCAGATTGAGGTCGAGAAGGATGATGTCATAGTCATAAAGTTTGCCGAGATCGACGCCTTCTTCACCGAGATCGGTGGTGTAGACGTTGAAACTCTCGGACTTGAGCATCAGCTCAATGCTCTGAGCCGTTGCACTGTCGTCTTCAATTAATAGAACCCGCATATTCTTCCCCTTTTCCGCCGCCCAAGGTTGTCGTGGCACCCTTACGCGATACGGATCCAGTCGTTGCCTGATTTGGAGGCTGCCACCAAATGGTTAACAAATTCTGATTCCCTCTGGCAAGGTGTATCGAGTTTGTTAAATATTTTTAGCAGTCTCCTGATTTCAAACGTGAATCCAGAACGGCTAATCTCATGTGAAACATGAGGAAATGCCGTTATCTGACTCTTCTGACTCGTTAATGCCGGGGCGGTCACATTTCGTGCCTCAGCATTTACGGAGCCTTAAATCATCACGCCTATGATTAACGATGCCCGTAAACGAAAGGTTACCAGCGGTAGGCTTTTGTTAATATCGCTGAAGATTTTTCGTTTCCGGCCCTGTTCGGGCCGGCTCGCGGGCAAATCAGTAACCGGGGTCTCGTTATCCACGGGAGTATTGCGTATGAAAGCACGTGAGAGCCTTGTCCGCCTGAAGGAATTTCAGGTCCGGGAGAAGCAGCGTCAGCTGAACCAGCTTCAGATGATGATGGCTGAGTTCGAACGGATGACCAAGGATCTGGAAAATCAGATTATTTTCGAGGAGAAGAAGTCGGGTATCTCCGATCCCCAGCACTTCGCCTATCCCACCTTCGCCAAGGCCGCACGTCAAAGAGCCGACAATCTTCAGGTTTCCATTCGCGAACTGAAGACGCAGCAGGATGCTGCCGAACTCGCGCTCGAAGAAGTGCAGGCTGAATACGCGAAGGCGGCGGCCCTCGAAGAGCGGGACACGTCGACCCGCCTGCGGGCATAGCTGCGGCTCCTGCGCCAAAATCCGGCGCAGCGGGCCGTAACGCCTTGTTCCAAAGGGTGATTTGAACCCCGAGCCGGATCCGGCAAGGGGGATTTGTCCGTTGGACGGGCCGATTGCCCGTTTCGGAGCAGATGGTTCCATCCTTGACGGATCATGCGGCTGGCATGATCCGATCCGGCACGATCGTGACAAGACAAAAAGACCCGCCCGATGCCTCGGCATCCGGGCGGGTCTTCTCATTTTGGGGCCTGCAGGGCCGCGCCTCTTTCAAGACGCGCCAAGGTCGCGATTTCGATTTAAGATTTGTGCGGTGGCTGCCGCGGTTGTCTCAACCCTGGATGACATCCTGCCATTCGGGATGTCGCATCGCCTGGGCCTTCATGAAAGGGCAGAGCGGAATGATCTTCCAGCCGCCCCTGCGGGCTTCCTCGATCGCATGCTTGGCCAGCGCCTGGCCGACACCCTTGCCGCGCAGAGCATCCGGAACGAGCGTATGATCGACGATGATCAGTTGAGGCGAGGTGCGCGAATAGGTCATTTCACCGGTATGGCCTTCGACTGATGTCGAATAGCGGCCGTGCGATCCGGTTTCCTCGTGCATAATTTCCATGGCAGCCTTCCTTGATGAACGGGTTTGTCTGCGTGGAAGCTAGCGCAGTTTTCCGCAAATCGGAATCGCCTGCCCCGCCATCGCCGGAGGACAGAGCGTTCGTTAAACGCAACCAATGCCGGTGCGCGCGGGACCTGGAAAAACGACGGCGGCGGCCCCGGGAAACCCGGAGCCGCCGCGCGACCTATGGCCCTGTGATGGGCGAACTAGTGGCGATACTGCTGGATGCGAGTGGTGCGCAGGCCGGCGAGACCGTGATCGTTGATCGAGGACTGCCAGGACAGGAACTCCTCGACGGTAAGGGTATAGCGTTCGCACGCCTCTTCCAGGCTCAACAGGCCACCGCGCACGGCGGCAACAACCTCAGCCTTCCTGCGGATCACCCAGCGCCGGGTATTAGCCGGCGGCAGATCCGCAATCGTCAGAGGGCTGCCATCGGGGCCGATGACATATTTCACGCGTGGTCGCATCATTTCGGTCATGGGACTCTCTACACAAACTCAAGACCATATGACCGTGACCTTAGCCTGCCACATTTAACATTTGCCTAAGCGTCAAGTAACAATTTGCTCATAATTTGAGACACTTCCGGCGGGCTTTTATCCGCGTGTGGCGCCCCTTAGATCTTGGGGCAATATTTCCCCGACTTGTGGAAACGCTTGAGAACAATCCGGATTCTCCCGGAATTGACATGGGAGCCATGCAAATACCACATTTCACTTTAACTAAAATTTTTGGTAACGAAGCCCCGAAATAAGGATGAGCGTCGTATGTACGCTCCCGCATTCATTCTTGGTGCATCGTCATAGTTTTCACAACCGGGCGCGTTTCTTTCGCGGGCAGGCCGGGAGCGGCAGTTTTATTTCGCCTGTCGGGTGAATTTCATGCTCCTGAAGATGTGGGGCGTTGTTTGTATTTCTCTCGACCGGTGCGGTGGCGCCGGGGATGTGGTGATCGCAGATGAAGGAATCGCATGAACCGGCCTTGCTGCGCGAGGCTGAAACGGTGGAGATGTTTTCGGACATCGATACGGCCACCGTCCGCACCGAGTACGAACTTCTGCATCTCATGCGGCGGTTGATCGCGCGCTATGGCTTCGGCCATTTCATGATCGCGCGCATGCCGCTGGCCGAACAGCAGCGCTTTTCCGAGCGGCTGGTGCTCAGCAACTGGCCGTCCGAACTGGTGCGCCAGTACGACGCCTGCGAGACTTTCCAGTCGAGCGGGCTGGTCGAAAAGTTGCGGTTCACCAAGCTGCCGGTGACCGGCGGGGCCGAGCTGCTCGATGTTGCGGCCAAGCCCGCGGACGAGGCCATGGTGCACCGCCTGCTGGCCCATCCGGAGATGGCGCGCCATTTCGCGGTGCTGCTGCACACGAGTGGCGGCGATCCCTTCATCGCCATGCTTTCGGGCCGCCGCGAGGCACCTGCCGGCGTCGAGCGGGCGACGCTGTATCTCACGCTGGTCCAGCTTTTCGAATGCCTGGAGCGCACCTTCGACACCGGCAATACGGCACGTGAAAAACTCTCGAGCCGCGAGTTGGAATGTCTGCGCTGGGCGGCTGCCGGCAAGAGCAGCGACGAGATCGGCATCATCCTGGGGATCTCGACCTACACGGTCAGCAGCTACTTCAAGAGCGCGACCCGCAAGCTCGATGCCGTCAACCGCATGCAGGCGATTGCCCGCGCCATGCGATTGAAGCTGATCTGACGCCTTTAAGGCCGGGCAGCGGCAGCGGCCGGCCTTGCCGCCGGACGGACAAGTTTCTATATGTCGCGGAACTGAAAGTGCCGCGACGCGCTCTATGCATCCGATTGATGCCGGCCGCCGCGGAGCCGAAGATGCCGTGGGCCGAGAGTTCCTCGGCAAAGCATCGCATGAAGCGTGAAACAGGGCAGGCGCAAGGTTGCCGCCCGAAGGCCGGATTGGATCCCGTGAACAGTCTCGATTTTGACCGCAAGCCCGAAGATACGCGTGTCGTCGTTGCCATGTCCGGTGGCGTCGATAGTTCCGTCGTTGCCGGCCTGCTCAAACGCGAGGGCTACGACGTTCTCGGCATCACGCTGCAGCTCTACGATCACGGCGCCGCCGTGCACCGTGCCGGCTCCTGCTGTGCCGGCCAGGACATCGACGATGCACGCCGCGTCTGCGAAACCCTCGGCATTCCCCACTACGTGCTCGACTACGAAGCGCGCTTCCGCGAAACGGTGATCAATCCCTTCGCCGAAAGCTATATCGCCGGCGAAACGCCGATCCCTTGCGTTGCCTGTAACCAGACGGTCAAGTTTGCCGACCTGCTTTTGACCGCCAAGGAGCTTGGCGCCGATGCGCTGGCGACCGGCCACTACATCCGCTCGCGCCCGAGCCCGAAACCGCGCTATGCCGGCCAGCGGGCGCTCTACCGGCCGACGGATGCCGATCGCGACCAGAGCTACTTCCTCTTTGCAACGACGCAGGAGCAGATCGACTATCTGCGCTTCCCCTTGGGGCATCTCTCCAAGGCCGAGACCCGCAAGCTCGCCGAGGAGATGGGCCTCGTCGTCGCCCAGAAGGCAGACAGCCAGGACATCTGTTTCGTGCCCCAGGGCAAGTACAGCGACATCGTGTCGAAGCTGAAGCCGAATGCAGCGCTTTCCGGCGAGATCGTGCATCTCGACGGCCGCGTGCTCGGCACGCATGAGGGCATCCTGCACTACACGATCGGCCAGCGCCGCGGCATCGGCGTTGCGACCGGCGAGCCGCTCTACGTCGTCTATCTCGACGCCCGCTCGCGCCGCGTCATCGTCGGCCCCAAGGAGGCGCTGGAAACGCGCCGCGTCTACCTGCGCGACGTCAACTGGCTGGGTGATGAGGACGTCGAAGTGGCCGCTGCGCGGGGCTTTGAATGTTTCGCCAAGGTGCGCTCCACCCGCCAGCCGGCGCCTGCCGTGCTCGCGATGGACGAAGAGGGCATCTATGTGGAGCTTGCGGAAGGCGAAGCCGGTATTGCACCCGGCCAAGCCTGCGCGCTCTATTCCGGCGTCGGCGAGGATGCGCGCGTTTATGGCGGCGGATTTATTCGCAAATCGGAACGCGAAGCCGGCGCAGAAGCCGCGCTGAAGGCGCTGCTTTCGGCGCAGGCAGCCGCCTGAAGCCCTTGATTTCCGGGCTGTTGTGAAAACTTCACATTTTCCCGGAGACTTGGGTTGACAGTGGGCGGAAGCGGGCCGTATAAGCCGCCCGTCCAGTCAAGACGGCTTCCACTTCGAAGCCCTGACGCGGTACCCGGCGGAGTAGCTCAGTAGGTTAGAGCAGAGGAATCATAATCCTTGTGTCGGGGGTTCGAATCCCTCCTCCGCTACCATTCGTTCCCGAAGGAATCGATAATAGTTTGCTTGTACGGCTGTAGCTCGCCGCGATTTTCCGGAATTTTGACACCCAAAACCGGAAAAACGTAAATTCCGCTAAAGCTGTCAAAAAAGCCACTGCCGCGTCGTCGCGGTTCGCGACGATGCCGAGATTGTAGCAGGCGATCCAGAGCGACTGCAGCTTGCTGGCAAAGCGACCAGTGAGCTTGGCACGACCGTTCGGCCGAGAAGCGCTCGGCGCCGGTTGGAAACCTTCGTTTCGGAAGACGGCGAGCACTCTCTGACGTTCTTGCTCTGTCATGTCTTTGGTCGAGGCCTTGCCGGTGATGTGAGTGAGCTTGGCACGGTAGGTGTCATCGTCCAGGCCGAGTTTCTTCTTGGCGACATGAATGGCAGCAAGGGAACTGCTCATCTGACACCTCCCACCAGAGCGCAGCAGTCGTGACTTGCACTGCCGCATGCCTTATTTTTGCAGCTAGGGGTTATTCTACGGGGAAGGGGGAAGCGATGAGCGCCGATCGCGGATCGAGAGTGGTTACGCATGTGGTGGTGATAATACTTGCCGCCACGTTGCCCGTGGCAATGTTTGGGGAACCTGGCGACGGGTACTTCGAGTTTCTCAAAGAATTTCAGACGCTGCTGACAGGCTTGTTGGCAGTGGGCGCCGCGGCGTACACGATCAGCGAGATGATCAAGAGTGATGCCAAGCAAGAGCAACGACATCGAGAAATGGTCGAGATCTCCATGCTTCCATCGAAACTCGCTGTCGCGAGGGTCGCCGAATATCTGCCTAAAAGCCTTCGGCACTACTGCGAGCAATTTCGCTTGTTCAGTGAGCTTTTGGACAAAGATACATTGCAACCTGCCTGGGACAAAGAAAGCGTCAGGCAGGTCATCCGGGCGTGCATGAGTGCTCACAATCTTCGCAAAGATTTGTTGAGCGAGCGGGTCACCTCTTGTCACTACCTCTTCGATCACGACGTCATGCAAAACCTCGAAGAGCTTCGTGGCTGGAGTGGTAGTCTTCTCGCGCGTCTGCCGGATGACTTCGCCATGCCAATCCTTGCTGAGGAGGAAGTGCCTGCCCGGCCGGCATGGTACAATCGCGGCCTCTATGCTTACCTGGAGGTCATGAGCCACTCGGCCGGAGTGCTTGCCGACGAAATCGATGAATGGGCGGAGCAATTTCATTTGCCGCCTCGGAAGGCGCCAGACAGGTCGGGTTGGATGATCCCCATGGATGCCGTATTTCCTAAGAAGCCGACTGACGGCTGAACCCAAGCTAGTTCGGCCAGCCGACCGGCTACCTTTCACCGTCTCGAAAGCAATCCTGTGCATTCTGCAATCGGCAATTGTCCCGAGAGGTTTATGATGTCGGCTGGCTACCGGGCGTATTTCGTGGCGCTCGCGATTGTTATCGCCACAGCGGTTTTTGTGTTGATCTTTACCGGCGAGGCTCGAACGCTCGATGGATCCTCGGATAATTTTTTCCGGAACGTCCTGTACGATTTCCAGACGCTGATTACCGGCGTTCTTGCGCTTGGGGCCGCCTGGTGGACCGTGCACACGATGCAAATTGCGGACGTCAAAGTTAACCGGCGACACGAGCAGGCGATGGAACTCGGTCTGCGAGGTGACAGACTTAGGATTGAACGGGCGCTTAACCCTCAGGGTTTTGAGCTGGGCGCTTGGCACGGGAAGCTCCCCGAGCTTCAGCGACGCACAGAAACTTCGGATCTCGCGAAAGTTTATTGGGACATATTTCATCTTCAGCGAGGGATTGCTGATATCCTCAGCCGCACGCAGTTCATCGCCGGCGCCGAACTTTTTGGCGGAGACCTGGCGCACCGCGTCCTGGACATGCAGAGGTGGACCGAGAACATTTCCGGACCGGTAGACAACTGCTATCGGTTCTTTAATGACCCGATGCCTAAGTCGGACAAAGAAGAGTGGGAATTCAGTTGCTGGCTTGATGATCACGGCATCGAAGCGAAGCTCTACGATTATGTGAAGTACTGCCGAAACTTGATCCCGTCGCTGTTGGAGGGGTTGGAGACGGTCGGCGCTCAATACGGCGTGAAAGTAAGCCATATTAGGCCCTCGCTAGATCGATTGTGACGGCCTGCCAATTGGCCGCGATCGACGATCGCTCGTAGCATCGCACATACGTCTTGGAACCGACGACGCGCATGGCATCGCGGATCGCATCCATGGCCCGCTTCCAGCGCTCATCCTCGATTTCCAAGCGGAGCAGCATGAAGATCTCGGCCCGGTTGATCTGGCCGGCTCTGTCAGTGTTGAACGCCCGCGTCACGATCGCGCGTATCTCCGGCCGACTATCAGCTGACCATTCGTTCAAGCACTCGTCGACGAGACCCTTGGCGATTTGGAGCTGAGGTCCGAAATCCACCGCGTCCTGCACTTGTACTTGAACCTTCATCAGGCCGTCGAAGGTCATGAAGGTCTTGTTGCCTTTAGCGCCGCCTTTCGATGCTCCGTACTCCTGAGCAAGTAGTGCTTCAAGGGACGGTTCCATTCCGCAATCTGGAGATGACTGCTCGTGGCTGGCCGGTTACGGCATCAATCTCTAACGATTTTAAGATTGCAATGATTGATGAGGTAGATCTGACGCGAAAGCGCTCGTCTGAGGCACGCACAATCGCCGTCAATGGTGCGGCGGCTTCAAGGGCAATGTCAGCGCCGGTCCGCTCTTGACCCCGAACTGTCTGCGGAACTGCCTTGACGCGCTGCCGTCAAAGAGCGATTGCGGCAGCGGGGCGCCGATGGCCCATTTGTATTTGGCGTCCTGATCGTTGCTCAGCGCCTGATGCGCCACGGCGCTCAGGGGCAGGACGTATTCCGGCTTGCGCAGGCCTCTTTCGGAATTGCCGAGCCAGGTCAGTACCACCAGGATTTCGCCGCCGAGTTCCAACGCATCGAGTGCGAGCGGTTTTCCGCCGACGGAGGCGCGGACGGCCTGCTCGTGGAACTTGAACGCGCTGAGTTTCAGTTCGTTTTGCGGATCCGTCATTTCGGGCCTTCCTGGATATGTTGCTACGCTGTCTTGAGCGGCGATTCGTTCAGTCAGCGTCCCCTATCATAATCCCTCTGGCCATACATGGGGCTGATGATCGATGCAAAAAGGCGCCGCCATCGTCGATCGCAGCGCCTGCAGATGCGGCTTGAGAGGGTGTGCGTAGAAACCAGTCAGGCATGCTGCCCGGCTGCCGCCGCGGGGTAGGTCGCTTCAGCGATGAATCGACGAAGTGATCGTCGTGTAGTCCGGCAGGTCGATGTTGGCGATTTCGGCTGCGCGATATTGGGACAGGGCGAAGTGCATGATGGCGATCACGGTGATCGAGAAGACCAGTACGGTGACGTTGACGCCGAAAGCGGTTTTGATCATGTCCTTGTCCTCCAGTCCCTGCGTTCGTTGATGTGTGGCTAAGAACCGTGACATGGAGACTATCGTGTGGCGTCAATCGTGCTGTTCCCCGGGGAACATGGAATATGGTTGCTGAATTCTTAACCGGCGTGGCCTGAAAACCGCAGGTGCGGAGATCGCTTGCGATCGTCGGGGCTGCGGATAAGGTGCGCGGTCCGGGACCGGATCAGGACCGGACATCTTCACAGGCTGACGCCCTCGCAGAGTCGCGTTGGCCACAGCCGGACGCGCGGCACGCCTCGCGCTGCCACATTTTCAGAAGCGATTGCATCATGACCATCTCCATCCGCCCCTCCCGTCCATCCGATTTTCCGCGCACCTTCGAGATCTGGCGCAGCGCCGTTGTCGCCACCCATGATTTCCTGACGCCGGAGGATTTTGCTGCGATCGAGGTGCTGGTGCGCGACCAGTATCTGCCGGCCGCCGAGTTCTGGATCGCCGCGGATGAAAATGACCTGGCGCTCGGTTTAATGGGCATGAGTGGGGCGCAGATCGACTCGCTCTTCGTCCAGGCCGAGGCGCGCGGCGCTGGCGTCGGTCGGCGGCTTGTCGAGCATGCGATGAGCCTGCATCCGGTGCTGACGGTTGACGTCAACGAGCAGAATGTGTCCGGCGCCGGTTTCTATCGGCGAATGGGTTTTGAGGTGGTCGGGCGTTCGCCTGTCGACGATGCAGGCCGGCCCTATCCCCTGCTGCATCTGAGGCGCGGCTGAACGACGCGAGACGGCGCCCGATCAGGCGGCCGGCTTGTCGATGGTGATCAGGAAGAGGACGGCAGAGGCCGCCGGTTCGATGGTTAAGGAGGCTGCACCCGTCAGCACGGCCGTGTCGCCCGCTGCCAGTTCGGCCGTGGCGTCACTTGCGGTCAACCGCACGGCGCCGCCGTGGCAAAGCACGAGGGTCGTGCCCCCCAGGCTTTCTGCCCTGTGCGGATGATCGAGTGCCAGTCGCTGAACCGAGTGCGTGAGCCTGCCGCGCCGTGTCATGACGTTGAGGTCGACGATCGGACCGTCGACGAGGGTCGCTGATGTCGCGACGTCGGCCGGGAAGGGGAGCGGCGCCGTCTCGCCGGTCAACAAAGCGGGCTTGCGACCCTCGATCATCAGCCGCATACCCTTGCCCTGAAGGATCGACAGCGTGCGGTCGATACCGGGGAAGCTGGAGAAGGGGCCATCGGTGGCGACGGTCGCCATGCTGACGCGCCAGTCGAAATCGGCAAGCGACGCCTTCTCGGGGAAAATGGCGATCTCCACCGTCTCACCGCCGCCGTTCTTCCAGGGCATGCGCTTGTAGTCTTTCGCGCAAAGCAGCTTCATGGCGTGCCTCCTTCGATCAGTGTGCGCATGCGGGCGAAGTCGCCGTTGAGCGGCCGGTCGTCGGCATAGGTGGGGATTTCCGAGCGAATGCGCCGGTAAAGCGCGTCGGTGCGTGCGGCGCGGCCACGCGGCTGCAGGTCATAGGCCTGCGACGCCGCAAGCAGTTCGATCGAAAGGATCGTTTCGAGGTTGTCGGCGATGGCAAGTGCCTTCCAGGCGGCCGGCGTCGCATGCGTCAGGATGTCCTCCTGCAGCGCCGAGGTGATGCCGCCATCGAGGCTGGCGGGGGCCGCGAGGCGCCGGTTTTCAGCGGCAAGTGAGGCGGCGGTGTACTGGGCGATCATCAAGCCGGAGGCAACACCGCTATCGCCGGCGAGGAAGGCCGGCAGGCGGCTCACCAGCGGATTGACGAGCCGGTCGATGCGGCGCTCGGAGATGGCAGCGACTTCGGCAACGGCGACGGCCAGGCTGTCCATGGCAAGGCCGAGTGCAGCGCCCACCGCATGGGCCTGCGAATGCACCTCCGGCGCTTCGGGCGTGCCCGACACGGCCGGGTTGTCGGTGAGGCTTGCAAGCTCGCGGTCAACGACTTCGGCGACGTGGGCCAGTGCATCGCGGGCAGCGCCATGCACATGCGGCACGGCACGAAGGCTTAAAGGATCCTGCGTGCGGGTGCCGGCGGTCTCGGCGAGCATCGGGCTGCCGGCAAGAAAATCGCGCAAGGATGCTCCGACCTCATCCAGCCCCTTGGAGCGGCGAAGCGCCAATGGACCGGCGGCAAAGGCATTCGCCTGGCTGCCGAGGTTTTCATAGGTCATCGCGGCGGCGGCATCCGCCCAGTCGAAGAGGTGCGTAGCGCGCGACAGTGCCAATGCCGCAAGGCCGGTGGCGCAGGGCGTGCCGTTGACAAGGCTCAGGCCCTCCTTGGCTTCGAGCCTGAGCGGCTTGAGGCCGATCCGCGCGAGCGCCTCGACGCCGCTGATCTTGCCCTTGCCGTCATCGACGGTGCCGTGGCCGATCAGCACGAGGCCGATCGCGGCCGCATGGGTGAGATAGCCGACCGAGCCGCGCGAGGGGATGTCGGGGATGAGGTTGGCGTTGAGCAGTGCCAGCAGCGCCTCGACTGTCTCGATGCGCACGCCGGAATAGCCGTGGGCGAAGTTGGCGATCTGGGCGGCCATCACCGCCCGGGCTTCGGGCCGGGCGAGCGGTTCGCCAACGCCGCAGGAATGGCTGAGGATGATGTTGCGCGATAGCGCCTGCTGGTTCTCGCGGTCGATGACGACGTCGCAGAGCGCGCCGACACCGGTGTTGATGCCGTAGCCGCGGATGCCGCGCTCGACCAGAGCGTCGACGACCCGGCGAGCGTGGACGATGCGCTGGCGTGCTGCATCGGAAAGCGCGAGCGGTGCGCCATTGGCGACCGCTGCGATTTGCTTCCAGGTCAGTGGTGCATCGAGGACTACATTCTCACTCATGGGCTTCCGGTCGTCCCTGTCGGCGTTGCACGAAGCGGGCAACGTAATCGTTGGCCGGCCGTTCCAGAATATCGTCCGGCGTGCCGACCTGCACCACCTGGCCGTCCTTGAGGATGGCGATTTCCGAACCGATGCGCAGCGCCTCGTCGAGATCATGGGTGATGAAGACGATGGTCTTTGAAAGGTTCTGCTGCAACTGCAGCAACTGGTCCTGCATGTCGGCGCGGATCAAGGGGTCGAGTGCCGAGAAGGCCTCGTCCATCAGGATCACATCGGTATCGGCGGCCAGCGCCCTAGCCAAGCCGACGCGCTGCTTCATGCCGCCGGAAAGCTGATGCGGGTACTTGGCGTCGTAGCCGGCAAGGCCGACGGTCTCGATCCATTTCATGCCGATGTCGCGGGCCTCGGCCTTGGGCAGGCCGCGCACGCGCTGGCCGTAGATGACGTTCTGCAGCACGGTGCGATGCGGCATCAGCGCGAAGCTTTGGAACACCATGCTCACGCGGTGCATCCGGAAGGTGCGCAGCGCTTTGGCGTCGAGGTCCAGGATGTTGCTGCCGTCGAAGGCCACTTCGCCGCTGGTCGGCTCGATCAGCCGGTTGATATGGCGCACCAGCGTCGACTTGCCGGAGCCGGAAAGCCCCATGATTACAAAGATCTTGCCGGCGCCGATCGTCAGGCTGACATTGTTGAGACCGACGCTGCAACCGGAGCGGGCGAGGATTTCGGACTTGTTGAGCCCTTCCTTGGCCATGGCGAGTGCGGCTTTCGCGTCCTGCCCGAAGATCTTGTAGACGTTGCGGATCTCGATATCAGCCATTGCGGGGATCCTCCGTCCGGCTCTTGCCGAAGCCTTGCGTGATGCGGTCGAGAACGATCGCGAGAATGACGATGCCGATACCGGCTTCCAGCCCCTTGCCGACGTCGAGCGTCTGGATGCCGTTCAGCACCTGCTCGCCGAGGCCGCGGGCGCCGATCATCGAGGCGACGACCACCATCGACAGCGCCATCATGATCGTCTGGTTGAGGCCGGCCATGATTGTCGGCGTAGCGAGTGGCAGCTCGACACCGAAGAGGATCTGGTTGGGGCTGCCGCCGAAAGCGGTCGCTGCTTCCACCACTTCATGGTCGACCTGGCGGATGCCAAGATCGGTAAGGCGAATGAGTGGCGGCACGGCATAGATGATGGTGGCGAGGATCGCCGGGACCTTGCCGAGGCCGAAGAGCATCAAGGCCGGGATCAGGTAGACGAAGCTCGGCATCGTCTGCATGACGTCGAGCACCGGCAGGGTGATGCTGCGCACGGTCCGGCTCTTGGCGACGAAGATGCCCATCGGCACGCCGATGACGACGGAGACGATCGTTGCCATCAGCATCAGGGCGAGCGTCTGCATCGTCAGGTCCCAGAGGCCGAGCACGCCGACGAAGAACAGCAGCACGCCGACGGCGACCGTCAGGGTCCAGCGCTTCGAGCTTTGCCAGGCGAGCGCCATGAAGATCAGGATGACGACCCACCAGGGCAGGCCGCGCAGGATCCATTCGATGAATAGAACGGCTTTCAGAATGACGGCGCTGATCGCCTTGAAGACCCAGCCATAACCGCTGACCAGCGCCTGGATGAAATCGTTCACCGGCCCGCGAATGGAGAGATTGAGAGAATCCGGAAACATCGGATGCGTTCCTTGCTCGGGCTGCCAGCGGACACAGATCGGCCGCCGGCGGCACTTGCCACGGGTATGTGGCCGGCCGCCGGATCAGGATTCATCGCCGCGCTAGACGCGGCGATGAAGCCCAAGTCAGCGGCTGGTCGCGATTACTTGAGGCTGGCTTCGATCTTGCCGCGGGCTTCGTCCGAAACCCACTTGCCCCAGACATCGGCCTTGGTTTTCAGGAACTCGGCGGCCGCTGCCGTCGCGTCGACCTTGTTGTCGGCCATGTAGGCGAGGCTGCCGTTGACGGCGTCGAGCGGGAAAGTCGCCTTTTCGAGGATGGCGATGATTTCAGGGGCTTCCTGCGCGAAGGTGCTGTTGACGCCGTAGGAGACGTCGACCGACGGGAAGGCGCAGCCCTGCTCGCGCTTGCCGTTGGCGCTCGAAAGCTCCTTCCAGCACTCTTCGCTATAGGCCGGCTCTTCGAGTTGCACGAGCTTGAACTTGCCCATGATCGCCGTCGGCGACCAGTAGTAGAAGAGGATCGGTTCGCCCTGGAGGTAAGCGGACGTGATGGCGGAATCGAGCGCCGTGCCGGTGCCCGGGCGGAAGTTCACATAGGTTTCGCCGAGCTTGTAGGCTTCGAGCTTGGCGGAGCTGACGCCCTCGCAGGTCCAACCCGAGGGGCAGTTGAGGAAGCGGCCCTTGCTGGGCTCTTCCGGATCGGCGAAGAGCTCGACGATCTTGGGGTCGGAGAGCTGCGACACGCTCTTCAGGTCCGGCGCCTTGGCTTCAAGGCTGCGCGACGCATCGCCCTTGATGACGTATTCCGGCACGAACCAGCCTTCGCTGGCGCCGACGAAGGTCTTGCCGACGGCGACGACCTTCTTTTCCTCGACCGCCTTGTTCCAGACGTCCGAACGGCCGAGCCATTCCTCGGCGAAGATCTGGACGTCGTTGTTGGCGGTTGCCTGTTCCAGCGTCACCGAGTTGCCGGGGATCGAATCCACCTGGCAGTCGTAGCCCTTGGCAAGAATGGTCTTCATCACTTCGGTGATGAAGGCGCCGCTTTCCCAATCGATGCCGGCGAACATGACGGTCTTGCCGTCGCCGCAATACGAAGCGCTGGCGCTGCCGGTGGAGGCCGCGAGCACGAGGCCGGTTGCGGCCAGGGTGAGTTTCAATTTGTTGATCGACATTAAGCTGTTCCCTGATTTGATTTTTGGCTTTGACGATTACTTCAGTTTCATCAGCACCCGCGCAAAGGCGCGGTCGATATCGTCCTCCCGGTCGTGGCGTCCGTTCCGGATCTTCCACGCGCCCGCGACCATGACGTCGCGGACAGTCTCGCCGCCGAGTGCAAAGAGCCAGCGGTCGAGGATCTGGTTGTCGGTGGCGGCGGCGATGTAGGGATTGCTGCCGTCAAGCACGACGAAATCTGCGCGCGCGCCGACGGTGATGCCGGCCGCCTTCTGACCGGCGGCCTGGGCGCCGCCCTTGAGCGCCGCGTCGAAGATGGTTCGGCCGATCGAGGCGCCCGGCCCGGTGGCCAGCCGGTTGCGGCGGCGGTCGCGCAGGCGCTGGCCGTATTCGAGCAGCCGCAGTTCCTCGGCGACGCTGGTCGCCACGTGGCTGTCGGTGCCGACGCCGATGACGCCGCCTTCGGCCATGAAATCGACCGCCGGGAAAATGCCGTCGCCGAGATTGGCCTCGGTCGCCGGGCAGAGTCCGGCAACGGCGCCCGAACGCGCCAGACGCTGCCGTTCGCTTTCCGTCAGATGCGTTGCGTGGATTGCGCACCAGCGTGCGTCGACGGGCATTTCATCGAGCAGCCACTCGACCGGGCGGCGGCCGCTCCAGGCGAGGCTGTCGTCGACTTCCTTGGTCTGCTCGGCCACATGGATGTGGATCGGACCGGCAACGGGTGCGGCATCGAGGATGATGCGCATCTCCTCGGGCGTTGCGGCGCGCAGCGAATGGATGGCGTAGCCGAGCGTATGGCCGGCGTCGCGGCAGAGCGGCGCGAGCCGCTCAAGCAGTGCGAGGAAATGATCAGGATCGTGCAGGAACGGCCGCTGGCCGGGATTGGGCGCGACGCCGCCGAAATTGGCGTGGGCGTAGAAGACAGGCAAATGCGTGAGGCCGATGCCGGTCGTGCGGGCGGCAGCGAGAATGCGCAGCGACATTTCGGCCGGGTCGGCATAGGGGGTGCCGTCGGCCTGGTGGTGCAGATAGTGAAACTCGGCGACGTGGCCGAAACCACCCTTCAGCATTTCCATGTAGAGCTTGGCGGCGATCGCCTCGACGTCGTCAGGGTTTACCAGCCCGACGGTGCGATACATTTCCTCGCGCCAGGTCCAGAAGCTGTCGTCGCCGCTGCCCGCCACTTCGGCAAGGCCGGCCATGGCGCGCTGGAAGGCGTGGGAGTGAAGGTTGGCGATCGCCGGGATCAGCGGCCCGGCCGTGCGCTCGTCGCTGCTAGCGGCGGCGCTGCCGGTTTCGATCGCTGCGATGCGACCGGAAGCGTCGAGCGAAATCGCGACGTTTTCGGCCCAGCCGCCGGGCAGGAGAGCCCGTTCTGCAAAGATCCGGTTGACGGGAAAACTAGCCATGTGCATTTTCCTGTACGTAGTTGTATATGGAACTATAGATATTTTACGCTGGCGCGCAAGCGTGAAATGAACGAAAAGATTCGAGGGCGAATGCGCATGATTTGTTCGGCGGCGCGGAAAGGCGGGGCTTGAGTTGATGACGGCACTGGGAAAACGGAACGAGACAATCGCTTTCGAAGACGGCCCGATGCCGCGCTACGAGGCGGTCAAGCAGTTCATCCGCAGCCGCATCGAGAGCGGTGAATGGCCCGCTCATCATCGGATCCCCTCGGAAAACGAGATCGTTGCCGACCTCGGCGTCAGCCGCATGACCGCCAACCGGGCGCTGAGGGAACTGGCAACCGAAGGCGCGATCACGCGGGTGCAGGGCGTCGGTTCTTTCGTCGCCGCGCACAAGGGTAGCACTGCGCTGCTCGAAGTCCGCAACATCGCCGACGAGATCCATGAACGTGGCCACGCCCATACGTCGTTGATGACGCTGCTCAAGGAAGAGGTCGCGACGCCTGACATCGGCTATGCACTCGGGCTTGCCACCGGCGCCCGCGTCTTCCATTCGATCATGGTGCACTCGGAAAACGGCCTGCCGATCCAGATCGAGGATCGTTTCGTCAATCCGGCGATCTGCCCGCGCTATCTGGAACAGGATTTCCAGGCGATGACGCCGAACGCCTATCTGACGGCGATGGCGCCGATCACCCGCACTGAGCAGATCGTCGAAGCGGTCGCACCGCAGCTCTGGGAATGCAAGTTGCTCGGCATCGACCGCAACGAACCGTGCCTGATGATCCGGCGCCGCACGTGGTCGGACGCAGGCAATGTGACGACGGCGCGGCTGCTCTATCCCGGCACGCGCTATCGGCTCGAAGGCATGTCGCAGTAGGTTGCGGGTGGGTGTAATCGGGAAACCGCACATCTTTTCCTTGATCCCGCTCTATTCTCGACAACATTCCGGTCGATTCGGAGGATCGACCGCCTAAGGGGAGGATGACGAGATCATGGTTGAGGACCCGCTGAAGCTTCGCACCGAGCTCCCGAGACCCGATGTCGGCGCCGAGGAGGCGCGTTCGCTGCTCGCCGAACACTATGGCCTGTCGGGCACGATCAGCGAGCTCGGCAGCCAGCAGGACCGCAACTACCGTCTCGACACCGGCGAGCGGCGCTATGTGCTGAAGATCTGCCGGGCGGAATACGAACCGCTGGAACTGGAAGCGCAGAATGCGGCCTTGCGGCACCTTGGCAAACGTCTGCCGACGGCACGCGTTGCTGAGGTCGTGCCCTCTCTCAAGGGCGAGGCGATCGAGAGCGTTGCCGTCCGCGGCGCGGATTATCGCATCCGCTTGCTCACCTATCTCGAAGGCGAACCGCTCACCCGGCGCAAACATCTGTCGCGCGAAGCCGTGGCTGCTCTCGGCGGCCTGGCGGGTCAGCTCGCGTCGGCATTGGAGGACTTCGAGCATCCGGGGCTCGAGCGGGAACTGCAATGGGATCTGAGGCGCGCCGGCCCCGTCGTCCTGCATCTGCTTACCGATATGGCGGACCAGCAGCGCAAGAAGCGCATCGCTGAACTGATGGTCGGTGCCATGCGGCGGTTGCAGCCGCTTACCCCTGAGCTCAGAACCCAGGCGATCCACCATGACGTCACCGACGACAATGTGGTCAGCCGGCTCGACGTGGCCGGCCGGGCGATGCCGGACGGCGTCATCGACTTCGGCGATATCCTCAATGGCTGGCTGGTTGCAGAACTCGCTGTTACCTGCGCCTCGCTGCTGCATCATGCGGATGGAGACCCCTGGTTCATCCTACCCGCGGTCAAGGCGTTTCATGCGGCATGCCCGTTGACCGAGGTGGAACTGAAGGCGCTTTGGCCGCTGATCGTCGCGCGCGCTGCGGTGCTGGTCGCAAGCTCCGAACACCAGCTCTCCCGCGAGCCCGACAATGCTTACGTCGAGGGCAATGCCGCGCATGAGCGGGAGATCTTCGAGGTCGCGTCGTCGGTGCCTTCGGCATTGATGGAGCACGCCATTCTTTCGGCCGTCGGCTTCGCACCGGACTCGGCCCGAGTGACCGGTGAGAGCCTGATCCAGGGGCTCGGCCCCACTGACGTGCGCCAGATCGACCTCTCGATCCTGAGCCCGCTGTTGCCAGAGGAGCGCTGGCAGCACCAGGGATTGCCGATCTCGCTGCTGCAACACGCCGCCCATGCAATCGGCATCGCGACGACGCGCTATGGCGAATACCGGATGACGGAGACCCAGCTGCGGTCACCGAAGCCCGATGCCACCTTCGCACTGCATGTCGACATCTGCCTGGAGGCCGGTCGCGAGATTGTCGCTCCCTTTGCCGCCCGTATCGTCCGGCAGGACGGGCTGCTGGTGCTCGAAGGGGCCGAAGCCAGCCTGTTTCTCGAGGGCGTGGGAGCCGGTGCCGACCTCGAGGAGACGATCGTTGCTGGTGCCGTGCTGGGCGTCGTCTCTGGTGAACAGCACTCCTACGGCCTGATCCGCGTCCAGCTTTGCCGCGAGCATGGTCTCGTGCCTCCGCTTTTCGTCGTGCCGCGTCAGGCGGCGGCGTGGAAGCACTTGTGCCCGTCGCCGGCCGGCGTCCTCGGCTTCGAATGCGATGGGCCGGAGCCGCACAGCGAAACACTGCTTGCCCGCCGCCAGCAGCACTTCGCCAGGCCGCAGAAGAACTACTACCTGAAACCACCGCAGATCGAGCGCGGCTGGAAGGACCATTTGTTCGACATCGAGGGCCGCAGCTATCTCGACATGGTCAACAACGTGACCATTCTCGGCCATGGGCATCCGCGGCTTGCAGCCGCGGTGGGGCGGCAATGGTCACTGCTCAACACCAATTCGCGTTTTCACTATGCCTCCGTCGCCGAACTCTCGACGCGGCTTGCAGCGCTCGCGCCGGATGGGCTCGACACGGTGTTTCTGGTCAACAGCGGCTCGGAGGCGAACGATCTGGCACTGCGGCTCGCCTGGGCCTATTCCGGCGCGCGCAACATCGTGAGCCTGCTCGAGGCCTATCACGGCTGGACGGTCGCGAGCGACGCAGTGTCGACCTCGATCGCCGACAATCCGCAGGCGCTCGAAACCCGCCCGGCCTGGGTGCATCCGGTCACCGCGCCCAACACCTATCGCGGCGAGTTCCGCGGCGCCGACACGACCGACAGCTATGTGCGCTCCGTCGTCAAGAAACTGACCGAGCTGGACGCGGCGGACGAGAAGCTCGCGGGCTTCATCTGCGAACCGGTCTACGGCAATGCCGGCGGTATTCCGCTGCCGAAGGGCTATCTCGACGCGGTCTATGCCATGGTGCGGGCCCGCGGCGGCGTCTGCATCGCCGACGAGGTGCAGGTCGGTTATGGTCGCCTCGGAGACTATTTTTGGGGCTTCGAGGAGCAGGGCGTCGTGCCCGATATCATTACCGTCGCCAAGGGCATGGGTAACGGCCATCCGCTCGGCGCCGTCATCACCCGCCGCGAGATCGCCGATGCGCTGGAGAAGGAGGGGTACTTCTTCTCGTCCTCGGGCGGCAGCCCGGTGAGCTCCGTCGTCGGGCAGGTGGTCCTGGATATCCTGACCGAAGAACGGTTGCCGGAAAACGCACAGGTGGTCGGCGGCTATCTGAAGGCGCGGCTCGAAGCGCTAGGGCAGCACTTCCCGCTGATCGGCGCGGTGCATGGCATGGGACTCTATCTCGGCGTCGAATTCGTGCGCGATCGGGAGACCCTGTCGCCGGCGACCGAGGAGACGGCGGCGATCTGCGACCGCCTGCTCGATCTCGGCGTCATCATGCAGCCGACCGGCGACCACCTGAACGTGCTGAAGATCAAGCCGCCGCTCTGCCTATCCTGCGAGAGCGCCGACTTTTTCGCCGACATGCTGGGCCGGGTGCTGGAGGAAGGCTGGTAAAGGCGAAAACGCCGCGGGGAGGGCCGCGGCGTCTCGTTGGCGCTTTTCCTTGGATGAGCAATTCCAAACGGGAGACTTTGCCGGAACTGCTCCTGGGAGATCAGCGTGCCGGCGGGGCGTACATCAGGCCGCCCTGGCTCCAGAGTTTGTTGAGACCGCGATCGATCTTCAGCGGGCTGTCCTTGCCGAGGTGGCGTTCGAAGACTTCGCCATAGTTGCCGACGGCGGAAACCACCTGGTAGGCCCACTTCGGATCGAGCCCCAGCGACTTGCCGGCTTCGTTCTCGATGCCGAGGAAGCGCTTCTGGGCGTTCGTGCCGCTTTCGAGAAGCTTTGCGGCATTGTCCTTGGTGATGCCGAGTTCTTCGGCTTCGGTCAGCGCGAACAGCGTCCAGCGCACGATCTTGAACCACTGATCGTCACCCTGGCGGACGGCCGGACCGAGCGGCTCCTTGGAGATGACTTCCGGCAGCACGACGAAACGATTGGGGTCGTTCAGCGTCAGGCGCTGGGCATAAAGCGCAGAAGCGTCGGTCGAATAGACGTCGCAGCGGGCGGTGTTGAAGGCCTGGATCGTTTGGTCGGCCTTTTCGAAGGCGACGACCTGGTACTGGATGTTGTTGGCGCCGAAATAGTCGGCCATGTTCTGTTCGGTCGTCGTGCCGGTCTCGGTGCAGACGGAGGCGCCCGAGAGTTCCTTGACGCTCTTCACGCCGAGGTCGTTGCGCACCATGAAGGCCTGGCCGTCATAGTAGTTGACGCCGACGAAGCTCATGCCGAGATCGGTGTCGCGCGACAGCGTCCAGGTGGTCTGGCGCGAAAGAAGGTCGGCCTCGCCCGACTGAAGGGCGGTGAAGCGCTCCTTGGTCGACAGCGGTACGTATTTCACCTTGTCGGGATTGCCGAGCGCTGCGGCAGCCACAGCGCGGCAGAAGTCGATGTCGAAACCGGTCCATTCGCCCTTGTCGTTGGGCGCGGAAAAGCCGAGCACGCCCTGGCTGACACCGCAGCGAAGTTCGCCGCGTTCCTTGATGACGTCGAGCATGCCGGCGTTGGCGGCGGTGCCGGCAAGAAATGCCGTGCTCGCCAGTGCCAGAACTCCAAGTTTCATTCCAAGTTTCATTGTCCTGTTCTCCTCATTGATGTTTTTAGGGCATGCGTCTTCGTGCCGGGATGCGTGTCGGGCATCCCGGTCATTGCGTTTGGTTTTTCTGCTGTTCGACCCGGCCTTAACCGAGCGTCCTTGCGACGTCCGCAAAAGTCTCTTCGAGCACGGCGAGCAGGTGATCGGCATCGCGTTTCGAGAAGATCATCGGCGGGCGCATCTTCAAGATGTTGTCATGCGGGCCTTCGGTGCCCATCAGCACGCCGCGGCGGCGGGCGCCGTTGGAGACGGCGCGGGCGAATTCGGTTGACGGTGCTTTGGTCTTGCGGTCGGTGACAAGTTCGATGCCGAGGAAGAGACCCATGCCGCGCACATCGCCGATCACCTCGTAGCGGGTCTGCATGGCGCGGAAGGCATCTATCAGATAGTTGCCGACCGAAAGCGCATTGCCGCGCAGATCCTGCCCTTCGATCACGTCAAGCACCGCGAGACCGACGGCGCAGGAGACCGGGTTGCCGCCGAAGGTATTGAAATACTCCATGCCGTTGTTGAAGCTGTCGGTCACCTCGCGGGTGGTGACGACGGCTGCGAGCGGATGGCCGTCGCCGATCGGTTTGCCCATGGTGACGACGTCAGGCACGACGCCTTGGGTCTCGAAGGCCCACCAATGGCTGCCGACGCGGCCGAAACCGACCTGCACTTCGTCTGCGATGCAGACGCCGCCGGCCTCGCGTACGAGGCGATAGACTTCCTTCAGGTAGCCCTCCGGCAGGAACACCTGGCCGGCGACGCTCGGGATCGATTCCGCGATGAAGAAGCCCGGGCCTTCGCCCTTGGCCTTCATGGCCTGGATCAGTTCGGCGACGCTTTCGGCAAAACGCTTGCCGTGTTCCTCGGCCGGCCAGTCGGCCGGCGCATGGTAACTGTCGGGAATGGTTGCCACATGCACATGCGGCTTCGGACCCTTGCCGCCCTTGCGGCGGAACTTGTAGGGGCTGATGTCGATCAGCTCCTGCGTCGTGCCGTGATAGGACCAGTCGAGCGTGATCGCATTCTCGCGGCCCGTATGGGCGCGCATCAACCTCAGCGCCAGGCTATTGGCCTCCGAACCGCTGTTGACGAAACCGGCGACCGTCAATTCCTTCGGCAGCGTTGCCGTCAGCCGCTCGGCATAGGCGACGATGTTGTCGTGCAAGTAGCGGGTGTTGGTGTTGAGGATCGCCGCTTGCTTTGCCATCGCCTCGACCACTGCCGGATGGGCGTGACCGATGTGGCAGACGTTGTTGAAGCAATCGAGATAGGCGCGGCCGCTGTCGTCGATCAGCCAGACGCCTTCGCCGCGCACGAACTTGATCGGCTTGTCGTAGGAGATCGAAAGGTTCGGCAGGAGCAATTCCTTGCGGCGCTTGACGATCTCCTCGTGCGAACGACCTTTCTTCTCGTAGAACTCCTCGGCGATGCCGGCGAAAGTGCGCGCATCGGGGAAGAGTTCGGTCCAGACGTCGAGGAACTGCGGCTCGCCGACGCCGAGGATTTCGGTCGCCGACAGAGCGGTGTCGGTCGAAAGCTGCAGGTGCAGATGCGGCGCCCAGCCGCCATTTTCCTTCGGCGCTCCCATCTCGCCGACAAGCGCGCCGGCCGCAAGCCGGTCGCCGGCCTTGATGCGTCCCATGGCTTCGTGCGCCATATGACCCCAGAGCGTGACGAAGGGCGGGCATCCCTCGGGCTCATGGCGAAGTGCTATCAGGCAGCCATAACCGAGCGGGTCCTTCTCGATCTCGACGCTGACGACGGTTGCGGCAAGCGGGGTGTAGAGCCTGGTGCCGGCGGCCATGAACAGGTCGAGCCCGAGATGGCGAGTGCGGCGGGTGTGGTCGATGAAGCGCGAGACGAACATCTCGCCGGCATAGACGGTGCGTTCCTCGCCAAAAGGTCCGATGCCGAGTTCGACGCCATGCGCGCGACAATAGTCTTCCCAGATCGCCTGGGCTTCATCCGGCTGTTCGCCAGCGGATTTTATCGTCATCGGGTGGGTGGGGTCGCCATAGGGGACGAGCGCTGCCGGATAGGTGGCGGCGGGGCGTTCGAGCAGTGGCTTCAGCGACTTGCGGTTCGCGTTGATCCAGGCGGAAACCTTGCGGGCACCGGATGTTGCCTCGAAGCCGCAGGCATGCCGCAGGATGGCGGTGGCGAAACGCGGATTCATCCGGTCGAGCTTGCGCAAAAGCGTCCAGGCCGGCCGTTCGCTGATGGCGAGATAGGGATTGTCGTCGGTATGGGCGCGACGGGACGCCGAGATCGTGACCGACGTGACGAGGCGCATGGCGATGAGATCGAAGAGCAGATCGACCTCTTCTTCCGCCAGCGGATACTCCGCATGGAAGCCGCGGGCGATTGCCGCAGCGGCGCCGATCGGATCGGGATGGTCGAGCCCGGCATAGGCGGCGGCGATCGCCACCTCTGCAATCACGGGCGCATGCAGGGCGTCGCCGAAATCGATGAGGCCGGAAATGGTGTCGTGATCGACTTTATCGACCAGGACGTTCCAATCGTTGGCGTCGTTGTGAATGACGGCGGCGCGGAGGGTTGCAAGCCGTGGCGCCACGGACTTTTCGAAGCGGACAAGGAAGCGTTCGAGCAAGGCACGGTCTTCGGCCGAGGTGACGTGGTGCAGCCGGTCGGTCGAGCGGCCGGCATGGCGGATATCCCAGTCGAGATCGCGTAGCGCGCCCGGATGCATGAAGCCCTTGAGCGAGGCATCGAAGCGGCCGAGCATCCGTCCGAGCGACTGTAGCGCCGCATCGTTGCGCCCGGTTTCGGCAAGCGGCAGGCCCTCGACCCAGCTGACGAGCCGCAGGCGGTGGGTGACGCCGCGCGTGCTCGTGGTCGAAGCAAGGCTCGCGCCTGACAGCGTCGGGCGGATATGCGGCACCGGCAGGTCGGCGGCATGGGCGCCGACGTGGCTGAGCAGTGCGGTCTGGAAATCGCTTTCGACCTCGGGCTCGGCACCATTGATGATCTTCAGAATGGAGATGCTGCCGTCCTCAGCCTCGACCTTGAAGTTCTGATCGCGTTCGCTGGCAAGCAGCGACAGCGTAGCGGAGAGGCCGTAATGCTCCTTCAGCAAGGCGGCTGCCGCTTCGGTCGAAAAGTCGGGCGTGGTCTTCAGCATATCGTTCATGGGGATCCTCATCTCGATGACGAGATTTGCATGGGCTGTGCTCCGATGCATCCGGCAATATGCCGGTTGCACCGGCACTATGTTTATAATAACCGTCATCTTGTCGGCAGGCACGGAGGAGGGGACATGCAGGACATCGACGCGATCGACCGCACCATCCTCAGCATTCTGTCGCAGGAGGCGCGGATCCCGATGAAGTCGCTGGCGGGCCGGATCGGGCTCTCCAGAAGCGCGACGACCGAGAGGGTCACGCGACTGGAAAAGGCCGGCGTCATTCGCGGCTATCGCGCCGATATCGGCCAGCTGGACGAGGGCACGATTCAGGCCTTTCTGCTGGTGACGCTGAAGCGCACGCCATCGATCGGCGTGCTCGACCGGCTTGCCGGTTTCTCTGCGGTCCGCAAGGTGTCCTCCGTCAGCGGCCAGCTGGATCTCGTCGTCGAGGTCGAGGTCGGCTCGATCAATGCGCTCAACGAGCTGCGCAACGAGGTGGCGACGATGGACAATGTCGAGGATCTGACCACCTCGATCGTGCTTAGGCGGGATATCGAGCGAAGCTGATACGCCGCCAGCGGAACCGAGGGCGCCTCGTCAGCCCTCGCTCAGCATCTCCGCTTGCGGAGCAAGCCGTTCGAGCAGCGAGCGGCGCACGCGGCCGATGTCGCGCATCGGTGGCTCGCCGAAATGGCGGGCATATTCGCGACTGAACTGCGACTGGCTTTCATAACCCACCTGATGGCCGGCATCGCCGGCGTCGAGACTCTCCTCCAGCATCAGCCGCCGGGCCTCCTGCAACCGAAGCTGTTTCTGGTATTGCAGGGGGCTCATCGCGGTGATCGCCTTGAAGTGATGGTGTAGCGACGAGACGCTCATGGAAACACGGTTGGCGAGATCGTCGATCCGCAAGGGCCGCGAATAGTGTTCCTTCAGCCAGGCGACTGCGCGGCCGACCTGATGCGGCTGGCTGTCGGTCGTCGCCATCTGTCTGAGGCGATGGCCGTGCGGCCCGGTCAAAAGCCGGTAGAGGATTTCCTGCTCGATCAGTGGCAGCAGCGCAGGGATATCGTCCGGCCGCTCGAGCAGACGCAGCAAGCGAAGTGCGGCATCTTCGAGTTCGACAGTGATCTTGCTGACGCTCATGCCGCGCACGGAGGCGGCGGGTGTCGGCAGCTGCGACAGGGACGCAAGCAGCGCCTGGATCTTACCGGGATCGAGCGTGAAGGCCATGCTGAGATAGGGCTCGTCTGCAGAGGCCTGGCAGACTTGGGACAGAACCGGCAGGTCGATCGACGTCAGCAGATAATCCGAGGCGCCGTAGATCAGCGTCTCTTCGCCGAGCACCACGCGCTTTGCTCCTTGCACGATGATCGCCAAACTCGGCCTGTAGGCGGAGCAGTTGACCGGGGCGTCGCCGCCGTGGCGGTGCAGGCTCAGGCCGGCAATCTGCGTCATGTGATCACCGTCGGTTTTGGCAAACCGGGCAATGACGTCGATCATCTCGGGACGGGCGGTCTGTCGCGTGGCTGTCATAATCTCAGGTCTTTCCAGCGGCTTAGCGTTGTGCGAGGCAACGCTCAGATAGGGTCTCGACGTGCCATCTCCAGGATGTCGCTGTCAATCTTGTAGGATCGTGCAAAAACTTTGCAGGATCGCTCTAACGCTTGCAGCGTGCGCACCCTCATAGTTCTGATGCGTCAGGCCGGGCTCCCTCCGGACCTGCACCCTTTCCCAAAATGAGGACAGACTGATGGCCATTGCAAGAGGATATGCGGCGACCGATGCGTCGAAGCCGCTGACGCCCTTCACCTTCGAACGCCGCGAACCGCGCGACGACGACGTGGTGATCGAGATCAAATATTGCGGCGTCTGCCACTCGGACATCCACCAGGCCCGCAACGAATGGGGCAACTCGGCCTTCCCGATGGTTCCGGGCCACGAGATCGTCGGCATCGTCACGGCGGTCGGCTCCAAGGTGACCAAGTTCAAGGTCGGCGACCGCGCCGGCGTCGGCTGCTTCGTCGATTCCTGCACCACCTGCGCTACCCGCGATCTGGATCTGGAACACTACATGCCCGGCCTGGTCGTGACCTATAACGGCGTCGAAGCCGACGGCAAGACACCGACCCAGGGCGGCTACTGCGACAGCATCGTCGTCAAGGAAGGCTACGTTCTGTCGATCCCCGAGAACCTGCCGCTCGACGCTGCGGCACCGCTGCTTTGCGCCGGCATCACGCTCTATTCGCCGCTGCGCCACTGGAAGGCCGGTCCCGGCAAGAAGGTCGCGATCGTCGGCATGGGCGGTCTCGGACATATGGGCGTCAAGCTGGCGCATGCCATGGGCGCAGACGTGACCGTTCTCAGCCAGACGCTTTCCAAAAAGGAAGACGGGCTGAAGCTCGGCGCCGATCACTACTATGCCACCAACGACCCCGAGACCTTCACGGCGCTGGCGGGCACGTTTGACCTGATCATCTGCACGGTTGCCGCCGAGATCGACTGGAACGCCCACCTCAACCTGCTCAAGGTCGATGGCGATCTGGTGCTGGTCGGCATTCCGGAGAACGCCGTGCCGGTGCATGCCTTCTCGCTGGTGCCGGCGCGCCGCAGCATTTCCGGCTCGATGATCGGCTCGATCAAGGAGACCCAGGAAATGCTCGACTTCTGCGGCGAGCACAACATCGTCTCGGAAATCGAAACGATCCGCATCCAAGAGATCAACGAAGCCTATGAACGCGTCGTCAAGAGCGACGTGCGTTATCGATTTGTCATCGACATGGCATCGCTGCAGGACGCCGCCTAAGCTGAAAGCAGACGGCCCGGGATCTGTGTAGATCCCGGGCCGTTCTTTTATTTTTCTGCGACAGAGGCTCACACCAGCGGCAGCGGCCCGTCGTTCTTGATCTCTTCCATGACAGCATAGGTGCGGGTCTCCTTGACGCCCGGGAGCGTCCAGAGAACCTGGCCGAGGAAGTTGCGGTAGGCCGCCATGTCCTCGAACCGCGTCTTGACCAGATAGTCGAAGCCGCCTGCCACCATGTGACATTCGAGCACGGCCGGCGCCTGTTTGACGGCGGCGGCGAACTGGTCGAAGACGTCGGGCGTCGTCTTGTCGAGCATGACCTCGATGAAGACCAGCAGCCCGAAGCCGAGCTTCTGCGGGTCCAATCGCGCGCCGAAGCCCGAGACGTATCCTTCCTTCAACAGCCGGCGCAGACGTTCGCTGGTCGCGGTCGGCGACAGGCCGATGCGATCGGCAAGCTCCAGATTGGTGATGCGGCCGTCCGCCTGGAGAATGTTGAGAATTCGTCGGTCAATCTTGTCGATCTGATGCATCGTGCCTCCCAACCGTGCCTCAGGCGGCAAGCCGCGTTTCCGCGAGCTTCACCCAGTAGGAAATGCCGTGCGGGATCGCCTCGTCGTTGAAGTCATAGGCCGGGTGATGCAGCCCGGCGGTGTCACCGTTGCCCATGAAGATAAAGGCGCCGGGGCGGGCAAGCAGCATGTAGGAGAAATCCTCACCGCCCATCATCGGATCGAGCGACGGCTGGACATTGCCGGCACCGGCAATCTCGGCTGCCGCCTGCAAGGCATAACCGGTCTCGTCGGCATGGTTCACAGTTACCGGATAGTTGCGGTTGTAGGAGACCTGGACGGTCGCGCCGTAGATCTGGGCAACACCCTCGGCAATCGTGCGGATGCGGCTTTCGCCGATCTCGCGCACCTCAGGCATGAGGGTGCGCACGGTGCCGCCAAGCACGGCTTCCTGCGGAATGACGTTGTGGGCGAAACCGGCATTGAACTTGGTGACGGAGACGACGACGGAGGCGAGCGGATCGACTGTGCGCGACGCAATCGTCTGCAAGGCGGTCACGATCTGCGTTCCGACGATGATCGGGTCGATCGTCTTGTGCGGCTGGGCCGCATGGCCGCCGCGGCCCTTGATGGTGATGGTGAACTCGTCGGTCGAGGCCATGATCGGGCCGACGCGGCTGCCGAACTGGCCGACGGGCATGCCCGGCATGTTGTGCATGCCGTAGACTTCGGCAATGGCAAAGCGCTCCATCATGCCGTCCTTGACCATCTCGTTGCCGCCGCCGCCGCCTTCTTCTGCAGGCTGGAAGATGACCGCGACTTGGCCGGCGAAGTTGCGGGTTTCGGCGAGATACTTCGCCGCGCCGAGAAGCATGGCCGTGTGGCCGTCGTGGCCGCAGGCATGCATCTTGCCGGATGTCTCAGAGGCCCAGTCCTTGCCGCTCGTCTCGGTGATCGGCAGCGCGTCCATGTCGGCGCGCAGACCGATGGTGCGGCCCGCGCCGAGATTGCCGCGGATGAGGCCGACGACGCCGGTGCGGCCAAGCCCCGTCACGATTTCGTCAACGCCGAACTCCTTCAGTTTCTTTTCGACGAAGGCTGCCGTATTTTCGACCGCGAACAGGAGCTCCGGATTCCTGTGCAGGTGGCGCCGCCATTCGGTGACTTCATTCTGGAGCTCGGCGGCACGGTTAAGTATCGGCATCGTTTCGTCCTGTCGGTCTGTTCGATCACTAATTGTATCTGCGTATCGGTGTGGATTGGCACGACTGCCCGTGAATGGGCTTTGCCATCTCCTCGCCATATAGGCTAAATAGCCGGACGAGACGAGGCAACAGCGGATTTTCGAGGTCCTATCGTGGTGACAGCAGGATTTTTCACGCGTGGCAAGATGAAGGCGCTCGGAGTGACGGCGGCGACATGCGCCACACTTCTTGCGGCGCTGCCGGCTGCGGCCAATCCAAGGCTGGTCGTCGACGTCAATTCGCTGAAGGTTTACGAGCACCAGGATATCTTCCAGAAATGGTATCCGGCGTCGCTGACCAAGCTGATGACGGCCTACACGGCCTTCCGCGCCATCAAGTCCGGTCAGCTCACGCTCGAGAGCCCGGTCATCATGACCAAGAACGCCGCCGCCGAGCCGCCGAGCAAGATGTTCTACAAGCCCGGCCAGGCGATGACGCTCGACAGCGCGCTGAAGATGATGCTGGTGAAGTCGGCAAACGATGTTGCGGTCGCGATCGCCGAAACGGTCGCCGGTTCGGAGCCCGCCTTCATCGAGCGGATGAATGCCGAGGCCCGCCGCATCGGCATGACCTCCTCGAACTTCATCAATCCCAACGGTCTGCCTGGTCCCGGCCAGTACACGACCGCCCGCGACCTTGCGGTACTCGCGATCACGCTCAAGCGCGAGTTTCCGCAATACGCCTCCTATTTCTCGCTGGAAGGTTTCACCACCGGCAAGAAGGATTATCCGAACTACAACATGCTGATCGGCCGCTTCGAAGGCGCTGACGGCATGAAGACCGGCTTCATCTGCGCCTCCGGCTTCAACCAGGTTTCATCCGCCACCCGCGAGGGGCGCAGCGTCGTCTCGGTCGTGCTCGGCGAGGACAGCCTCGGTGCGCGTGCGGATGAGTCCGCACGGCTCCTGCAGATGGCACTGACGACGAACGGCAACGGCAAGCCGTCGCTGGTGCAGATCCCGGCCTATGGCGAGACGCGCGACATGGTGGCCGATGTCAGCAAGCAGATCTGCTCGAAGGCGGCCGCGAAGGTTCGCAGCGAGGGTCGCGACGAAGCCGGCCGCCAGAAGCTGCTCTCGCCCTATATCCACGAAATCAACCGGCCACTGAAGCTTGCCTTCGCCGGGCTGATCGCCGGCAGCGGCGAAAAAGCGCCGAAGCTTGCCGGCGACCCGGCCGGCCAGGGCGATGTCGCCAATGTGCCGATCCCGGTGCCGCGGCCGACCTTCTGATCGGAGTGCATGATGGTTAGTCCCTTGTCGGCGGTGCCGGTCTCGATCCTTACCGGCTTCCTTGGTGCGGGCAAGACGACGCTGCTCAACCGGCTGCTGAAGGATCCCGATCTCTCGGATACGGCCGTTATCATCAACGAGTTCGGCGACGTGTCGATCGATCATTTGCTGGTGGAAGCCTCCAGCGACGGGGTCATCGAGCTTTCCGACGGCTGCCTCTGCTGTACCGTGCGTGGCGAACTGGTCGATACGCTTGCCGATCTCATGGACCGCATGCAGACCGGCAAGATCAAGCCGCTGAAGCGCGTCGTTATCGAAACCACCGGCCTTGCCGACCCGGCGCCAGTGCTGCAATCGGTGATCGGCAATCCGGTCATTGCGCAGAACTTCCGGCTGGATGGCGTGGTCACCGTCGTCGACGCCGTCAACGGCCTGCAGACGATCGCCAATCACGAGGAAGCGCTGAAGCAGATTGCCGTTGCCGATCGCATCGTCATCAGCAAGACAGGCCTTGCCGAAACGTCGGAGCGTGATGCGCTGACGGCGCGGATCCGCGCGCTCAATCCGCGCGCGCCGCTGATCGATGGCGACAGCGCCGAAGCCGGGCACGCAGAGCTGTTCGATTGTGGCCTCTACGACCCCTCGTCGAAGATCGCTGATGTCGGCCGCTGGCTGCAGGACGAGGCGCACCACGACCACCATGATCATGACCATGACCACGGTCACGATCATCACGACCACGATCACCACCACGATCACCACCATGATCATGGGCACGATCATCATCACCATCACGATGTGACGCGACATGGCGGCGACATCCGCTCCTTCAGCATCGTGCACGACCGGCCGATCGAGCCTATGGCGCTCGACATGTTCATCGATCTCCTGCGCTCGGCGCATGGCGAGAAGCTGCTCCGGATGAAGGCGATCGTCGCGGTTGCCGACAGGCCGGACCGGCCGCTGGTGCTGCATGGCGTGCAGAACGTCTTCCACACGCCGGAGCGGCTCGCCGCCTGGCCGGACCCGAACGACCGTCGCACGCGCATGGTGCTGATCACCAAGGGGTTGGAAGAGGCCTTCGTCCGCGACCTCTTCGACGCGTTCACCGGCAAGCCGCGCATCGACCGGCCAGACGCCCAAGCTTTGTCCGACAATCCGCTCGCCGTGCCAGGCATGCGGTTCTAAATCGCCTCAGTAATCGAAGCGTTGCCGCGCGGCAGACGTGGCGTCTTACGCGCCCTTGCGGATGAGGAACCGGTGGCCGCCGTCGGCGGGTGCGGCCTCTACAAGCTTGTGGCCGTCCTCGTTGCAGAAATGTGGAATGTCGATCACCGCCAGCGGATCGGTGGTCTCAATCTCCAGCAAAGCGCCCGGCGCCAGCGAAGTCATGCGTTTACGCGTCTTCAAAACGGGAAGGGGGCATTTAAGCCCCCTCAGGTCATAGACGATCTTCTGTTCGTCCGGCATCAATTGCCCCAGATCTTCCAGAACGGCCGCTTCTTCGGCGGCTCTTCCGTCATAACAGGCGCTTCGACGGCCGCATCGGCTGACGGTGTCGTTGCCGTGGTCACGGCAGCGGCCTGCTGCTGGGCGGCAGGGGCCGGCGCCTTCGCCTGCTTTGCCGTCGTTGCCGGGGCGGCTTGCGTCAGCGGCGCGGCAGTAGCCTGCTGTTCAGGCGTGATGACGACCGGGGCCGGCATCTGCAATTCCGGCTCGCTCTTGGAGAACAGGCTCCAGAAGGATTTCTTCGGCTGCTCGACGGCCGCCTGCATCACCGGCTGCGGAATGGGATTGGCGGCCGGGACCGGGACGTGCTTGCCGCCATCGGTCGCCTTTTCGAGTTCCTTCTTCTGGATCTCGACGGCCTGCTTGGTTTCTTCCGCTTCCTTCTGCAAGGCGATCTTCTTTTCGAGATCGCTCGCCTTCATCATCTTGCCGGCGTCAAGCGAGTTGCCGGTCGGCGCATAGGCGAGTTCGCGGCCGACGCGCTGCTTGGCGACGATCGCCTTGCGCTCGGCTTCGCTCGGTTCGTACCAGACCATGCCGTCATACTTCTTCATCGCCTTGTCGTAGTCGGTCTGGTAGCTCTTTTCGAAGCTCGCCATCGCCACCTGCAGGGCCGGCGGCGTCGACATGGCGGGGCACTGGCCACCCGGATTGAACGGGCCGGAGGCCTGCTGGTTGAAGACGTACTTCTTCTCGCAGACATTGACTTCCGGCGGACGCTTGGTGACTTCGAACTGGTCGTAGCCGACCTTCAGCATCTTCCAGAAGTCGATATTCGGATTGTCGCGGTGCCGCGCCATGTTCTCCGCGGTCATGCGGAAGGGGAAGGCCTGCAGCTGAACACTTTCCTGGCCGCCCTTGAAGCTATCGCGGGCGAGCGCAAAGATCTCGATCATCTGCTCGTCGGTCATCGAGTAGCAGCCCGACGACGAGCAGGCGCCGTGGATCATCAGGTGTGTGCCCTGGCGACCGTTCGCCTTGTCGTAGGCGTTGGGATAGCCGGTGTTGATCGCCAGATAGTAGTTGGAATTGGGGTTCATCTGGCGCGGGAAGAGCGGGTAGAAGCCTTCCGGCGCCTGCCGGTCGCCTTCCTTCACCTTGGGTCCAAGCTTGCCGGACCAGGCGCAGATCTTGTAGGTCTTCAAAAGCTGGAAGCGGTTGGCGGTATTGGCCTTCCAGACCTCGAGCGTGCCTTCTTCCTTGAAGATGCGCAGTGCGATCGGGGCTTGCTTCTGCATCCCGAGCTCGCTCATCTTTTTGACCATCGGGGCAGAGACCTGATACTCGGTCTTGTTCCTGACGGACTTGATATCGACCGATGTCGTCGCATCCAGCGTTTCGTTGGTGCAGCCGGCAAGCGCGGCGACAATGGCGGCGGAAGCTAAAAGGTTCCAGAAACGCATCAGCAGAGGCCCGTTCAAACCCAAACTCGACTAGGAAAGCCCAAGTCCGCGAGGGTGGGCCTTTTAGAGAATCACTAAGCGATTATACTTCACGAATTCTTAACCCTGCAGGGTGGCCCTGCCGATGCGCTGTTCATGACCTCATGAATATGGCCAAGATTTGGCCACACTCCGCTTTGCAGTTGCGAAATCCGCTTCCGCAATCGCGGGCCATCAGATCGGGCGAGGGGAAGGTCGTGGGATTTCCACCCCGCTCCCGCTTAAGGACTGCCGATCCGGCTTAGAGGTTACGGCCGATATTCAGATATTTTTGTCGGCGATCGGTGCGCAACTGGTCGCCATCGCGTCCGGAAAGTTCCTTGAGCGCGTCGGCGATCACGGTTCCGGTGCGGCCGATGACCGCGTTCGGGTCGCGGTGCGCGCCGCCGACCGGTTCCTGAATGATGCCGTCGATGACGCCGAGCGCTTTCAGATCCTCGGACGTGATCTTCATGTTGCTGGCCGCTTCCTTGGCGCGGGTGGAATCGCGCCACAGGATAGAGGCTGCACCTTCCGGCGAGATGACGCTGTAGATCGCATGCTCGAGCATGTACACGCGGTTGCCGGTGGCGATCGCAATCGCACCGCCGGAGCCGCCTTCGCCGATGACGACGGTGACGATCGGCACGCGAACGTTGAGGCACATCTCGGTGGAGCGGGCAATCGCTTCCGCCTGGCCGCGCTCTTCGGCGTTAACGCCCGGGTAGGCGCCTGCGGTATCGACCAGCGTGATCAGCGGCAGGCCGAAGCGGTCAGCCATTTCCATGACGCGGATCGCCTTGCGGTAGCCTTCCGGACGGGGGCTGCCGAAATTGTGCTTGATGCGCGACTTGGTGTCGTTGCCCTTTTCCTGGCCGAGAACGGCGACCGGCATGCCGCGGAAGCGCGCAAGGCCGGCCTGGATGGCGTCGTCGTTGGCGAAGTTGCGGTCGCCGGCAAGCGGCGTGAACTCGGTGAAGAGCTCGGCGGCATAATCCAGGAAGTGCGGGCGCGAGGGGTGGCGGGCGACCTGGGTCTTCTGCCACGGCGTCAGCTTCGAATAGATCTCGACCATCGCGTCGCGGACGCGCGTCTCCAGGCGTTCGATCTCATCCGAAGTGTTCACGCTCTCGTCTTCGCCGGCGAGCTTCTTCAATTCGAGAATCTTGCCTTCGAGGTCGGAGATGGGCTTTTCGAAATCGAGATAGTTGTGCATGAGATGCGTTTCCGATCATTTTGCGACAAGGGTCTGCGGGCCGAAACCAGCCTGCCCGGCGGTCCTAATCCTGTTTTTTCGCCTGTTTGGCAAGAGGGTGATGGTTTTGCACCAGGTTGTGCAGCCGTTCTTCCAGAACATGTGTATAGATTTGTGTCGTTGAAATGTCCGAGTGACCGAGCAGTTCCTGCACCGCGCGAAGGTCGGCGCCATTGGCCAGCAGGTGGCTGGCGAAGGCATGTCTAAGCACGTGCGGGGAGATCGTGGCGACGCGAATGCTGGCGCGCGCGGCCAGCGATTTCAGATCGCGGGCAAAAACCTGGCGCGGCAGGAATCCCTGCTTGCCCGAGGAGGGGAAGAGCCACGGGCTCTCTCGGTTGCCACTTTCCTCGCGCGCAATCTCCTCGGCGAGCGCCTCGCCATAGGCCCGCATGGCCCGGATCGCTGCCTGTGATAGCGGAACGAGGCGGTCCTTGTTGCCCTTGCCGCGGATGACGAGGAAGCGGCCGTTCTGGGCGAGCACGCTTGCGGGCAGCGACATGAGTTCGCTGACGCGCATGCCGGTCGCATAGAGCAGTTCGATCAGCGCATGCATGCGCAATTTGGCGAGGTGGTCGGTACCGCCGGCTGCCGCCTCGGTCTCCGCCTGGCCGATCAGGCGCGAGACGTCGTCGACGCTCAGCGTCTTCGGCAGGCTACGTCCCTTCTTCGGCGCGTCGAGGATCCCGGTCGGGTCGTCGCCGCGCATGCCTTCGGCGTAGAGGAATTTGTAGAACTGCCTGAGCGCCGAAAGCCGCCGCGCTTGCGAGGAGGCCTTGAAGCCCTGACCGGCGAGATGGGCGAGATACCCGCGAAGGTCATCTGGTGTCGCCCCGGTCAGCCCGGTTCCGAGCGTGCGCAGATGCGAGGAGGCATCTTCGAGGTCACGCTCGTAGGATTGCAGCGTATTGACCGCTGCACCCCGCTCGGCGCTCATCATTTCGAGGAAAGCCTCGACATGGGCGGCGGAAAGATCGCTCATTGGGTCTTGTTCACCCGTTCGGACGGGATCTTCACGGTGACGTCGCGCTCCGTCGGCTCGACGAAGGTGACGAGAGAGATCATCGTGCCGTACACTATCCCGGCAATTACGGCGCAGAAGAACAGGAACCGGAAGAGGGTCGGCATTTCAATCTCCTCTGCATGTGCCTTTCGATCGAAGCGGACGTAAGGATACATGCAGGCGTTCAAACGGCCAGTGCGTTTCAGGCGCTCGGAATGAGCGCGCGACGCTGTGGCGGGTGCCAGACCTATATGAACGCCGCTTCCGCCGAGTTCAAGAACCGTGAGCGGACGCGAGCGACGACTTGACGCTACACCCCGATTTGTCGATACCGAAAGGGAATGGGGAATAAGAAGTCCAATGAACGACGTGATCGAACCGGTTTCCGCAACGCTTGCCGAGCGGGCGAAGCTTGTACTCGGTAAACGTAATCTCGTGTTCATCGGCCTGATGGGCGCCGGCAAATCGGCAATCGGTCGTTTGACGGCTCAGGCGCTTGGCATTCCCTTCGTCGATTCCGACCATGAGATCGAGCGCGTCTCGCGCATGACGATCAGCGATCTCTTTGCCCGCTATGGCGAAGACGAGTTCCGGGCGCTTGAAACGCGGGTGCTGAAGCGGCTCTTGCGCAGCGGTCCGCGCGTGGTCTCGACCGGCGGCGGCGCCTATATCAACGAGCGCTCGCGCCGCCAGATCAAGAAGGGTGGCCTGACGGTCTGGCTGAACGCCGAGCTCGACGTGCTCTGGGAGCGGGTCAACAAGCGCGACACCCGGCCGCTGCTGAAGACCGAGAACCCGAAGCAGACGCTCGAAAACCTGATGAATGCGCGTTACCCGATCTACGCCGAAGCGGACCTGACGGTGCTGTCGCGCGATGTGAAGAAAGAGACGATGGTCGAGGATGTCCTCACCGCCGTCATCGAGTACCAGGACAAGAAGACCCATGAATAGCCATGCGATGCCTGCAGCCGAACGCAAGGTCCGTGTCGACCTCGGTGACCGTTCTTACGACATCCTGATCGGTCCCGGGCTGATTGCGGCGGCCGGTGAGGAAATCGCCGCCCGCCTCAAGGGGCGCAAGATGGCCGTCATCACCGATGAGAACGTCGCGCCGCGCTACCTTGAGCCGCTCATGGCGAGCCTTGGGGAGTGCGACATCGACGCCGTGTCGCTGGTGCTTCCCGCCGGCGAAAAGACCAAGAGCTTCGAACATCTGATTCCGGTCTGCGAAACGGTGCTTGGCGCCCGGATCGAGCGCAACGATGCGGTGATCGCGCTTGGCGGTGGCGTCATCGGTGACCTCACCGGCTTTGCCGCCGGCATCGTGCGCCGCGGCTCGCGCTTCATCCAGATACCGACCTCGCTCTTGGCGCAGGTGGATTCCTCCGTCGGCGGCAAGACCGGCATCAATTCGCCGCACGGCAAGAACCTGATCGGTGTCTTCCACCAGCCGGATCTGGTGCTGGCGGACACCGACGTGCTCGACACCTTGAGCGAGCGCGAATTCCGCGCCGGTTATGCCGAGGTCGCGAAATACGGGCTGATCGACAAGCCGGACTTCTTTGCCTGGCTCGAAAACAACTGGCAGGCGGTCTTTGCGGGGGGTAGCGCCCGCATTGAGGCGATCGCAGTCAGCTGCCAGGCCAAGGCGGACGTCGTGGCGGCGGACGAACGCGAAAATGGCCTGCGCGCGCTGCTCAATCTCGGCCACACCTTCGGCCATGCACTGGAGGCGGCGACCGAATACGACAGCGCCCGGCTGGTGCACGGTGAGGGCGTTTCGATCGGCATGGTGCTGGCGCATCAGTTCTCGACGCGCATGAACCTTGCGAGCGCCGACGATGCAACCCGTGTCGAGGCGCATCTGAGGGCCGTCGGCCTGCCGACGCGCATGTCGGAAATTCCCGGTACACTGCCTCCGGCAGAACGGCTGATGGACGCGATTGCCCAGGACAAGAAGGTCAAGGGCGGCAAGCTCACCTTCATCCTGACGAAGGGTATTGGCCAGTCCTTCGTCGCTGATGACGTCCCATCCTCCGAGGTTCTGAGCTTCCTGAGGGAAAAGCACCCGCAATGACCGGCGAAGCCTTCATTGCCTTCCTGGCGGAGTACTGGCTGTCGATCCTGTCAGTCTTCTGCCTGCTTGTGCTTTCGGGCTTCTTTTCGGGTTCGGAGACGGCGCTGACCGCCGCGTCGCGCTCGCGTATGCATACGCTGGAAAATAACGGCGAAGAGCGCGCCGGCATCGTCAACCGGCTGATCGAGCGTCGCGACCGGCTGATCGGCGCGCTGCTGATCGGCAACAATCTCGTCAACATTCTTGCCTCGTCACTGACGACGAGCCTGCTGATCGGTCTCTTCGGCGACAGCGGCGTGGCGATCGCCACACTCGCCATGACCGTGCTGCTCGTCATCTTCTCGGAAGTACTGCCGAAGAGCTGGGCGATTGCTTCGCCGGATCGTTTCGCGATTGCCGTGGCACCGCTCGTCCGTCTCTTCGTCGCCGTCGTCGGCCCGGTTTCTAGCCTCGTCAACGGCATCGTCCGGCGCCTGCTTAACATCTTCGGCATCAACCTGGCCTCCGACATGTCTATGCTGTCGGCGCATGAGGAACTGCGCGGCGCCGTGGACCTGCTGCACCGCGAGGGCTCGGTGATCAAGGCCGACCGCGATCGGCTCGGCGGCGTGCTCGATCTTGGCGAGCTTGAAATCTCCGACATCATGATCCACCGCACCAGCATGCGGGCGATCAATGCCGACGAGCCGCCGGAAACCTGCGTCCGCGATATTCTCGAAAGCCCGTTCACGCGGCTGCCGCTCTGGCGCGGGTCGACCGACAACATCATCGGCGTCGTGCATTCCAAGGATTTGCTGAGGGCGCTGGCCGAACCAAATGTCGAGCCGGAAAACCTCGATATCGTCAAGATCGCGCAGAAGCCCTGGTTCGTGCCGGACACGACCAACCTCAAGGATCAACTCAACGCGTTCCTGCGTCGCAAACTGCATCTGGCGATCGTCGTCGACGAGTATGGTCAGGTTCAGGGTCTGGTGACGCTGGAGGACATTCTGGAGGAGATCGTCGGCGATATCGCCGATGAGCACGACCTCGACATTCAGGGCGTGCGCCAGGAAGCCGATGGCTCGATCGTCGTCGATGGCTCGGTGCCGATCCGCGATCTCAACCGCGCGCTCGACTGGTCGCTGCCGGACGAGGAGGCGACGACGGTGGCCGGTCTGGTCATCCACGAGTCCAAGAGCATTCCGGAGGAGCGCCAGGCCTTCACCTTCCACGGCAAACGCTTCATCGTGATGAAGCGGGTGAAGAACCGCATTACCAAGCTGCGCATCCGTCCGGCGGAAGAGGGTGCTCCGCCGGCGTGATGGCCGCGATTGCCTCTACCAGCGGGTCGGCTCGCCGGGGGCTGCCGGCTCGACGGCGAGCGCATGCAGGCCGGCGTCGAGTTCTGGCTTCAGGAGATCATTGATGGCGCGGTGGCGGGCGACACGGCTCATGCCGGCAAAGGCGCTAGAAACGATACGCACCCGCATGTGGGACTCGCCGGTACCATCGAAGCCCGGCTGATGGCCGGTATGCTGATGGCTCTCGTTGATGACCTCGAGCCGTTCAGGGTGGAAGGCCTCGATCAGCTTCTTTTCGATGGTCTCGGTGAGCGACATTCTTCCGTCCCATTTTGCTGTTTGCTTGGCGCCCCCTCGCAGTTAAGAACCCGGTAATCGCTGGCACGGCGGCGCAAAATGCCCGCACAAAGCCAGCAACATTCCGCTTTGTCAATTCTTGTTGTGACTCCCGCCAAACCCCATAATGAGCGCCATGAGACTCGATTCAAAATACTTCGATCGCATTCGAACCCGGCGCAAGGTCGAGCCGCAGGCAGAGCCGGCGGCTCCCGTCTGTCAGTGGGACGGCTGCGATCAGAAGGGTGTGCACCGGGCGCCCGTCGGTCGCAACGCCGAGGGGCAGTACTTCATGTTCTGCTTCGAGCACGTGAAGGAATACAACAAGGGCTACAACTTCTTCTCCGGCCTCTCCGACAGCGAGGTCGCCCGCTACCAGAAGGAAGCGATCACCGGTCATCGGCCCACCTGGACCGTCGGCGTCAACAAGAACGCCAAGAACGGCCCGACCCAGTCGCAGACGCGGTCTGGCTCTGCCGGCGCCCAGGCCCGCATGCGCGATCCCTTCGGCTTTGTCAGCGAGGCGCGGGCGCGATCCGGTCGTCCCGAGCCACGCCAGCGCAAGCTGAAGACGCTCGAGGCGAAGGCCTTCGAAACGCTTGGTCTCGGAGCCTCGGCGACCACTGCCGACATCAAGGCGGCCTACAAGGACCTCGTCAAGAAGCATCACCCCGATGCCAATGGCGGAGATAGAGGATCGGAAGAGCGTTTTCGCGCGGTTATTCAGGCCTACCAATTGTTAAAACAGGCTGGTTTCTGCTAACAACCCGGATTAATACAGAAGCACTTTTGCAGGCGAATGCGCGGGTGCCGTCCGGTGGCCGCTCTGGAGACATGATGAGCAAGATTGACCTCGACATTTCCAACCTCCCCGACACCACGATTTCCGTCCGGGAGGTTTTCGGTATTGATACGGATTTGCGCGTTCCTGCCTATTCGAAGGGCGACGCCTATGTCCCGGATCTGGATCCGGACTACCTCTTCGACCGCGAAACGACGCTCGCCATTCTCGCAGGCTTCGCCCACAACCGACGCGTGATGGTGTCGGGCTATCACGGCACCGGCAAGTCCACCCATATCGAGCAGGTCGCCGCGCGCCTCAACTGGCCGTGCGTGCGCGTCAACCTCGATAGCCATGTCAGCCGTATCGACCTCGTCGGCAAGGACGCGATCGTCGTCAAGGACGGCCTGCAGGTCACCGAATTCAAGGACGGCATCCTGCCCTGGGCCTACCAGCACAATGTCGCGCTCGTCTTCGACGAATACGATGCCGGCCGCCCGGACGTCATGTTCGTCATCCAGCGCGTGCTGGAATCCTCCGGCCGCCTGACGCTGCTCGACCAGAGCCGTGTCATCCGTCCGCACCCGGCCTTCCGCCTGTTTGCGACCGCCAACACCGTCGGCCTCGGCGACACGACCGGCCTCTATCACGGCACGCAGCAGATCAACCAGGCGCAGATGGACCGCTGGTCGATCGTCACCACGCTGAACTACCTGCCGCACGACAAGGAAGTCGACATCGTCGCCGCCAAGGTCAAGGGCTTCACCGCCGACAAGGGCCGCGAGACCGTCTCCAAGATGGTACGTGTCGCCGACCTCACGCGCGCAGCCTTCATCAATGGCGATCTCTCGACTGTCATGAGCCCGCGTACGGTCATCACCTGGGCCGAGAACGCCCACATCTTCGGCGACATCGCTTTCGCCTTCCGCGTGACCTTCCTCAACAAGTGCGACGAGCTGGAGCGGGCGCTGGTCGCCGAGCACTACCAGCGCGCCTTCGGCATCGAGCTGAAGGAAAGCGCTGCCAACATCGTGCTCGAAGCCACCGCCTGATCCCACGGCCTGCCGTCCCCTTTGGGAGGGCGGGTCATGACGCTGTGGCAAACCGGATGACGCCCCACTGGGGCGCCGTCGCCTCTGGCTGAAGAAGGAACTGTCGTGAGCTCGAATTCGAAGGCAAAGCCAACCACGCGCGAGAATGCTGCGGAACCGTTCAAGCGGGCGCTTTCCGGCTGCATCCGATCGATCGCGGGCGATGCCGAGGTGGAAGTCGCCTTCGCCAACGAGCGGCCGGGCATGACCGGCGAACGCATCCGTCTGCCGGAACTTTCCAAGCGCCCGACCCTGCAGGAACTTGCCGTGACCCGCGGGCTCGGTGACAGCATGGCGCTGCGCAAGGCCTGTCACGATGCGCGGATCCACGCGACCATGTCGCCGCAAGGGGCGGACGCCCGCGCGATCTTCGATGCGGTGGAGCAGGCTCGTGTCGAGGCGATCGGGTCGTTGCGCATGGCGGGTGTCGCCAAGAACCTCAACGTCATGCTCGAAGAGAAATACGCCAAGGCGAATTTCGCAACGATCGAGCGCCAGGCGGACGCGCCGCTCGGCGAGGCCGTAGCGCTGCTGGTGCGCGAGAAGCTGACGGGCCAGAAGCCGCCGGCGTCTGCCGGCAAGGTGCTCGACCTCTGGCGCGAGTTCATCGAGGGCAAGGCTGCCGGCGACATTGAGCACCTGTCGTCGACGATCAACAACCAGCAGGCCTTTGCCCGGGTCGTTCGCGACATGCTGACCTCGATGGAAGTCGCCGAGAAATACGGTGACGACGACAACGAGCCGGACGAGCAGGAAAGCGAGACCGACGAAGACCAGCCGCGCAGCCAGGAGCAGGACGAGAACGCCAGCGACGAGGAAGCCGGCGACGATGCCGCACCCGCCGACGAGAACCAGGCTGCCGAAGAGCAGATGGAAGAAGGCGAGATGGACGGCGCGGAGATCTCCGACGACGATCTCCAGGACGAAGGCGACGAGGACAGCGAAACGCCCGGCGAGGTCAAGCGTCCGAACCAGCCCTTCGCCGACTTCAACGAGAAGGTCGACTACGCCGTCTTCACCCGCGAGTTCGACGAGACGATTGCCTCGGAAGAGCTTTGCGACGAGGCCGAGCTCGACCGGCTGCGCGCCTTCCTCGACAAGCAGCTTGCCCATCTTCAAGGCGCGGTCGGCCGCCTTGCCAACCGGCTGCAGCGCCGCCTGATGGCGCAGCAGAACCGCTCCTGGGAGTTCGATCTCGAAGAGGGGTATCTCGATTCGGCGCGGCTTCAGCGCATCATCATCGATCCGATGCAGCCGCTTTCCTTCAAGCGCGAAAAGGACACCAACTTCCGCGATACCGTCGTGACGCTGCTGATCGACAATTCCGGCTCGATGCGCGGCCGTCCGATCACGGTTGCCGCCACCTGCGCCGATATCCTGGCGCGCACGCTCGAGCGCTGCGGCGTCAAGGTCGAGATCCTCGGTTTTACCACCAAGGCGTGGAAGGGTGGGCAGTCACGCGAGAAGTGGCTGGCCGGCGGCAAGCCACAGGCCCCGGGTCGCCTCAACGACCTGCGACACATCGTCTACAAGTCTGCCGACGCTCCGTGGCGCCGGGCACGACGCAATCTCGGCCTGATGATGCGGGAAGGCCTGCTCAAGGAAAACATCGACGGCGAGGCGTTGATTTGGGCGCATGAGCGGCTGATGGCGCGGCGCGAACAGCGGCGCATCCTGATGATGATTTCGGACGGCGCGCCGGTCGACGACTCGACGCTGTCGGTCAATCCAGGAAACTATCTGGAGCGTCACCTGCGCGCGGTCATCGAGCAGATCGAAACGCGCTCGCCGGTGGAACTGCTGGCGATCGGTATCGGCCACGACGTGACGCGCTACTATCGCCGTGCCGTCACCATCGTCGATGCCGATGAGCTTGCCGGCGCGATGACCGAACAGCTGGCCGCACTCTTCGAGGACGAAAGCCAGCGCCGCGGTTCTTCGCGTCTTCGCCGCGCCGGGTGATGCTTCCCCCTTGGGGGCGGTGGAACATCGCCTCCGAGCTGCCAATCGGCACCTGCACGCATCGCTGGCGGCCGAAGTCAATTTACGGACATAGTTTTACAGTCTACCAAGCTACCATGCGTGGCGGGCTCACTTTGAGCGCACGCCGCGTCATTCCCGATGCCCCCTGAAGGTACTTCTCTTGATGCTTGGCCGCGGTCTCCTAGCCCTTTTCCTCCTGGCTTCGGCCTGCCCGGCATGGTCCGCTTCCGATAGCGAAGACCTGCCGATCCGCAGCCGCCAGATCAGTAATTTCGCTGTGGGTTCCAGCGCCACACGGTTTGGCGCCCTGGAGTTTCTCGGTGGTCTGGAGATGACCTCGTCAAATCCGCTGTTCGGCGCGGTTTCGGCAATCCGCTTTCGTCCTGACGGCAGCTCTTTCGTCGCCGTCATGGATACCGGCCACTGGCTGGAAGGTGCGGTAACCCGCGACGAGCAGGGTCGGCTTTCCGGTATCACCAACCTGACCGCCACGCCGATGGCGGATCGTAACGGTGATGTCGGCCTGGCGAAATGGAAGGTGGATTCCGAAGGGCTTGCCCTTCGAGAAGGCCAGGCGATCGTCAGTTACGAGCAGGCCCATCGCATCGACATCTATCCGGATCCGGGTTTTGCCGGCTCGAAGCCGATCGGAAGCCTGGCATTGCCGTTTCCGATCAGCGAGCTGCGCAGCAACGCCGGCATTGAGACGATCGCGGTCTCGCCGAAGGACAGCCCCCTCGCGGGCGCCATGATCGCCATTGCCGAACGCAGCGTCGACAAGGCGGACAATCTTTTGGCCGGTATCCTCGACGGGCCACAGCGCGGCGCATTCAGCGTCGTGCGCAAGGATCCCTATGCGGCAACCGATGGCGCCTTCCTGCCGAACGGCGACCTCTTGCTGCTGGAGCGACGTTTCTCCTTCGGCTCGGGTCTCGGCATGCAGATCCGTCGGGTCCCAGGCGATAAGATCAAGCCCGGCGCGGTCGTCGACGGCGAAGTCCTCTTCGAAGCGGACATGGGCTACCAGATCGACAACATGGAAGGCCTCGACGTCGTCGTGCGTCCCGACGGCGACGTGCGGGTCATCGTCGTCTCCGACGACAACCATTCGATCCTCGAGCGCAACCTGATGCTGGAGTTCCGGCTCAACACCGCGCTGACACAGTAAGCCAGCCAACTCCTGAACAGTGCGATCCGCCCGATCGTGTGGAGATCCGGCCAAGAGCCGGTGAAGGATCGAGCCGTCTCGCTCGGCGCGGCTGCGCAGAGGCCCGAACAAGCCCGTCCGATGCTTGACGGTGTCCCGGCAAAGGCCTATTGGCCGATTGTCCGTTGAAGGAGATTTATGCGCAGAGGCTGAAAATTTACCCGCATTCGCGGTTGTTCAAGGCGCCGAACAGGCGTCCCTCTTGACGCATATCTATTGAACGGAAAAACCATGAAAAAAATGGATTTGATGATCCGCGCCTATCGTGCTGCGGATTTGGAAGAACTGTCGGCCATCTGGTTCGAGGCCTCGATAACGGCGCACGCTTTTGTCGGCGAGGCGCGGTTGCGTGAACAGCGCCTGTTGATCGAGACCGTCTATCTGCCGAACGCGGAGACTTGGGTCGCCATCCGGGACGGCGAACCGGCCGGGTTCGTCAGCTTGCTCGACGATTTCATCGGCGGGCTGTTTGTCTCGCCGCGACACCAGGGTGCCGGCATCGGCCGCTTGTTGGTTTCGCATGCCCTGCAGCTGAAGGGGCAGCTCCGCTTGGAGGTCTACACCGCCAATTCGCAGGCCTATGCCTTCTACGAGAACCTCGGCTTTGAAGAACAGTCCCGGCGGTCGGAAGACGACGAAGGGCTGCCATTCGAAAACGCTCAGATGCTTTTGAAGCAGCGCTAGAAGGTGAGGCGCGGGGAAGGGCGGCTGCTGCTCTTCCCCGCGCCTTGCAATCGACGCCCGGTCGCCGCTTCGGCGCGGGCCGAGGCGTGCCGGCAGGCGGCCCTTAGGCCGCCTGCTTTTCCGCAGCGGGCATGGGCTTCACGATGCTCATCAGCGCGCCATAGGGGAGCAGCATGACGAGGCCGCAGAGGATCTTCACGCTCAAGTCACCGACCGCCCAGGAGATCCAGCGCGGTGCTTCAGCCGCAAGTACGCCGAGGAGCGGTGCGGTTTCCAGCGCAAAGCTGTCGTTCGGGCCGAAGAACACGAAGAACGGTGCGAACGCAAAGGAGAAGAACATTGCGGTATCGAGCGCCGAGCCGATCAGCGAGCCTGCGAGCGGCGCATGCCACCAGCTCTGACGGCGGAGCCGGTTGAACACCGATATGTCCAGGAGTTGACCGAACAGGAAGGCCGAGCCCGACGCGATAGCGATGCGCGGCGTGGCGGCGACGATGGAGAGCAGAATGGCGACGATGAAGCCTGCGACTACCACGCGACGCGCGATGCGCGGCCCGAACTGGCGGTTGGTAAGGTCGGTCACCAGGAAGGCGAAGGGATAGCTGAAGGCGCCCCAGGTGAGGAGATCGCCGAGCTGCATACCGGCAATCGAGCCCGGTAGCGGAAACTGAACGAGGATGTTCGAGGCGACGACCACGAGGGTCATCAGCGCGACATAGACGAAGAAAGTGCGGTTGATCAGCATTTTTTTATCCTGGGGTATGCCACCAGCTAGAGGGATGAAAGCAGGGCAGTGCACCCGGCCGATGAAGGCAAAAGCGCGTATCGGTTAAGAAACGTGCGCACGAGAAAAAGGCTTGCCGGATGAACCCGCAAGCCTTTTAAACGCGTGTCAAAGACGGTGCGCTGGCGCCGATTAGGCGGCTTCAGCAACCTTCTTGACGATCTGGCGACGCAGCAGGCGAGCGCGCATGCTCAGCTCGTTCTCGTCCGACTTCAGCAGGAAGGCGTCGAGGCCGCCACGGTGTTCAACCGAGCGGAGAGCAGCTGCGGAAACGCGCAGGCGGTAGCGCTGGCCGAGAGCATCGGAAATCAGCGTGACGTTGCACAGGTTCGGAAGGAACCGGCGCTTGGTCTTGTTGTTGGCGTGGCTTACATTGTTGCCCGACTGGACGCCCTTGCCGGTCAATTCGCAACTACGGGACATGGTACACCTATTCTCTTTATCGCCGCCGGACAATGCGGTAGCGGGCCCAGAGCCCAGGCCGCGTTCCTAGGCCATTATTGGAAAGTCGCGGTTCTATAGTCAGAGACGGCCCGCCCGTCAAGCCAAACCTCTTGCATTCTCGGAAAACCGCGGTTTTTCCCGGCCGATCTGCCCATGCGAAGCGCTATCCGGGCAACAATAATGGTGCGTGAGACCCATTCCAAGCGGTTTTGCTATGCGCTATTTCTTGACCGAGGACACACGACGGTTTGGTTCCGTGATTGGACCGACCGCGTAGCCGGCGACAGCGAAATGGCGCAGAAAAGCCGTAAACACCCTGCATTTCAGGGTATTGCGGCGATGTTCAAGTGATGGATTCCTAAAGGCATGAAGTTGCGAAATGGCTTTCGCGGGGCAATGCTGCTTTCGGCGGTCTTGTTTTCCACAGCATCATCGGCCGCCGATGCCGAGCATCTGACGGATTACAGCATCTCGCTGTCCGGTCTGCCGGTGGCGCGCGCCTCATTCCACACCGAGGTTCAGAAGAATCGCTACACGATATCGGGGACGCTGAAATCGGCGGGCCTGCTCGATATCCTCAGCCGCACGTCGGGCCAGACACAGGTTTCCGGCGTTGTCGACAAGGATTACCTGCGCGCGTCGCAATATTCGATGTCCTATCGCAGTGGCTCGAAGAGCCGGGCGATCAGCGTTACCTACCGCAACGGCAATGTCGTGCATGCGAGCATGACGCCGAAGCGCACGCCTTTGCCGAAGAACTGGGTGCCGGTCACCTCGCGCGACATGCGCAACGTTCTCGATCCGCTTTCGGGGCTGATCATTCCGGCGCAAGCGCGCGTCTGCCCCAACACCCTGCCGATTTTCGACGGCGAGTCGCGGCTCGACATCAAGCTTTCGCCGAAGGGCACCAGGCCTTTCAAGACGAAGGGCTTCGAAGGCGAGGTGATCGTCTGCGGCATCCGCTTCGTGCCGAAGGCCGGCTACAAGAAGGGCCGCGAGGACGTCGAATATCTGCGGCGACTGCAGACGATGGAAATCTGGTTCGCCAAGGCTGAGACCATGAATGTCTATGCCCCCGTCTATGTCCGCATCCCCACCAAGCTCGGGCCGGTCACGGTCTCGGCGACGCGATTTGGTGGTTGACGCGCGATCGCGTGCAACTAAAAGGTTAAATACCAGCAAGCACCGTGATTTTGACGGCGCAGGTTTCCGTTGAGAGAAATCGCGCCCGGGGACGACTATGAAACTCAAGGCAACTCTGATCGGTTTTTCGGCCATCCTGATGTGGTCGCTGCTCGCGCTGTTCACGGCGGCATCGGGCAAGATGCCGCCGTTCCAGCTTTCGGCAATCTGTTTCCTGATCGGCAGCCTGCCCGGCCTTGCGGTGCTTGTGGCAAAACCGGAGCGCCTGGCGCTGCTCAAGCAGCCGGCGAAGGTCTGGATCACGGGCATTGCCGGCCTCTTCGGCTATCACTTCCTCTACTTCACGGCGCTGCGCAATGCGCCGGCGGTGGAGGCCGGGCTGATCGCCTATCTCTGGCCGCTCTTGATCGTTGTCGGTTCGGCACTGCTGCCGGGGGAGCGGCTGCGCTGGTATCACATCGCCGGCGCGCTTGCGGGCCTCGTCGGCACGATCCTGATCGTCGCGCGCAACGGCGTCGCCTTCGACGGTGCCTATCTCATCGGCTATGGCGCGGCCTTCCTCTGCGCCTTTACCTGGTCGGGTTATTCGCTGATCACACGCCGCTTCGAGGCGGTTTCGACCGATGTGGTCACCGGCTTCTGCCTTGCCACCTCGATCCTGTCCTTCGTCTGCCATCTCGCGCTCGAAACGACGGTCTGGCCGGCGACGACCTTCGAGTGGCTGGCGGTCGCGGGCCTCGGCCTCTTGCCGGTGGGGGCGGCCTTCTATGCCTGGGACTTCGGGGTGAAGAACGGCGACATCCAGCTTCTCGGCGTTTCGAGCTATGCAGCACCGGTGCTCTCGACGCTGATCCTGATCCTCTTCGGCTTTGCCGAGCCATCCTGGCGCATAGCGCTTGCCTGCCTGTTCGTCACCGGCGGGGCGGTGCTCGCCGCCCAGGATCTGATCTTGCGCAAGGATGCCGCGGCCACCCAGCCGGCGGAGTAGTCCGAAAGATCGCTATCGGGTCGGCGGCTGCCAGTCGGGGGCTGCCATCTCGAAGGCGGCAAAATCGAAGGCCGGCGCGACCGTGCAGCCAACCAGCGTCCAATCGCCGAGGGAGGCAGCCGACTGCCACCAGTTGGCCGGCACCACGCCCTGCGGGCGCTCACCGTCCCGGATGTCGGGCCCAAGCCGCAACGTCTCGGGGGGCTTCCCGTCCTCGGCAATGCTGAGTTCGAGCGGCGCGCCGGCGTGGTAGTGCCAGATCTCGACGGCGTCGCGGACCCGGTGCCAGTGCGAACGGTCGCCACGCTCAAGCAGATAATAGATCGCCGTCGAATGGCCCCGCGGGCCGCCGGCCGTGTCACGGAAGGTCTCGATGTACCAGCCGCCCTCCGGATGGCGTGTGAGGCCGAGCGCCTCGATGACCTCTTCCGCCGTCTGTGCTTCAGCCATCAGAAGTTATCCTTCCGCTTGCGGATTTCCGCAAAGACCGCGGCATCGTCGGCATCTCGCAGGCCGAGATGGGCGCGAATGCCGGGATCGGCGGCGCGCAGGAACGGGTTCGTGCGCTTCTCCAGGCCGATTGTCGTCGGCGCGGTGAAGCCGCCGTCGCAGCGGATTTCCTCGATCTCGGCAGCGCGTGCCTTGAGTTCGGCATTGTCGGGATCGACGGTGACCGCGAAGCGGGCATTGGAGAGCGTGTATTCGTGGCCGAAATAGACGGTCGTGTCGTCCGGCAAGGCCATCAGCCGGCTGAGAGACTGCCACATGGTCGCCGGCGTCCCCTCGAACAGACGGCCGCAGCCGAGCGCAAAAAGCGTGTCGGCGGCAAAGAGCAGCTTGTCCTGTGGAAAATGGAAGCAGATATGGCCGGCGGTATGGCCGGGTGTTTCGATCACCTCGACGTTGCGGCCCGCAAACTCGAAGCGTTCGCCATGACGCACCGTCTTGTCGAGGCCCGGAATTTTCGCGGCCTCGTTGAACGGACCGATGATGATGGCGCCGAAGCGGGCTTTCAACGCGTCATTGGCCGCGACGTGGTCGCCATGATGGTGCGTCGTGAGAATATGGGTGAGCGTCCAGCCGCGGCGTTCCAGCGCCTCCAGGATTGGCGCCTCCTCGGGCGCGTCGATCGAGGCGGTCAGGCCGCTTTCGGGGTCGTGGATCAGCACGCCGAAATTGTCGGTGCGGCAGAGGAAAAGATCGAGTTCGAGCGCGGCCATGGCAGGTCCTCCGGTCAGGAGAGGGGAGATGCTGCCGAATGTAGCGAGCCTTACCTTGAAGTCTACCGCTTCGAAGCTAACATGTTGCGAATGCATACCGATATTGTCGACCTTCGCGAATTCTATCACTCCGAGCTTGGCCGGATGGCGGAGCAATCCGTCACCATGGCGCTTTCGTCCGTCTGGGCGCGGCTGCCGGACGAGCGGCTGGTCGGCCTCGGCTATGCCGTTCCCTATCTCGAGCGGTTCCGCAAGGACACGGAGCGCACCTTCGCCTTCATGCCTGCGGGCCAGGGCGCGGTGAACTGGCCGGTTGCCGAGCTTTCCTCGACGGCGCTGGTGTTCGACGAGGAATTGCCGCTGCCGGACGCATCGATCGACCGGGTGCTGATGGTGCATTCGCTGGAATTTGCCGAAAGTCCGCGCGAGACGATGAAGGAGATCTGGCGGGTGCTGGCGCCGGGCGGGCGGCTCGTGATCGTCGTGCCCAATCGACGCGGCGTCTGGGCGCGCATGGAGCATACGCCCTTCGGCTCCGGCCGACCCTATTCGCGCGGGCAGCTGACGGCGCTGTTGCGCGAGACCAACTTCACGCCGGGGGCTACGGCCGACGCGCTGTTCTTCCCGCCGTCGAAGCTCCGGGCGATCCTGCGGCTGCGCCGAGGCTTTGAGCGGCTCGGCCGCTGGCTCTGGCCAGTGTTCTCAGGCGTCATCGTCGTCGAGGCGCAGAAGCGGCTTTACCAGGGGCTACCGGTCGCAGCGCGTGCGTCCCGCCGTGTCTTCGTGCCGGTGTTGGCGCCGCAGGGCGTGCCGAGCACACGCGAACGGCCACGCCTCACCCGATAAGGCGCTGCGTACAGGCGGCGGACCCTCGACAAAAGCCGCTTGCGCCGGTAATGGCTTGACCTCTTTTCCTGCCTATAGCGCCCCGCGCCTCCCAAGGCGCGACAAAGGTCGCTGTGGCATTTTGATGGCCATAGAAAGCTGACCCGATGAGCCTTGCTTCGAAGAGCCCTGAGCCGCGTCCCGGCATCCTTGACATTGCCGCCTATGTGCCGGGCAAGGAGCATGCGCCGGGTGTCGCCAAGGTGCATAAGCTCTCGTCGAACGAAACGCCGCTCGGTGCCAGCCCGAAGGCGATAGAAGCCTTCCAGGCGATGGCCTTCAATCTGGAGCGCTATCCTGACGGCCAGGCGCGGGCGCTGCGGGAGGCAATCGGGGCCGTTCACGGGCTCAATCCGGCAAACATCATGTGCGGCAACGGCTCGGACGAACTGCTCGGGCTGCTGTGCCACACCTATCTCGGCCCCGGCGACGAAGGCATTATCACCGAGCACGGTTTCCTGGTCTACAAGATCCAGATCCTGGCGGCCGGTGCGACGCCCGTGACCGTCGAGGAAAAAGATGCGCGCGTCGATGTGGACGCCATCCTTTCCGCGGTCACCGAGCGGACCAAGATGGTCTTTCTCGCCAATCCCGCCAATCCGACCGGCACCTATATCCCGGTCGACGAAGTCCGCCGGCTGCATGCGGGCCTGCCCGAGGGAGTGCTCCTGGTGCTCGACGCCGCCTATGCCGAATATGTGCGCCGCAACGACTATGCCGCCGGTCTTGAGCTCGTCTCGGCCAGCCGCAACGTGGTAATGACCCGCACCTTCTCGAAGATCTATGGTCTTGCCGGCCTGCGCATCGGCTGGATGTATGCGCCGCCGGAAGTGATCGACGCGGTCGACCGTGTCCGCGGGCCGTTCAATCTCAGTGCGCCTTCCATTGCGGCGGGTGCGGCGGCGATCCGCGATCAGGCTTTCGTCGCAACGGCGGTCGATCACAATCTCACCTGGCTTGCCCGCGTTGCCGAAGCGCTCGAGGCGATCGGGCTCCGCATCACGCCGTCGGTCACGAATTTCGTGCTGATCCATTTCCCCGACGAGGCCGGCAAGCGGGCGGAGGAGGCCGATGAGTTCCTAACCCGCCGCGGCTATATCCTCAGGGCAGTCCGCAGCTACGGCTTCCCGAATGCGTTGCGCATGACCATCGGCTCCGCGGAAGCCAACGAGGGCGTCATCGCGGCGCTGACCGAATTCATGGGACGGAAATAATGGCTCAGCAGTTTGAAACGATCGCCCTCATCGGCATTGGTCTGATCGGCTCGTCGATCGCGCGCGAAATCCGCGAGAAGCAACTCGCCGGCACGCTCGTGGTCTCCACGCGCAGCGAGGCGACGCTGAAGCGGACGCAGGAACTCGGGCTCGGCGATCGCTATACGCTGTCTGCGGCGGACGCCGTTCGCGACGCGGATCTCGTCATCGTCTCGGTACCGGTCGGCGCGTCCGGCGCTGTTGCCGCCGAGATCTCAGCGCATCTGAAGCCAGGCGCCATCGTCACCGACGTTGGTTCGACCAAGGGTTCGGTGATCGCACAGATGGCGCCGCACTTGCCCGAGAACGTGCATTTCGTGCCGGGGCATCCGATTGCCGGTACCGAGCATTCCGGCCCGGATGCCGGCTTCGTCGGCCTCTTCCGCGGCCGCTGGTGCATCCTGACGCCGCCCCCTGGCGCGGATGAGGAAGCGGTGGCGCGGCTGCGGCTTTTCTGGGAGACGCTCGGCTCGATGGTCGAGGAGATGGACGCCGAACACCACGACAAGGTGCTGGCGATCGTTTCGCACCTGCCGCACATCATCGCCTACAACATCGTCGGCACGGCTGACGATCTCGAGACCGTTACCGAATCCGAAGTCATCAAATATTCGGCTTCGGGCTTCCGCGACTTCACGCGTCTGGCGGCATCCGACCCGACCATGTGGCGCGACGTCTGCCTGCACAACAAGGATGCGATCCTGGAGATGCTGGCGCGGTTTTCGGAAGATCTCGCCTACCTCCAGCGGGCGATCCGCTGGGGCGACGGCGACAAGCTGTTCGATCTCTTTACCCGCACCCGGGCCATTCGCCGCTCGATCATTCAGGCCGGCCAGGACACGGCGATGCCGGACTTCGGTCGCCATGCCATGGATCAGAAATAGCCTGAGCAGATCAAGGAAGACCGTGGAGCGGTCTTCCTTCCTGTGAGGTGTATGACCGTAGGACCGTAGCCTAGAGGGTCGGCAGGACGCCGATCGGGATGAAGGCGAGGAATGCCGTGCCGTCGCGCACGTTGAGCTTCACGGTCGCCTCGTTCTTGCCGTTGGCGAGAGCCTTCAGCATGTTGGCGGTGTTGTCGACGAGGTTGGCATCATCCGGGATCAGGGTGACCAGATTGGCGCGCCAGGCCTCGATATTGGTCATCGTCAGCGAGAACTCGCCAGAAATCAGTCCCTGATCATTGACCGAGAACGGCCCGGAAAGCTTGGCGTTCATGCCCGAGCCGAGGTCGAGGGTGAGCTGTCTCAGCTCGCCCTTGCTGCCGCGAAACATCTCAGGCGTCGGCGGGGTTGTCATCCATCCGGCCCGGTCGGTGAAGGTCAGGTCGGCGGCGACGGTCGCCGGCGGTGCGAGGCTCGGGCCTTCCTCGGGCCGAACGTCCAGTTTGTCGACGCTCAAGGCGGCGTCGAGATCCGCGCCGTTCTGGCGCAGGTGCAATTCGCCGTGGCTGGCGCCGAAGCCAAATCCGTCGCCTTCAAGCGGCAATCGCAACCGGCCCGTCAGGTTGTCGTAGGTCAGCGACGTGCGATCAACGCCGGACAGGGTCGCGCGCACGCTCGCATGCAGCAACGTCCAGTCGGCGAAGATGTTGAGGCCGGGGGAAGCCCGGATCTCGGCCGGGCCGTCAAGCTCGATCACCGCATGGCCCGGCTGGTAGACCTGGGCAGCGGTCCTCAGCGCTCCGAACGAGGCCGAGGTGCCGTTGCGGGTGTCGTCCAGATGGACCTTGTCGCAGAAGAGGCCGATGCGGAACGGGAAGCCGCGCACGTCCATGTTGGTGCATTCGCCGCCGAGGCCGGCTGCCTGTCCTTCGGCGAGGCGGGTCGCAAGCCGCTTCTCGATCTGGTCGGCGGCGAGAAACCAGCCGGCCGAATAAACGCCGGTGACAAGCACGATGCCTGCCAGGAGCCAGCGGAATTTCCGGCTGACCGGCGATGGGTTGGAGACTGCGGTGGCCGACATGGGCGCGGGTACCTCACTCAAAACAGGATGGAGGCTGCCTTTCGGGTGGCGCCATCGATCCGCAAAACTATTCTTTCCTTTGGCCGCAGGAGGACGACCTTGTCTCTTTCGTGCCGGGATGCTGTGCCGTAGAAACCGAAAATGGCTCACCGTCCCACGCGACCGATCGTGATTCGGCAGTGAGAACAGCAGCGCGGGTTGAATGACAGTGGATATGGACGAATTTTGGGTCTTTGGCTACGGCTCGCTGATGTGGAACCCGGGCTTTGCCTTCGAGGAGAAGCTCACGGCACGCGCCTTCGGTTTTCGCCGCTCACTCTGCGTGCATTCCTGGGTTCATCGCGGCACCGAACAGCGGCCGGGGCTGGTGCTTGGGCTCGACCGCGGCGGCTCCTGCATCGGGACGGCGTTTCGCGTCCAGCGCGGACAGCAGGCGGATGTCGTCGATTATCTGCGCGAGCGTGAACTGGTGACCCACGTCTACAAGGAACGCACCATGCCGGTGCTGCTTGCCGACGGCCGCCGCGTTCCGGCGCTCGCCTACGTCATCGACCGCGCCCACGTCCAGTATGCGGGCTCGCTGACCACCACGGAGGCGGCCGGCATCGTCGCGGTTTCGACGGGAAAATCCGGGCCGAACAGCGAATACGTGTTCAACACGCTCGCCCATCTCAAGGAGATGGGTATCCGCGATCACTGGCTGGAAGAGGTGGTCGGATTGCTGCGGCAGTCGCCGCGTTCAGCCCGGGCCTGAAGGTTCAGGCCCGGCCTTCTGCCTTCAGTTCCTTCAGCCGCTGCTGGGCGGTCGGCGGTAGCGGCAGGTGCGGATTGGCCTTCACGGTTTCGACGAGCAACTCGTCGCTCGCCCTCTCGGTTACCTCGACGAGCTTCGCCAGGAAAGCGTCCGGGTCCATGCCGGCCTCGATGGGCGGCAGGATGCGAACCTTGAAGTGGCCGGGAAAGCGCAGGAACTTGCGGCGCGGCCAGAAGAGGCCGGGATGCATGGCGACCGGCACCACCGGCACGCTGAGGTCGCGGTAGAGGCGGGCGATGCCGTATTTGTATTCCGGCGGAGCGCCCGGCGGGCGACGCGTGCCTTCCGGGTAGATGATGAGCTCGCGGCCGGTTGCCATTTCCTGCTTGGTGCGGTCCATCACGCCGGTCATCGCCTTGCCGCGCGCCGCGCGATTTACCGGAACCATGCGTTGCTTGAGCACATACCAGCCGAAGAGCGGGATCCAGGTGAGCTCGCGCTTCAGGATATAAAAGGGATCGCTGAGCCAGGGGAGCAGCGCATAGGCATCCCAGAAGGACTGGTGCTTGGGAGCGAAGATATAGGGAACCTCGGGGATATTCTCCAAGCCTTCGATCTCGAAGGTCGTGCCGACCATCTTTTCCATGAGCCAGTGGTTGCTGCGCACCCAGTTCTTCGGCACGAACCACGCCTTCTTGCGCGGCAGCAGGAAGTAGATCGGGGTCAGCACGATCATCTGCACGATCAGGTTGGCGTAGAACACCATGTTGAAAAGGATCGAACGCAAGACGATCATCAGGCACGCTCTCGTAGGCGAGGTCTCAAGGGGACCGGCGTCTTTGAGCCGGTTGATCGCTGCCTACACGATTAAGTGCTGAAGGAAAACTGCTCTGTTTCACTTTGCAGCGGCGAAGGCTGTTCCTGCCGGCCCTTATTCTTCGGCGGGCGTCGCGCGCGATGCGTCGGTGCGCAGGCCGCTGGTCGGGCGGGCGCCGGCGAAGTCGCGTATTGACGCCACCGTATACTTGCCGAATTCCAGAAGGATCGACTTCAGCACCATCGGATTGCGCAGCCAGTTTGTGGTCTTCAGATCGGAGTTGACGACCGGGTAGGGGATGAACTCCGTTTCCGGCCGGGCGCGGCGCAGTTCCAGGAGGCTGCGCGGCATGTGATAGTTGTTGGTGACGACGAGCACGCTCGCATAGCCGCGATCATGGATCCATTGCGCCGCTTCCGTGGCATTTCCGATGGTATCGATCGCCTCATGGCCGATGTCTACGCAGCACTTGAAAAGGTCGGCCGAGCTCTGGGTGTTGCGGCGGATCTGGCTGCCTGTGGTCGCCGGGTGAACCCCGGAGATCAGCAGGCGCTTGCCGGCGCCACCCTTCAGAAGATCGACCGCCTGGTCGATGCGCTGGAAACCGCCGGTCAGGACCACGATCGCGTCGGCCTTCGGATGACCCGGCGGCTGCAGGGAGGCGACCGTGTCGGCAAAGTTCAGGAAGGCGGCGATCAGGATTGCCAGCGGCAGGAGCAGGACGAAGAAGGTTCGGCGGAGGATTTTGCGCAGGAGACTGCGGGACCGCCGGCGATCGTCGGCTTGCCCCTGCCATTTATCTCCTCCGGCCATTCCGTTCCCGCGTAGCTCTCGCGCCATCATGATTCTCTTCACATAGCCGCAGATTGCGGCAAGGAATAGATCGAGTGGCGGCGAAACATCAGGCGGCTCAGCTTTGGTAGAGGTCGGTACGGCCGGGGTCCGAACGGATGAGGTCGATTTCGTAGATCGTGCGGGTAACCGTCAGCCGCGCCGTAACGGTCGTCAGGATGGCGATGACGACGATGATCGCGGCAATGCCGAGATAGCCACCATAGCCGATGGTGAAGGTACCGAAGAGGGCGGTGGCCTGATCTGTCTCGGGGGTCGCCAAGGTCCGTGACTGCCAGAAACCCGCGAGCGCAAAGAAAAGTGCTGCGAGCAGACCGCCGGCGCCGGCGCCCTTGAGGCTGATCCTGAGGAAGTGCTTCTGGAATTCCGACGCGACGAAGCCGGCTTCGGCACCGACGAAATGCAGCACCTCGACGATATGGCGATTGCCCGACAGCGCGCCGCGCGTTGCGAAGACCACTGTCAGCACCATGGCGGAAAAGACCAGGGTCAGCACGCCGGTGCCGATCATGGCCGTGGTGTTGGCCATGGCGACCAGCCGGTCGACCCAGGTGCGGTGGTCGTCGAGGAAAGCCTGCGGGATTATTTCTGTCAGCGCCTTGCGCATGGCCGCAAAGTCCGGCGGATTGCTTTCGTCGATGGTGATGATGACGAGGCGCGGCACGGGCAACTCGTCAAGATCGAGGCCTTCGCCGAGCCAGGGTTCGAGCAGGCGGGCGGTGGCGGCCCGGTCGACGATCTTGCCGTCCGTCGTGCCACTGAAGGTCAGCGCCAGGTCGCGGGCATCCGCCAGCGCCTTTTCCATGTCGAGATTGTCGTCGGGCTTGATCTGGATGGTGATCTCGCGGGAGATCTGCGATTGCCAGCTCTGGGCCGTGGCTCGCACCATGCTGACGCCGCCGAGCGTCAGGCAGGCGAGGAACGACATGATGGCGATGACGCACATCAGCGCATGGCCGGACACATTGCTCGACGGCACGATCGGGCCGGTCGGGCGCACGCGCATTTCCGTCCGGCGCTGTTGTGCCTCCGGTGCCTGTTCGGGCACATCCTTTTGGTGTTTCGTGCGGCTGTCACTCATAGATGTCGAGCCGCCCCTGCGAAAGGATCATGCGCCGCGCCTCCACCTGGTCCATCAGCGACAGATCGTGGGTGGCGATCACGACCGCCGTGCCGAGCCGGTTGAGCTCGAGGAAAAGATTGAGCAGGCGCCTTGCCATCGGCGGATCGACGTTGCCGGTCGGCTCGTCGGCAAGCAGGATCTCCGGCCGGTCGATCAGCGCCCGAGCGATGGCGGCGCGCTGTTTTTCACCGCCGGAAAGGACCGGTGGCAGCACGTTGATGCGCTCGCCGAGACCCACCCATTTCAAAAGCTCCAGCACGTCTGCACGGTAGCTCGTCTCCTCCTTGCCGCGCACGCGCAACGGCAGTGCGACGTTCTCGTAGGTGGTGAGATGATCGAGCAGGCGAAAGTCCTGGAAGACGATGCCGACGCGCCGGCGCAGCATCGGGAATTCTTCGCGCGGGATCGACGAAATGTTGCGGTCGAACATCCGGATCAGGCCGCGTGTCGGCTGCAGCGAGAGGAAAAGAAGCCGCAGCAACGTGGTCTTGCCGGCGCCCGACGGACCCGTCAGGAACTGGAATGAACGGCGTGGAATGTCGAAGGTCAGGTCCCGGAGGATTTCCGGTCCCATGCCATAGCGCAGTCCGACGTTCTCAAAGTGAATCAAGCGGCAGCCCAGTCTCTCTCACGGCCCTGCAACCGACGGCCGGTTCCGGTCCTCCGCGCATAGGACGACCAGCCAAGAAAGGCAAAACCGCCAGCGGAATCATGGTTAAGTGACGGTTAATTTTTCATGAAAAGGCGCCGCTTTCGCGACGTCTTTCCGAAACATTAACCATTCCGGTTTACGTGTCGGAAAGATTTGATGCAATGCCTAGTTCTTGCACCGCATGAGGCTTGGCATTGCCCGAGGGTTTCGCAGACAAACTGGCCGCCTGCGGCCGTGTTCTCTTGCGGGACAGGAGGAAATGATCATGCAGGCATTCCGGACCAAATCCGCCAGCAACAACGCCGATACAGATTTCCTGCCGCCCGAGCGCGGCGGACGCGACGGGGCTTCAGCGCCGAGGCGCGCCGACTATGTGGATGCGGAATTCGAGGTGATATCCGCTTCGTCGCGCCGCACGCCCTATCCTGTTTTCAACGACAATGCACAAACCGGCAGCCGCAGGCGGCCGACGCTGACGGTCGTGGAGCAGGAGCCGTCGCTCGGCGCTCGATTGTTGCGTCTTGCCGAAACGCGGCTGCGCGACATGCCGGCACGCCGCTTTGCCGGGATGGTCGCGGGCGTTGCGCTTGCTTCCTTCCTGGCGATCGTCGGCTTTGCCGGCGATGGACAGGCCGACGTCCAGCCGCTGACGATATCGGGGATCAAGAGTGGGCTCGACTACTCCGGCGGCATGCGTGTGCTGTCCGTCTATGGCTCGATCGACAATCGCTCCGATATCGAGCAGCGATTGCCGATCGTCGTGGTGGAGATTGCCGCCAACGGGCGCAAGGTCACGACGACACGGGTGATGCCCGAGGGTGCTGCCGTCGCGCCCGGTGAGAGCCGTCATTTCATGACGAGACTGCCCTATGCGGGTGGAAAAATGCCGGATGTGACGGTTTCCTTCGCCGAAAACGATGTTTCGGCCCGCTGATTGTGCTAAGCGGCGCCAAAGGGAAGGCTTAAGGTCTTCCGGATGAAACGCTGGAGAAGCCTTGATGCCCGTTGTTCGCGGTAAGAATATCGAACCTCTCTATACGGCCGAAACCATCGCTGCCCGCAACAGCGAGCTCGCCGGAATGATCGTCAACGGCCCGCACAAGGATCTACTGGTGATCGCGGTGCTCAAGGGATCGTTCATCTTCGCGGCCGATCTGATCCGCTCGATGCATACGGCCGGTCTGGCACCGGAAGTCGAGTTCATCACGCTGTCGAGCTATGGCACCGGCACCGTTTCGCAGGGCGTCAAGATCACCAAGGATATCGACAGCGACGTGCATGGGCGCGACGTTCTGCTGATCGACGACATTCTCGAATCCGGCCGCACGCTGCGTTTCGCCAAGGAACTGATGTACGAGCGCGGCGCCCGCAACGTCACGATCGCCGTGCTGCTCGACAAGCGGGTCAAGCGCAAGGTCGAGCTCGAGGCGGATTATGTCGGCTTCGAATGCCCCGATCACTTCGTCGTCGGCTACGGCATGGACGTCGCCTATGCCTTCCGCGAGCTGCCTTTTGTCGGTGTTGTCACCGGCGACGCCGAGTAAACGTCTCGATTTGGGGCATGCGCCCTGAAATCCAGTCGTTCGGCGTTTACCGAACACAAACGAAAAACTGGTTGTTTTGGTGCGTGCCGCAGTGATTCTCGACGGGGATCGGCGGCGCTGCAGCGCCAGTGTGTCTCCCGATGATCCACGCCCGCTGTACTTTTGGATCAGGTGCGGGTGCCGGCGTGAACGCCGGACTCGGAAGCGAACGCGGAGGCCATGATGGCGAAGATCCTGATTACCGAGGACGAGGATGCATTGCGTTCCTTCGTTGCGCGGGCCCTGAGGCTCGACGGCCACGAGACGGTCGAAGCGGGCGATGGGGCCGATGGCCTTGCCTGCCTGGAGGCCGAGGCGTTCGACCTTCTGCTCTCCGATATCCGTATGCCCGTGATGGACGGCATCGAGCTGACGCACCAGGCGTCGGCGGCCTTTCCGGCCATGAAGATCCTGCTGATGACCGGCTATGCCGAGCAGCGCGAGCGGGCTGACGATCTCACCGACAAGATCGTCGATGTCATCTCCAAGCCCTTCTCCCTTCCCGATATCCGCAAGGCAGTCGCGCTGGCGCTGGCCGCCTGACGGCCAGACCTGCCGGCCCACAGCAACAGGACCGCGACCCGGCGCATCGATTGGATGCGACGGGAGCCGTTGTCATGTTCTGCCGTGATGAGGCAAAGGGCTGAGCCGGGCGCTCGGCTCAGCGCATGTCGAGCAGGCGTTCGAGGTACTGGCGCTCCTGCTCCGGCGACAGGCTGTCGCCCAGCCTGCGGCGAATCTCGTCAAGGATTTGTCGGGCGCGCTGAGAATCGATCTCGTCTGGAACCTTGACCTGGTCGCCGAAATTCGGGCCGAGATTCTGTTGCCGTCGTCCCAAAGGATCGCGGCCGTTTTGACCGTATTGCGGAACACCCATGCCAGGGCCGCCCTGACCTTGGCCCTGCATCTGGTTCATCATATCTTGGGCGCCTTGGCGCAGGGCCTGTAGCGCGCGGCCCTGATTGCCGACGGCTTGTTCGCCCTGGCCCTTGCCGAGCGCGCCGGAAGCGCCGTCCATTTCGCGCTTGGCTTCGCCGAAGCCCTTGCCGGGCTTGATGCCCATGCTTTCCAGGCCCTTGTTCAGCTCACCGAGCTGTTTTCCGAGCGCGTCCTGCTGCTCTTTCAGCTGTTTCAGTGCATCCTTGAGCTGTTCGGCGGTCATGTTGTCGAGTGGGTTGGGCTGACCATTCGGATCGCCCTGCTGACCTGGGTCCTGCGGCATTTCCTGACCGAAGAGCTCGTTGTCTTCGCCCTGCAGCGGGTCGCCCCGCTGCATCCGGTCACGCAGGGCCTGGTCGAACTTGAAGGTCTCGTCCATCAACTGCTGCTGTTGCTGCATCAGCTTGCCGAGCTTGTCCATCTGCTGGCGCATGGCGTCGTTCTGCTCGCCCATCTGCTGCTGGCTACGGCCAGCCTGCAGGTTGTTCATCATGCGCTGCAGTTCCGAGAGCATCTGCTGTGCCTGATCGCGCGCGCCCGAGCGCGCCAGATTCTCGATCTGGTTCATCATCTTCTCGAGGTCCTGCTGGCGGAGGATGTTGTTCGGGTCGAGCTTGCCGGTCATGCGTGGATTTTTCATCGCCTGCTCGGCGAGCGCCTGCATGTATTCCTGCATCGCCTGGCGCAGTTCCTGCATCAGCTTGGCGATTTCCTGGTCCGAAGCGTTGCGCTCCAAGGCGTCCGACAGCGCCTGCTGGGCTTCGCGCAGGCGGCGCTCGGCAAGCGACAGGTCGCCGTCCTCGATGCCGAGCGCGATCTCCCAGAGGTATCCGGCGGCATCGCGCAACATGTCGTCGTTATAGGCGAGCGCCATCCGGGTGCGCGCCGATTTCAACAGCAGGAAATGAGTGAGGTTCGGGATCCAGTCCTCAGCAAGCGCCGTGACGGCGTCGTTGAGGTCGATGGCGCGCGGCAGGTCGTTGGCATTGAGCGCGAAAACCTGACGCTGTTCGGCGACGGCGCCGGCGAGCGGCTGCGAGAACTGGCGGGCAGGCAGGATCATGTCGTGCGGCGGGCTGCGGCCTTCCTGTCCGGCAGCATCCCGGGCGACGAGCGTCACCGCTACCCGCTTGCCGGCGAGCGGATGCTCGCTGAGGTTTCGGCTGGTCGTGCCCTTTGCCTCGCGCGCGTTACGGCGCGGCAGATCGAGCCGGTATTCCGGTAGCGGATAGAGCGCGCGGGCGCCTTCCGCCGGTTCGTCGAGCGGCTTGATCTCCGCCCAGGCCTGGGCGATGCCGTAATCGTCGTTGGCCGTAAACGTGATTTCGAGCGCCGCGTTGATGGTCGGATGGGGGATTCCGTCAAAGGCGATCTGAGGCACGCCGTCCGGGGTGATCTTGAACGCCCAGCGCTGGCTGCCGACGATAAGTTCGCCATCCTTGACGACCTTGTAGACGTGGTTGCGCACGGCATTCGGACTGCGCGCCGGCTCCGTTGCAACCATTTCGGCAACCTTCGGGCTGGCATCGTCCACTTTCGGCTTGCTCTGCTTTTCCTCGGCCTTTTCGCCGGCCACCGGAATGGCGATCGGTTTGCTCCCGCCGGTTTCCGCGTAGCGCACTGGCGCGTCCGCACCGGCGCCGGTGACCCGTACGGTGATGTCGCTGAACTGCGGGATGGTGATCGCCCCGGCGTCTTCATTCACGGCAGCGGCGGCTTCCGGCTTGCCCGTCAGGAAGATTGGCGCCCGCCCGGTATAGGGCGGCGGCGTTACCCAGGCATCGACGCGGATATTGGCTGCTTCGATCGACGTCTGCGGCAGCCGGAACGCATCACTCAGCAATCCGGCGCGGTTGGAATAGGAATAGGCAAAGGCGACGCAAGCGAGCAGCACAGGCACGGCCCTGAGCGCGAAGGGATCGTGCCTGGCGATATCGGGCCGCGGCAGGCCAGTCTCGAGGGTGCCGATCATGCGAGCCATGCGCGCCTGGTGTTCGCGCCAGAGCGCCTCGCCCAGAGGGGTGTCGGTCGCGGGGCGATCGTCCTGGACGCGGATGGCCTGATGCGGCAGCGCATTGCGCTCTTCGAGCATGCGATCGGCATCGGCATTACCGGGAAGCCGCAACCGGCTGAGCGGTAAGAGAGAGGCGAGGAAGGTTAGCGCAAAGGCAAAGAGCGCGACCGCATGTAGCCAGAAAGGTGCAGCGCGAAAGAAGCCGAGCCAGGCGAAGGCAAGAAACAGAAGGGCGATCGCACCGGGCAGAAGGATACGCGGCAGGACCTGCTCGGCGACCAGCACCGCGCGCGCCAGCCATCTCTTCAGCGCCAGAGTTCTCGAAAACGGCTTCGGTTGTGGCGTTTCATCCTGCCGGAATTGCGTCATCCGCCCAAGTTTCCTTTCGGTCGCCCATCAACGCTTGTGGCTGACCCAATGTAGTGAGGCGACGGCCGAGCTCAAAAATGCACGCAACTTCGCCTATCCCGCTTGCGTTCAGGATACCATCGTTTGTGGCGAAGACGAGGGCGCAAACACAATCGTGATCGGCCGGGCGGCCGATCCACAGATTGTCGTTGTCGCGCCCGGACGGGTCAGTCGAGCCAGTCCGGCACCGAATCGAGACCGATCAACGCGTCATAGTCCTGACGCGGGCGAACGACGTGGAAACGGTCGCCCTTGACCAGAACTTCCGGGATCAGGAGGCGTGAATTGTAGGTGCTGGCCTGCACGGCGCCGTAGGCGCCGGCCGAGCTGATGGCAAAGAGATCGCCAGGCTTCGGCATCGCCATCTCGCGGTCGAGCGCCAGATAGTCGCCGGTTTCGCAGACCGGGCCCACGACGTCGGCGCGGATGCGCGGCGCGTTGGCGGCGGAAATGCGGACCGGGCGGATCTCGTGATAGGCCTCATAGAGGGTCGGGCGGATGAGATCGTTCATCGCACCGTCGACGATGACGAAGGTCTTGTCGCCGCCGTCCTTCACGTAGATGACTTCGGTCACCAGGATGCCGGCGTTGCCGACGATCAGCCGGCCCGGTTCGGTGACGATCTTGCAGCCGAGCGACTGCAGCTGGCTCTTGACGATTTCCGCATAGGCGTCCGGCAGCGGGGGCGGATTGTTGTCGTCCTTGTAGGGAATGCCGAGGCCGCCGCCGATGTCGACGTGATCGATCGAGTGGCCGTCGGAACGCAGCGTATCGACCAGTTCGCGCAGCAGCTTGAAGGCGTCGTCGAAGGGCTGCAGTTCGGTGATCTGGCTGCCGATATGCATGTCGATGCCGGTCACCTCAATGCCGGGCAGCGTTGCGGCATGGGCGTAGACCGCACGGGCGCGCTCCCAGGAAATGCCGAACTTGTTTTCCTTCTTGCCCGTGGAAATCTTGGAATGGGTCTTCGCGTCAACATCAGGGTTGATGCGGAAGGACACATGGGCGCGCTTGCCGGCACGAACGGCGCGCTGGTTCAGGACCTCGAGTTCCGGCTCGGACTCGACGTTGAAGCAGTAGATGCCGGCTTCCAGTGCGAGATCCATTTCCAGCGGCGTCTTGCCGACGCCGGAGAACATGATGCGGTTTGCCGGGATGCCGGCCGCCAGCGCCCGGCGCAGCTCACCGCCAGAGACCACGTCGACGCCGGCGCCGAGGCGGCCGAGCGTCTTCAGTACCGCCTGGTTCGAGTTGGCCTTCATCGCATAGCAAACCATCGCATCCACATCGGCGAAAGCCTTGGAGAACACCGTGTAGTGGCGCTCGAGCGTGGCGGTCGAGTAGCAGTAGAAGGGTGTGCCGACGGCGCGGGCGATATCGGTCACCGGCACATCTTCGGCGTAGAGAATTCCGTCGCGGTATTGAAAATGGTTCACGTCACGCAGCTCGACTTTGAGCAATTCCAGGAAAGTGCGAAGCGGCTTCCGTTCGGAATTGCGTAATTTCTACTAGAGGAGGGGATCGAGCAGGAACGAACGCTCGTCTGCTTTTTCCTTCTGCTCGACAGTTCCTGCCGGCGCCTTGGTGTTGATCGGCGCGGTCGAGCCGGGGCGATCGAGGTCGCCCTTGCGTCCACAACCGACAAGAACCAGCCCGGGGATCGCCAGCAGAAGTGCAAGCCGGGCCGCCTTCGTGAATGTCATCGTGATTTTCCTTCGCGGGAACTGATGCAGGTGCGATGTCTTACCGATTTTTCAGGCACTTGTGCACCCTGTTTCTGCGGGCGAAGAGCCGCCCGCAGCGGGCTTGGGAGCAGATGTCTTAGTTGCGGGCGCGCCACCAGGCGATCTGCTTGCGAACCTCGTTGGGCGCCGTGCCGCCGAAGGAGGTACGGCTGGCCACGGAGGCTTCGACCGTCAGGACATCGAAGACCTTCTCGGTGATGTCGGCGTGGATCGACTGCAGGTCGGCAAGCGAAAGATCCGCGAGGTCGCAGCCCTTCTGTTCAGCAAGCGCCACGGCGCGGCCGGTCACATGGTGGGCGTCGCGGAAGGGCAGGCCTGCCTCACGCACCAACCAGTCGGCAAGGTCGGTCGCGGTCGAATAGCCGGAGCCGGCGGCGGCCTTCATGCGATCGCTACGGATGGTCATGTCACGAACCATGCCGGTCATGGCGGCGATCGCCAGCTCGAGGCTTTCGGCTGAGTCGAAGACCTGTTCCTTGTCTTCCTGCATGTCCTTGGAATAGGCGAGCGGCAGACCCTTCATGACCGTGAGCAGCGCGATCAACGAACCGTTGATGCGGCCGGTCTTGGCGCGCACCAGTTCAGCGGCGTCGGGATTCTTCTTCTGCGGCATGATCGAGGAGCCGGTCGAAAATGCATCCGACAGGCGGATGAAGCCGAACTGCGGCGTCGACCAGATGACGATCTCTTCGGCCAGCCGCGACAGGTGCGTGGCAGTGATCGAGGCCATCGACAGGAATTCGAGCGCGAAGTCGCGGTCCGATACCGTGTCGATCGAGTTGCGGGTCGGGCCGGCAAAGCCGAGCGCCTTGGCGGTCATGTGACGGTCGATCGGGAATCCGGTGCCGGCAAGGGCGGCGGCGCCGATCGGGCTCTCGTCCATGTGCTCGATGGCGTGACGCACGCGCGAGCGGTCGCGGCCGAACATCTCGACATAGGCCATGCAGTGATGGCCGAAGGTGACGGGCTGCGCGGTCTGCAGATGGGTGAAGCCGGGCATGACGGTATCGGCATGTTCCTCGGCGCGGTCGAGGAAGGCGGCGATCAGCGCCGTCAGCGCTTTCTCGGTGCGCTGCAGCTCTTCCTTGACCCAGAGGCGGAAGTCGAGCGCCACCTGATCGTTGCGCGAGCGGGCGGTGTGGAGGCGGCCGGCAGCCGGACCGATCAGGGTCGCGAGCCGGGCCTCGATGTTCATGTGGATGTCTTCGAGGCGGCGTGAGAACTCGAACGCACCACTTTCGATCTCTGACAGGATCGTGTTCAGGCCGTGAACGATCTTGTCTTTGTCGTCGGCCGAAATGATGCCTTGATGCGCCAGCATCGTCGCATGCGCTATTGAGCCGCGGATGTCCTGGGCATAGAGCTTCTTGTCGAAGCCGATCGAGGCATTTATTTCCTCCATGATCGCGTCCGGACCCGAGGCAAAGCGACCGCCCCACATCTGGTTGGAGGATTTCGTCTCGGAATTGCCGTCAGCCATGAAGAATGCCCGCCTTGGAGAATGAAATGCCCGACCAGAAGAAATCCCCCCCGGCCGTGAAACTGTTCGCGCTCGCCGCCCTGTTCGGCGTGATCGTCGGTGCGGCAGCGGTATACGTGAAGGAGACCGGGTCTGGCAATGGTGAGGCAACCGAAACGGCCTCCGCCAGTTGCCCGCTGACCTCGGCCAAGGTCGCTGCGCTGACACCCTTCATGAAGGGGCAGGTCGCCGCGATGTCGCCGGCGTCGTCGCCGCGGCCGATCGCGCTCGACTTCAACGGTCCGGACGGCAAGCCGACCAATGTCTCGGCCTTTGCCGGCAAGACGCTGCTCGTCAATCTCTGGGCGACGTGGTGCGTTCCCTGCCGCGAGGAAATGCCGGCCTTGAACGCCCTGCAGAAGTCGCTCGGCAGCGACAAGTTCGAAGTGGTGGCGATCAACATCGACGTCGGCGACGACGAGAAGCCGAAGGCTTTCCTCGACGAGACGGCCGTGCATGAGCTTGGCTATTATCGCGACGCCTCGATGGGCGTGTTCAACAACATGAAGAAGGAAGGCCTGGCCTTCGGCCTGCCGGCAACCCTGCTGCTCGACGACAAGGGCTGCCTGATCGGCTCGATGAACGGGCCGGCCGCCTGGGACAGCGACGACGCCAAGGCGCTGATCAGCGCGGCGCTTGCTCCTGCTGCGGGAAGCTGAAGGAGACTAGATCTGGACAAAGAAAAACCCGGCGGATCGCCGGGTTTTTCTTGTCAAATGCTGACGGAATTAGCGGGTGGGAACCGGCACTTCGCCGCGATAGTCGTAGAAGCCGCGTCCGGACTTGCGGCCGAGCCAGCCGGCTTCGACATATTTCACCAGCAGCGGGCAGGGGCGATACTTCGAGTCCGCCAGGCCGTCATAGAGCACCTGCATGATCGACAGGCAGGTGTCGAGGCCGATGAAGTCGGCAAGCTGCAGCGGGCCCATGGGATGGTTGGCGCCGAGCTTCATGGCGGTATCGATCGCCTCGACACTGCCGACGCCTTCATAAAGCGTATAGATCGCCTCGTTGATCATCGGCAGCAGAATGCGGTTGACGATGAAGGCCGGAAAATCTTCGGCGACTGTCACGGTCTTGTCGAGCGTCGCGACGAATTCCTTGGCGGTCTTGAAGGTCTGTTCGTCCGTGGCGATGCCGCGCACGAGCTCGACCAGCTTCATCACCGGAACCGGGTTCATGAAGTGGATGCCCATGAAGTGCTCGGGGCGATCGGTGGCGGAGGCCAGGCGCGTGATCGACAGGGACGAGGTATTCGTCGCGAGAATCGCTTCCGGCTTCAGGATCGGACAAACCTGACCGTAGATCTTGCGCTTGATCGTTTCGTCTTCGGTGACGGCTTCAATCACAAGATCGGCCTGGGACAGGTCGTTGATATCGGAAGAGCCCTTGATCAGGGCAAGGGCTGCCTTGCGGGCCTCGTCGGTCATCTTGCCGGAGGAGACCTGACGGGCAAGGTTGCCGTTGACGGTTGCAAGGCCCGCTTCGATCCGTTCGGCGGCCAGATCATAGATCTGCACCTTGTATCCGGCGATTGCCGAAACATGTGCGATGCCACAGCCCATTTGCCCGGCACCAATAATTCCGACCGTCTTGATCATCGCGGCGAACATCCATCTTCAAGGGTTGGCGGCAAGGCCGCCATCAGACACGCAAACCGGGCCGGTTTGGCCGGCCCGGTAGATTGTTAATGCCAAGTCCCCGCTTTTGCCAGCCCTTTTCATGGGTGCGGAGGGTGGCATCGATTTGGGCTTACAGCGCCTTCTGCAACTCCGGCAGAGCGTCGAAGAGATCGGCAACCAGGCCGTAGTCGGCGACCTGGAAGATCGGCGCCTCTTCGTCCTTGTTGATGGCGACGATGACCTTCGAGTCCTTCATGCCGGCGAGGTGCTGGATGGCACCGGAAATGCCGCAGGCGATGTAGAGATCGGGTGCGACCACCTTGCCGGTCTGGCCGACCTGCCAGTCGTTCGGGGCATAACCGGCGTCGACGGCAGCGCGCGAAGCGCCGACGGCAGCGCCGAGCTTGTCGGCCACCGGCAGGATCACTTCCTGGAACTTTTCCGACGAGCCGAGCGCGCGGCCACCGGAGATGATGATCTTGGCAGACGTCAGCTCCGGGCGGTCGGACGACGACAGGGCGTCGGCGACGAAGGAGGAAACGCCGGGGTTGGCGGCAGCCGAAACGCTCTCGATCGCGGCCGAGCCGCCTTCAGGGGCGGACGCGAAGGAGGCGGTGCGCACGGTGATGACGCGCTTGGCTTCGGTCGTCTGCACCGTCTGGATGGCGTTGCCGGCATAGATCGGACGCTTGAAGGTATCCGACGAGACAACTTCGATGATTTCCGAAACCTGGGAAACGTCGAGCAGGGCTGCAACGCGCGGCATGACGTTCTTGCCGACCGAGGTCGCGGCGCTCACGATCGTGTCGTAGCTGCCAGCGAGCGAGACGATCAGGGCAGCGAGCGGTTCTGCGAGGTTGTTGGCAAGCGAGGCGTCGTCGGCAACGAGCACCTTGGCAACGCCTGCAAGCTTGGCGGCCTGTTCGGCAGCTTGCTTCGCGCCGGCGCCGGCAACGAGAACATGCACATCGCCGCCAATCTTCGAAGCGGCGCTCAGCGCCTTGGCGGTCTGGTCGGAAAGGTGGTTGCTGTCGTGGTCAGCCAGAAGAAGAATGGCCATGATAAAATCTCCCTTCCTTAAATCAGAGCACGCCGGCTTCGGTTTTGAGCTTTTCGACGAGCTCGGCGACCGACTTGACCTTGATGCCGGCCTTGCGGCCCGACGGCTCCTCGGTCTTCAGCACCTTGAGGCGGGCGGCGGTGTCGACGCCGAAGTCGGCCGGCGACTTCTTGTCGAGCGGCTTCTTCTTCGCCTTCATGATGTTCGGCAGTGAGGCGTAGCGCGGCTCGTTCAGGCGCAGGTCGGTGGTAACGACGGCCGGCAGCTTGATGTCGATCGTCTGCAGACCGCCGTCGACTTCGCGCGTCACGGTTGCTTTGCCATCGCCGATCTCGACCTTGGAGGCGAAGGTGCCTTGCGCCCAGCCGAGCAGGGCGGACAGCATCTGGCCGGTCTGGTTCGAATCGTCGTCGATTGCCTGCTTGCCGACGATAATCAGGCCCGGCTGTTCAGCCTCGGCCACACCCTTGACGATCTTGGCGACAGCGAGCGGCTCGACCTGGTCTTCGGTCTCAACCAGGATGGCGCGGTCGGCCCCCATGGCGAGCGCCGTGCGCAGCGTCTCTTCGGCCTTGGCCGGACCAACGGAAACGACGACGACTTCCTCAGCCTTGCCGGCTTCCTTCAGCCTGAGCGCTTCTTCGACCGAGATTTCGTCGAAGGGGTTCATCGACATCTTCACGTTCGCAAGTTCGACGCCCGAACCGTCTGCCTTCACGCGGATCTTGACGTTGTAGTCAACGACCCGCTTCACCGTCACAAGTATTTTCATGGATTCTTCCCTCCAAGAGCTTTCGCAGGAAAATGCGCCTTAACGGAGCCGCCTGATTGTCGGTTGGCGACATCGATACGCGTTTTTTCTCCAATTACAATCGCTGTACATGGCGCTAAATCGATATAATCCCGAGAATTGGAATTACGTTTACGTACACGTAAGAATGATCGATGGCAAGTGGCTTGGGGCCTGATGCGGCACTGTCCCGGCAGGGCCGGGCGCGCTTCAGGCAAGCCATTGAAATAACGGATCATCCTCGTTGAAGGCTGGCGATTGCCGGTGTCAGGATCCGGTCTGGCGTCCCCAGGGAACGGGCGATCTTGTCGCATCTGACGACGGCGGTTGGCTTGCGGTGACCGGTTCGGCCTTGTGCCGGACGGCGCGCGGCGTGACGATCGTGCGGTCGAAAAGCGGCACATCGCGGCGTCGCAAAATGACAACCAGAACCAGGCCCGCGACGATGCCGCCGACATGGGCGCTCCAGGACACGCCGCTGCCGGGATCGACGACCAGCATGAAGAACTGCTGGCCGATCCAGAAGGCAAGCGGGATGGCCGCGGGCAAGGGCAGCGGGATGCGGAAGAAGACAAGCACCCAGACGCGCACCTTCGGGTGTAGCAGGAAATAGGCGGCAACGACGCCGGAGATCGCGCCCGATGCGCCGATCAACGGCGCCTCGGAGGCCGGGTCGAGAAGCCCATGCGCCAGTGCGCCTGCAGCCGCGCAGAGAAGATAGAAGGCGAGATAGCGGAAGTGCCCGAGCGCATCCTCGACATTGTCGCCGAACACCCAGAGGAACAGCATGTTCATGGCGAGGTGCATGAAGTCGCCATGCAGGAAGGAATAGGTGACGAAGGTGAAGCCGTCGGGGACGACGACGAGCGAGGGATCAAGCTGCGCGTAGTCGAAAATGAGCGCCGGGATATAGCCGAAGCCCAGCAGCGCGGCGTTGGTGAATTGCTCGGAGGCAATCGGTCCGGTGATCAGCCAGACGGCAATGTTGATGACGATCAGGCTGATCGTGACGTACTGGACCTTGATGTGCTTCAGGGTGTTCGTATCGTGAAGCGGTATGAACATGCGGTCTCCCGAAGCACAGGTTATTGCCCGTTTCTCCCGCCGAATCTCGATCGGGCGCGACAATGCGCGAGCCGACGTTATCTGTTTTTTCCGGGAATCCAAAGGACGTCGGCTTGACCTTTGTCATTTGCAAAGCGCGCCGCGACGAACAGGAAATCCGACAGGCGATTGATATAGGCGATGGCTTCCGTGCTGACGACTTCACCTTCGATCTGGGCAAGGGCCACCACCTGGCGTTCCGCACGGCGTGCGACCGTGCGGGCGACGTGGAGGGCTGCGGAGGCGGGGCTTCCGGCCGGAAGCACGAAGGAGCGCAAGGGATCAAGTTCGGTATTCAGCCGGTCGATTTCGGTTTCGAGCCAGGTCACCTGCGCTGCGACGATGCGCAGCGGTTCGTATTGCGGCGGCTCGCCGGTGTCGGGTGTTGCGAGATCCGCGCCGAGATCGAAGAGATCGTTCTGGATCCGCATCAGTGCGGCGTCGAGATCGACGTTGCCGGCCGTATGCTGCCGAGCCAGGCCGACGAAGGCATTGGTTTCGTCCACTGCGCCATAAGCATCGACGCGCAGATCGCTCTTCAGCCGGCGCGGGCCGGAGACGAGCCCGGTGGTGCCGTTGTCACCCGTCCGGGTATAGATCTTGTTGAGCTTCACCATGGGCGGACGCAGTCCTCTAGCGCAATTTCAGGAACGGTGTGGAACGGTTGTCCGTTCGGAATTTGCGTCAGGTCGGACGGCCGCCGCCGGTGATCCAAAGGGTCACCATGATGAGCACGATCGCGATTGCCTGCAACAGTACACGCGCCTGCATCAACTTGTTGGACGTGTTGCCGCTGCCACCCTTTGCCATGTTCACGAGGCCGCGGATCAAAACGATCACGACCAGGCCCATGACGAACAGGGTCAAGCCGGTAAAGAAGCTGGACATCGAACTCTTCCTTGCAATTCTGCTTCAGCCAAGTCGGCCGATGATGCGATAAAACAGTGCCGCCGGCAGGAGCTTCTTCAGAAGCGCGCCCTGTCTGGCTGGCCTTGTTACAATATAGTGCGGTTTCGGTTTCTTTGCTGTCAGTGCGTGCTTCAAAACCGCATAAACCGCCTCCGGGCCGAGCTTTCCGGCCGCGGGTTTGCTTTCGCCTTTCAGGCGTCGCATCTGCCGCTCGTATTCGACGCGGTGCACCGAATTCTTGAGGTCGATGAAGCGCTCGATATAGGTAACGGCATTGGCGGTGAATTTCGATGTGATCGGCCCTGGCTCGATCAGGCTCACCTCGATACCGCTGCCGGCCAGCTCCATCTTGAGGGTGAGGGACAGGCCCTCGATCGCAAACTTGGAGGCGTTGTAGGCGCCGCGCCAGCGATAGGGCACGATGCCGAGGATGGAAGAGCACTGCACGATGCGGCCGCTGCCGCGCGCCCGCATCGCGGGGATCACCCGCCGCGTCAGGTCGTGCCAGCCAATCACGTTGGTCTCGAGCTGGAGCCTCAGCGCCTCGGTCGGCAGATCCTCGACCGCACCCGCCTGGCCATAGGCGCCGTTGTTGAACAGCGCGTCGATGCGCCCGCCGGAAAGCGCCAGCACCGTATCGGCCAGGGCAGCGATGCTCTCCGGCTTGGTGTAGTCCATCAGAAAGGTCTCGATGCCCTCGCTTTCAAGCGATTGCCGGTTCTCTTCCCGGCGCACGGTCGCAAAGACCCGCCAGCCGTCGGCATGAAGCGCGCGTGCGCAATGGGCGCCGATTCCGGAGGAGCATCCGGTGACAATGATTGTGGGGCGATCCGTCATCCGGTCGAATCCTGTAGAAATCCTGCCTCGGTTTCCCATATTCATCGGCGGGATACAATTGAATTGCGCAAGCCGGAACCCGCCAGCGTTGTCGCCGTTGGGGTCATGCGAAGCCAAGGAAACGGCGCCGAGACGGACGTACTGATCGGGTAGTCCCGGCGCCTCGTAGGATTGGAATGGAATGCCAGCGTTTATACGCATCACCTGGAAAGTCGTGTTCGATGCGCTCTGGCACTTCAGCCTCGACGACGGTTGGGCGATGGCGAGCCATGTGGCGCTGTCGTCGCTGCTCGCCGTCTTTCCCTTCCTGATTTTCGGCACGGCGCTCGGCAGCTTTCTCGGGGCCGACCAGTTTGCCGAAACGGCGGTGCATCTGATTTTCGATGCCTGGCCGGAATCGATCGCCAAGCCCATCGCCGACGAAATCGTGCGGGTGCTGACGATCCCGCGCGGTGGGCTCTTGACCGTTTCGGTGCTGGCCGCCGCCTATTTCGCCTCCAACGGCGTCGAGGCGCTGCGCGTCTCGCTCAATCGCGCCTATCGAGTGACCGAGAGCCGCTACTGGTACGTCACTCGGCTTGCGAGCCTCGGCTTCGTGCTTGCCGGCGTCCTGATCCTGGCCGCACTCAGCATTCTGCTCGTCGCCGTGCCGCTGGCGGTGCGTTATGCCGGACAGTGGCTCCCCTGGCTTGGTGGCGTGCTTGCGACCGTCGACAACTGGAGCCTGCCGCTCGCTCTCGTCGTGCTGACCAGCGGATTGCTCGTGTCCCATCTCTGGCTGCCGGATGGGCACCGTAAAGTGATCGACGTTTTGCCGGGCATCGCGCTGACGCTCGTTTGCTGGACGATCGGCGCTTATGCCTTTGCTTCGTACCTCGCGACCTTCGCCACCTATGTGTCTACCTATGCTGGCCTGGCGTCGATCATGATCGTGCTGGTGTTTCTCTACATGATCGCTGCAATCTTCATCATCGGCGCCGAGATCAATGCGGCGATCCTCAAATACAGGGTCAAGAGCATGGTGCGGCGCAGCTTCCAGCTGCGCAATGGCAACGACGCGGCCCGCGAGGAGCAGGACCTAGCCGATTAGCGCGCGGATTTCCTCCGCTGTGCGACCGGCGGCGCGGAAAGCGGCGATGCCGGTATCCTGGTTGCTCTTCGACAGCTTGCGCCCATCCGGGCCGAGGATCAGCCGGTGATGGTGATAGAGCGGTTCCGGCAGATCGAGAAGCCGCTGCAGCAGCCGGTGCACGGAGGTCGCATGATAGAGGTCGCGGCCGCGCACCACATGGGTGATGCCCTGCAACGCGTCGTCGACGACGACGGATAGATGGTAGCTTGACGGCGCATCGGAGCGCGACAGGATCACGTCGCCCCAGGCGGCGGGGTCGGCGATGATGGTGCCGGTTTCGTCCTCAGGACCATGGCCGCTCTCGGCCCAGCTCAGGTGGTCTTTTCCCAAAAGCGCGATGGCCTTCTCCATGTCGAGCCGCCAAGCATAGGCCTTGCCGCCCGCGGTGAGAGCCGCGCGCTCGGTTTGGGGCAATTCGCGCTCGCGGCCGGGATAGAGCGGGCTGCCGTCCGGATCGCGCGGCCAGGTCTGGCCGCCGGCTTCCGCATCGGCAACGGCGGCCTTGATTTCGCCGCGGGTCATGACCGAGGGGTAGATGACACCCAGCATGTCCAGCCGTTGAAGCGCCGACGCGTAGGCGTCGAGATGTTCCGATTGCCGGCGCACCGGGCGCTCCCAGTCGAGGCCGAGCCAGGCAAGGTCTTCGAAGATCGCCGCCTCGAATTCCGGGCGGCAGCGGGTCTGGTCGATATCCTCGATGCGCAGCAGGAAACGCCCGTTCGCGGCCTTCGCCATGTCATGGTTCAGCACCGCGGAAAGCGCGTGGCCGAGATGGAGCAGCCCGTTGGGGCTCGGGGCAAAACGGAAAACGGGTGGCGTGTCAGGCATGCTTTCCCTTTGCCATGGAAGGGGTATAAAAATCATCCGCTTTGTGGAGGCGTCATGCGGATCATCCGGACACATGAGGATATCGAGGCCGGGCTGTCAGGCCTGGTGATGCTCGATGCGCGCCTCGGGCACGTCGTTGCGAGAGCCGGCCCGGTGCCGCTCCGGCGCACCGATCCCGGCTATCGCGGCCTTGCCAGCATCATCGTCTCGCAAATGGTCTCGAAGGCAAGTGCGGCTGCGATCTGGCGGCGCATGGAAGAAAAGCTCGGCGAGGTCACGGCGGCAGGCGTCAATTCGCTGAGCGACGAGGATTGCCGGGCGATCGGGCTGTCGCGGGCGAAGGCCGAGGCGCTGAGGCGCGTGGCCGAGGTGGTCGTCAGCGGTCAGATCGATCTCGACGCGATCTGCAACATCGAAGGATCGGAGGCGATCCGGGAGCTGACGGCGATCAAGGGGGTGGGGCGCTGGACGGCGGAAGTCTATCTGCTCTTCTGCGCCGGTCATCCGGATGTCTTTCCCTCCGGCGACGTCGCGCTGCAAAACGCGATCGGTCACGGACTGGGCCTCGAACTGCGCCCGAGCGCACGCGAAATTGATTCGCTCGCCGCTTCGTGGTCGCCCTGGCGCAGCGTCGCCGCACGCCTCTTCTGGGCCTATTATTCACAGGAAATGCGTCGTGATGCTGTTCCTGTGACACCTTGAAGGAAAAAGCGAATCCAGCGCACGCATTTTTGTTTCCGGCTTCACAATCCTGTTGCAACGGGCCTAATATAGAAGGTGCAGATGCCGAATCGATCAGGAGAATACGCTTGACGATTGCAGTCTCACCACAGGCCTTGCCGGCGCTCGTCTTGAACGCTGACTATAGGCCGCTGAGTTACTACCCCTTGTCGCTTTGGTCCTGGCAGGACGCGATCAAGGCCGTCTTCCTTGACCGTGTAAATATCCTTGCCGAGTACGAACATTCGGTGTCGTCTCCGAGCTTCTCGATGCGACTGCCGAGCGTTGTTTGCCTCAAGAGCTACGTGCAGCCCTCACGCCACCCGGCCTTCACCCGGTTCAACGTGTTCCTGCGCGATAAATTCGAATGCCAGTATTGCGGTTCGCCCGACGATCTCACCTTCGATCACGTGGTGCCCCGCGCTCACGGCGGCCAGACGACCTGGGACAATGTCGTCGCAGCCTGCTCGCCCTGCAATCTACGCAAGGGCAGCAAGCTGCCGAAGCAAGCCGGCATGTTCCCGCACCAGAGGCCTTTCCAGCCGACGGTGCAGGACCTGCACAACAACGGCCGGCTCTTCCCGCCGAACCATCTGCATGAAAGCTGGATGGACTATCTCTACTGGGACGTCGAACTGCAGCCCTGACGCTGTTCGTGCCTTCTTGCCGGATCTAAGCCCAAAGCGGGGTCAGGAGAGGTGCGTGCGCTCGCGAACCCCTTGTTGGGGCGTTGCCTGTTTCCCGAGAGCGATCTGGGATCAGCGCGCCTTTGCCGCACCGCGCAAGGCGATTGCTGCGAGGATGAGGCTGGCGATCACATTCCATCCGGCAAAGGAGAGCCCGAGCACCCGCAAGGAGGCTTCGGTGCACGACGGGCCATGCTTGGAATCGAGATCGCCCAGCAGATCACCGACATTCGACGAAATCCCTTGCGCGGTCGTGGCGCAGGTGGACGGTCCTTCCCAGAAGCCCCATTCGGCGCCCGAGTGATAGACGCCCATGCCGGCGCCGACCAGCATCAGGATGCCGACGATGAGAAGCAGCGTGCGTGTCGTCCACGCCGGCAGTTTGAACGCGGTCGTGGCGATTGCCAAAACACCGACCGGGATGCCCCAGTAGTAGGGATCGCGCTGCAACAGGCAGAGCGCGCAGGGAATATAGCCACCGACATGCTCGAAGCCGAGCGCGCCGCCCACGGTCGCCGCCATGCCGAGTGTTACGATAACGGCGATCAGCAAATGCTGGCGGGATTGGGTGGCGGCGTCGATCATCTATACCTCGCGGGCGGCAACTCGAAACCGAGGGATGCCGCAGTGCAAACTGGATGGCGCCTTCTTAGGCAGGATCGTGCGCGCTGTAAATCGCAGCGGCTGCGACCGGCCCGCACGCTTTCGTGATTGTTGGTCGTGCATCCTGAAAATGATGGTTGACCACGGCGAAATCCTTCGTGTAAATCCGAGCCGCTGATATCGCACTTCCCTGAGCCCCATTGGCGGAATTGGTAGACGCGCTCGACTCAAAATCGAGTTCCGAAAGGAGTGCTGGTTCGACCCCGGCATGGGGCACCACCTACACCTAACTGCTATTGTTTTTGTTGTTCTTTTTCGCTGTTTTTGCCCCACATTTTCGCACCTCGAAATGTGTGGGACAAAATACGGCCTACTTTTGTTCCGGCACGAGCTTATGCATGGCGCCTGCCGCCATCTGTTTGCGGCGGGCTTTCTTGGTGTAGGTCGTCGTCTGGTTCTTCGTGGTCCAGCCGAAAATTGCCATCAGCTCTTCGTCCGTCGCGCCGTTCTCGGCGGCGATCGTGGCGCCGGCTTTCCGCAGGCCGTGAGTGGTGCAATGGAACAATCCGGCCTGGTCGCACCAGTCCCGCATCTTGTTGCCGAGGCCGTTCGTTGTGAATGGTTTGCCGAACTCGGTGACGAGGAAGGTCAGGTTTCCAGTCGGGCACTCTTCGATTGTCTTTTGCAGCTCCGGCAGCACCGGAATGTCGACGATGACGCCGCTCGACTTGCGCGTCTTCTCCGGACGGATGGTCAATTGGCCATTGCGAATATGCTGGAGGCCGACAATGGAGAGACTGTCGAGTCGCAGGCCGGTGTAGAGCGCCAGGTGCAGCATGAGGCGCGCCTTCGTGCCGGCGCCGTGTATGGCCTCGTACTGGCGCACCTCGTCGACCGTCCACGTGTGGAAGCCGTCGCCGGAGTGTAAGAGTTTGATCTTCGCGGCCGGGTTCATCTGCGCGAGGTCGCTTTCGACGGCCCAAGCGAACAATGCGGAGATGGCCTTCTTCACATCGTTGCGCGAACCCGGTTTGTCTCGGACGGCGTCGCGGATCTCGACGACATGGCGCTTGCGCATGTCAGCATAGGGTAGGTCGCCACAACGAGCTGTGCCGAACTTGTAATCGCAGACCTCTTCCAGGATGGTCGCGCGACGCGCCATGACGCCGGCGCTGATGGTTGCGCGGCGCTTGTACTCCGCATAGAGCCAATCGACGGTTCCTTCGGCGGGATCTCGTTTCAGCGTCACACCGGCAGGCGGCGGCTCTGTGCCTTCGGGCACGTAGGGTATTCCAAGGCGGGCGCAGGCGACTTCCTTATCGAAGGCATCCGTCCCGGGCGTCTCCTTGAGGCGCACTTTCTTGCGACCTGGTGCGCGAAAATAGTAGCGGGCTTCCCTGGTGCGCCAGTCGCGATCGAGGCTCACGCCCTTCGGCAGTTTGTCATCAAGCCTTTTTGGCATTATCGAAAGCGTTCCCTTGTGGTCGCAGCTCGTCGGGATCTCGGCTCATGCCGGCCTTGTGCGGTAGCGCTCGGAAGCTCGCCCAAAGCTCGTCGACATCCCAGATGTTTCGCCCGCCGAGCACCCTCGGTTGCGGCATGGTGCCAACTTCAACGGCGCTGTCAAACAGGGAGACACTGATGCTCAGCAACAGCGCTGCCTGTTCGCGCGTAACGCCAAAGGGCGGAAGACTTGGGGGAAGCACGGCAGAGCGGCGAGCGCGCGTGTCGACGGCGGCCATTTCTCGGCTCATTGGGTGATCTCCTCGCATTCGAGCGGTGGCCCGCCGTTGTGGCCGAGCATGGCAGCTGCGCGCGCTTGGTCGCGTCGCCTCTGGTTCTGCTTATGTGTCACCAGCTCCGTGTGCTTCGGGTCCGGATTGACGCAAAGGCGGTTGCGGCATTTGTGGTCGAGCTGCTTCTTACCGGGAATGTAACCGTGCTCGTTGGTCCACATGACCAGGTGCACGGCGACCGTCTGGCCGCCGAGCGACATGCGCGGGTAATCCTTGCCTCGGCCTGTCTTTCCCGATGTTGGGCCTCGCCAGATCCAGCAGCCGGTAACGGGGTCGATGAAAACCCGCGACATGATCTTTTGGAAGATTTCCAGCCGGCGGCCGTTCATCCGTGCCGCCTCCATGCGTCGAAGGCGTTGACCAGGCTGCGCCAACGGGCTGCTGCGTCCTGGTTGCTGTCCAGCTCGCGTCGCGAAGAGATCTTGAGAATGGAGCGGACCTTGGTCGCGGCGCGATCCTTCGTCAGGGGGCGCTGGAGGCCGTGGCGTTCCTCAAGGTATTTTAGGAAGGCCGGCTCGCCGCACTTCATGGCGCATTCGGCGGCGAACTGTTTGGGCTTCGGCTCGCGCGCGTCGAGTTTCTGGCGCAGCTCGCGGATCTCGCGGAACGCATGCTGCAGCAGGAAATCCATCGCGCGCATATAGGTTGGCGCGTGCGTCATGATCCGGCGATCGTCGTAACCGCAGGCGGGCAGGAGGTGGGCGATCGGCTCCACCTCTCCGGTCAGTACGTCCTTAGCGCAGATCTCGGCGTGGCCGCTCTCGACAGCATATGATTCGCACCATTCCTCGCTGGCGAGGCCGAGCAGGTGACGTGCGTCCAGATATGTCCTTTTGGCGAAGTCAATGTTCATGATTTCGCCTCGCCGGCGTCGTTGGCAACGAGCAGCAAGACATCGGCATGGCAAGGGTCGTCGAGTTCGCACCAGCAGGCGAGGTTCTTGCCTTTCAGGTCTCGCCGGATCTCTGCGCATGTCGGCGGCGTGCCGAGTTCCGGCAACTTACCGCCGATCCACGCGTCGAAGCATTTCACGGCGTGCTGCTGCCATATGCCCTCGATCGGCGGACGGCCGAGTTCCCCATGGATCGCCTGGAGTTCGTCGAAGTCCTGTTTGATGACCGGATTGCCGTATTTTGACGGCCGCGCGACCTTGACCGCTGACAGGCCATTCGCAGCAAGGCTGGTGTCTTGAAGGCTAAAGCCCTTGCGGCGGGAAAGCTGGAGCCGGATGGCCTTCATGGCTGGCGGACCTCTGTGGCCCGGTCACTCTCGAGCATTTTCTGCCAGTGCTTGAAGCCGTCGAACTTGCGGCGCTCGCGTTCGGATTCGCCTTTGAACGGCTCGTCCAGAACGTCGAAAAGCCAGCGCAGCGCCGCCTTGAGGTCGGCCACCTCGTCGAAGAGGTGCGTCCGGTTGAGCTTGTGCGTGACCGGCTCCGCTTCCTGGAAGCCCTGGATGAGGCAGCGGGCTAAAGCCTGAGAAAGCTCTCCGCATTCCTCGGCGCACTTGCCAAGTGCCTGGTGCAGAACGATGTCCGTTTCCGGTTTCCAAGGGGTGATGCTCATGCCGCGACCCTCCAGTCTGCGCCTTTGTGCTCGGCCTCGATCGCTTTCACGTGCATCGAGATCCGGGGGAGAGACACGTGCATCACCTGGTAGGTGCCACGCTCGATGCAGCGGACGGTGTGGACGATGCGGCGATCGTCGGGCGCGGCGGAACGCTGCTGCGCGCCAATCCAGCGAGGAAGACGCAGGCGCAGATAGCGCTCCATGGACGGGAGCGGCACTGCGAAGCGCAGCGCCATGTCGTGCGCGGTCGCGCCCTGCTCCCAAAGGCGGTGGACGATCGGTTCGGCGGGGATGGCGCCGTCGAGAGGGTAATGGCCCATCAGACGCGAGCCTCCGATGCAAACTGCCATTCTTTTTTGACTGCCGTGTAGCCGGCGAGGAACACCGACATCGACAAGGCGGCCGTCATGGCAAGCGTGACGCAGAGAAGCCGAAAGCGGCTGTAGCCGGCGTCAAGGCGTGCTTTGTTATGGCCGGTGAAGTGCTCATTCATGATCAGAGACTCCGATTGAGGACAGCGAAGGGAACACCTTCGATGTCGGCCCGAAGGCCGACGCCGAAAGCGTTCGGCCTCAGGCGGCGCGGCGGGCCTGGACGCGCGTGGGGATGCTGCTCAACGATCTGGCAAATGCCGTTTCGCGTGCGGCGTCGCCGTGCTTCAGGATCTCTTGGCGGGTGAAGCCGCGCAGCAGCAGGTCGCGTTCGGTGCAACCGTCACCGGCAAAGCGCATGGCCTCGGCCATGGAATGGGTGATCTCTTCTGGGGTGTTGCCGAGCTGATTTTGCATTTGATGTCTCCAAGGGTGGTTAGAAACCTCCCTGGGCGGCGCGGAGACGTTTGACTTCCGCGCCGCCGCTGCATCGGGAGGCGCGTGTATATTTGACAAATAGGCAAATTGCCGTCAGCAGCTTTTTGCCAGATAGGCAAATTTTGACTTGAGGCCTTGCCAATCGGGCAACAAAAAACCCGGCGCAAGGCCGGGTTTGGAGTTCTCGATGTTCGCAGGGTTAGCGCATTGCTAACATTCTGCGGCTCAAGTTGGTCCTGGCCGACGCTGAGAGTTTGGTCCACTGGCCGCTTCTGATTACGGACTGGATAGCCGCCAGCCATACGATCTCGACGCCTCTGATGGGCGGTGCATTGTGGCTTTCGAGGTCGTAAGTATGAGGCGTTGGCCCGCGCAAGACCCGCTTGAGGTAGCGCTTTCCGGAGCTGGTCTTAACGGCTGCCTCCCAGCCAATAACGTCTTCGACGTTGGTGCCTTGCTTCCAGCAAATGATGATGTCGCCGGGGTCGTAGCGCGGCCACATAGATTCCCCAGTAACTTCAAAGGCCAATGCATCATCAGGAAGGGGGAATGGGGTCTCGATCTCGTAAAGCCCCTCTGGTGGGACTTGTTCATCCTCAGGCAATATTTCCGCTCCTGCACCGATCCGGCCCATTACGGCAATGACGCGACGCTCTTCTGTCGGGGCCTCCGCCAAAAGGTCACGTGGATCCACGCCCAACGCATGAGCGAAGAGATTTAGCTTTCCTACCGATAGGTTCCTTCCGCCACTCTCCAGCCGCGAAACGTATGAAACCGACAAGTGCGTCGCTTCAGCGAGCTGCTCGATAGTCATGTCGCGCTCTTCGCGAAACTCTCGGATACGGTTTGGTGCAGGTGCTTTGTCCATATGGCAAATTTCAACCGCCTGTGGAATTTGCGCCAGAGCCAAATAGGCAAAGTCGCCGTTGACAAAAATTTGCCTATTTGGCAATAATCCGCGCCATGAACGCACTTCAGTCCTTCCTCGACCAGAAAAGAGAGCGCCTTTCCGCGTTCGCTATTCGCATTGGCCGGTCTCCGAGCACGCTTTCGCGCACCCTCGCGGGGGAACGAAATCCTAGTGTCGACCTGGCCCTTGATGTGGAGGCAGGCACGGAAGGCGCAGTAACTGCGTCGGAGTTCCTTTCGATATGCCTCACCGCGCGAAAGGCTGCCGAATGACGATGTTCCCCAAGCAAGGGCTGAAGCCTGTCCTCCTCCTGAAGGTGAATGACCTTGCCACCTGGCGGGGGCGCGCCACTGACCTGCGCGCCCCTGCCTCTTTTCTTCAACGTGAAAGGTTGAGCCGATGCAGAATGCTGAGAAGTTTAGTTTCGGGCGCGCTTGGCTACGCGAGCGGCTCCGCCTACTCCTGCAGCCGTCGAAACCCGCTGAAAGCGAAAAGCAGAGGCGTCGTGATAGGCAGAACGCTGCACTGGATGCGCGCTGCGCTGCGCTCAGAGCGCGGTTCGTCGAAAAGTTTGGCGACCAGCACCCCGCAGTTGTGGCCCTTGATGAAGCTGAAGCGCGGGCTCGCGCGGCCGACGTCTGACCTATTGTTGTTGCCCGTAGTCCGTGCGCGCATCCCTCATCTCGATGGCGCGCTCGACGATGTGGAGCGCAGTGAAAAGGTTGCGACGACCACGGGGGCCGTCCGGGTGGACCTCCGCATCCCACTTCGCCTGGTGAACGAAGTCGTTCAGGTCGATGGTCTTGGACTTCGCCAGCATCATCAGCATGAGTGCTGCGACATACCTCGTTTCGTCGAGTTCCCCTTCCAATGCTTCGATGCGCTCTTCGGGCGTGATTGCTTCTTCCGCCATGTCCGTTTCTCCGAATGGTTGTTGCGAACACAACGGAGCATCTACCGGCGCTGGCGGCAAGCACGCCGGGGAGCTTTTCCCCGGCGTGAACAGCCTGTGGTTTCGTATCCATGCGGGCCTCCCTGATCTGACGGACTGAATTTCGCACTTCGAGACCTTTCCCAAAACGGGAAAACCCGACCGGATTTCCCGGCGCGGGAACGCTTTTTTCTTGTCTGGAGACAGTCATGTCCGACGCCTTCCTCTACCGCGTGAAAGCTGCGCAGCGTGACCTGATCGAACGTTGCGGTGGCATCGAGCGCGCCGTGACCATCACCGGCTTTTCGAAGAGCCATGTCGGCCGCTGGAACAACCCGAACGACCCCGATCTGATGCCGATCGGCGCCGTTCGCGCGCTGGAGCAGGACTGCGGCCAGCCGCTGATCACTGCCGTGATGGCGGAAGCCAGCGGCCGGCGGCTGACAGACCCGGAAGCCGAAAGGCAATCCGAGGTCAACGTGCTTGCCGCGCACGCTGAGGTGATGCGCCTTTCCGGCGAGCTGGCGAATTGCGTCGCAGTCGCGATCTCAGACGGGCATTTCTCGCCGACCGAAGCGGCCAGCGTCGACCGTGTGGCGGCTTCCCTCGAAAAGGCGATGTCCGAGCTGCGCGCGATGGCAGCCGTCGTCAAGGCGCAGGGCGGCATGTCCGCATCGCTGCGGCTCGTGAGGGACTGATGGCCTCTCTTCCTCGCCAGATCCTGATCGAGCGCGTGCTTCAGCTTTGGCACGACGGCCAGCACGACACGTACGCCATCGCCGCGCTGCTCGACATCGACGAGCGCGAGGTCTGCGAAATCATCGAACAGTCTGAAAGGCGGGCGCTGTGACCGAAGGGCTGCCGAAGAACTTGGGCGAGAACGCGGAAAGACTCCTGTCGGCGGCGCTCGCCGCCGGCGTTCTGGTCGTCGATACTGAGCGGGACATGAGGGCTAGCCGGAACCTCAACGGCCGGGGACTACTGCGCCGCAATCCGCAGGACGCGTGCATCTGGTATCCGACCGACAAGGCATACAGCCTATCGGGCGTGGACCGGCCCGCCGATATGGAGCTTGCGAACCATTGCGGCGCAGTCGTCGCCATTCTTGCCGCGAACCATGCGCAGGCGTCCGACATCGAGCCGATCGACATCGACGGCGGCGGCGTAGAGGTTGCGATCGCGCCTCCTTCGGCCCTGGCCCGCCTGCCGCATCATCCGCTGGCCGCACTTTTTCCGATGATCCCGGATGACGAGTTGCGCGAGTTGGCGGACGACATCGCCGCGCATGGCCAGCAGCAGCCGGTCTGGCTTCTCGACGGCGCGATCATAGACGGGCGCAACCGGGAGGCGGCGTGCCACATGGCGGGCATCGATGCCTGGACGAAGGAGTATGAGGGCGACGACCCGCTCGGCTTCGTACTTTCTCTCAACCTACGCCGCCGTCACCTGAGCGAAAGCCAGCGTGCCATGGTCGCGGCAAAGATCGTCATCTGGAAACGGGGTGTAAACCAGCACACGACAGGGTCAGCAAATTTGCCGACCCGTGATGCCGCCCGCATGCTTTCCGTTTCCGAAAGGGCTGTCATCGCCGCACGCCGGATCGATACGCATGGCATCAAGGAGCTTTCAGCAGCGATACGCGAGGGCAAGCTTTCGGTGCATACCGGCGAGGCGCTGACGCGGCTGGAGCATGAGGCACAGCAAGAGATTCTCAGGCGCGAGAAGAAGGAGATCGTCGCCAAGTCGAAAGAAATCCGTCGCAACGATGCTGAGAAGCGCCATCAGGTGCGGCTGGCACACATGGCGCATGTCGTCGAAAGCGGGGCGGCTACCGCTGGCCGGGTCGCGCAGAAGTTTCCCGTTATCTACGCCGACCCGCCTTGGAAATTCGGCGTTCATTCGGAGGTTACCGGGCGGGAGAAGAGCGCGGAAAACCACTACCCGACGATGGAAACCGGCGCGATCTGCCGGCTATTCGGCGAGATCGGCGACCCGGCCAAAGCTGATGCCGTTCTCTTTCTTTGGGCGACCAATCCGATGTTGCCAGATGCACTGCGTGTCATGGATGCGTGGGGCTTTGCCTATGTTCATCACTGGATCTGGGACAAGGAAGTGGCCGGAACCGGCTATTGGGGCCGCGACCGGCACGAGCTGCTGTTAATCGGCAAGCGGGGCAGTCCTGTCGCGCCCTTGCCGGGCACGCAGCCCCAGACCGTTTATTCGGAGCGCAAGGGCGGGCACAGCGCCAAGCCCGCATTCTTCGCGGAGACGATCGAGCGGCTCTATCCGGACTTGCCTCGGCTGGAAATGTTCTGTCGCGCGCCTCGGGCCGGCTGGACCGCGTGGGGGTACGAGACCGGGGAGGGGCGTGAGTGATCAACATCCTCGACCGGCGCTCATCCGTCGACGTCATGCGCGACTACGACGCCCTGCCGAAACCCGTGCGCGAGGCGGTCGCCAGCGCCCATTTCGCTTACGACCCTCGAATTCTGGCGAAACGGATCGCGCGCGGCAGGTCGCCTGATGATGTCGTTGCCATGATCCGGCCGCTCGCCGCGAGGAGTGCGCAATGACGGCGCCGCTTCCCATTGTCGAAGAATTGCTCGACGCGTCGGACGATGCCGCTCGGGCTCGCTGGATCCTCAATGCACCGCTGGACGTGCTTCTGCGCGACCAGATGGCAATTCGCGCCGCGCTCCAGCGGGCGGGGTTTCAGCCGGGCCTTACGTGCCTGGCAACCGAAATCGCCGCGCTCTGCGGCACCCGCTGCGATGACGGCGGCCGCCCCATCACCATGCGGGTCTCGCGGGAGTACGCGCGCCTGCAGCTCGTCGAAATCGCGCGAAAAAAGGACGATCACCGATGAGCGCAGGCCGATTCAACTTACTCGGAGCGGATAGTCCGGTCCTCAGTTGCCGGATGGGTCTGCAGTACCCGGTCACACTGGCGCAGGATTTTTCGGCAGTATTCATCGACGCCAGTCAGGTTCTGAATCAGGGACGTCAGCAGCGCTTCTTCGGCTGCTGCTCGCGCTTCATCTACCTCCGCGGCCCGTACCGCGGCTCGTACTGCCTCCAAAATCTTTTGAGGCGGTCGGCGGACCCACGCGATCGTATGAGTGCCAAGTTCAAATTGCTCCTCGAGTTCATCAAGGACAGGATTTGCAAGCTCCTCTGTCAGCAATTCCAACGCAATTTCATAGGCTCTGGCGCGCTTCGTAAACGATTCACTCTGATAGTCGTCGGGCACGCGGCGCACACGGTTCATGACGGACGACAATCGCACAATCAGCTCGCGCATGCGCTGCGCCAGTCTCCGTTTGGTATCGACTTGCTTCTGTTCGGCCGCATTGTAAGCGTTTCGGGCGTCGCGCACCTGCTGGCTAAGCAAGTAGATAGAAATGAATGCAGCGACGCCGGCGAACCATCCACTTGTGGCCGAGATCCAATCGCGCACACAGTGTTCGTCCGCTGCACCCGTGCAGACTCCTGCGCGCATGGGCGGCGAGCCGAAGATAACAAACGCGAAAACCGCGAACACGACAGCCGGTCCCAACCAGCGCATAGTCCTATCGCTCGGTCTGATATCCATCCCCAATCTCCCTCAATATTACCCCATCACCTATCTGAAATGCCGACTGCGCCGCAATGGGTGCGTGCATGAGCGGCTTCGCACATCTCGTCTCTGTGTCTGGGGGGAAGGATTCGACCGCGACCTATCTGCGCGCCATGGAACGCGGTTTGCCGTTTCAGGCCGTCTTCGCTGACACTGGCAACGAGCACGAGGCAACATATGATGCCGTCCGCCGCCTCCCGCAGCTGACAGGCGGCCCGGACATAATTTGGGTAAAGGCTGACTTCACCGAGAAATTGGCCCGCAAGCGCGAATATGTCGCGCGTCGCTGGCCTATGGAAGGCGTGCCGGATGCCAAGGTTCAGATGGCTCTGGCGCTGCTTCATCCAACGGGCGTTCCCTTTCTGGACTTGTGCCTGTGGAAGACGCGGTTCCCTTCGGCCAAAACGCGCTTCTGCACGGATGAACTGAAAATCTCTCCCATGTTCCACGACGTCCAGCGACCATTGCTGGAGGCGGGTAGAAAGCTCATCTCTTGGCAGGGTGTCCGGGCGGCGGAGAGTATCGCGCGGTCAGATCTTCCGCGACTGCAGCGGATAAATCCGGTCCCGCACTCCCTGCCGAAGGCGCTCCAAGATCTCGGCGCTCAATGGGTCGCATATGCATATCGGCCGTTGATTAGCTGGAGCGTCGAGGACGTCTTTGCGTACGCCGATCGGTTCGGCATCCCTCGAAACTTTCTCTACGCTTTGGGCTTTACGCGGGTCGGCTGCTTTCCCTGTGTCATGTGCCGCAAAGAGGAAATGCGCCTGATCGGCACGCGCTTTCCGGAGCACGTGGATAGGCTGGCGAATTGGGAGGCGCTTGTTTCTGACGTTTCGAAACGCGGAAACTCCACCTTCTTCAACGTAACCGACGACCCTCTACTCGCTAATGGCTGGCAGAGCGACGACTACGACTGGTCGCTGTCTCGCACCGGCATCCGCGCCCGCGTCGAGTGGTCGAAGACATCGCGGGGAGGGCTCCAGTACGACGCTTTCCTCGCTGCAGCTGAAAACATTGGAACATCATGCAATGAATGGGGGGCCTGCGAGTGAGCACGGCGCGACTATCAATTATTCCGGGCTGGCTGGTCACCGATCAGCGGCTTAAGGGGCGGGATCTGCAGGTTCTCTGCGTTCTCGGGCGGCATACCAGCAGCAAGCACGGATGGTGCCGGCGCAGTCAGGTGAAGATGTCCGAAGAGATCGGCTGCGCCCGCTCGACGGTGCAGACTTCGCTCGATCGCCTCGTTGTGATCGGGGCCGTGGAGCGGCGCGTTGTTGTCAGCGACAACGGTCGGGACAGCGCGCACTGGTATCGCGTGATCTACGATCGCGAGACGCCGGAATCTGCCTTCCAATCGTGGGACAATGACGGCGATCTTTCCGACGAGGAATTTGCTCCTGTTTCCGGCGAGGAAGAGGGCGCACCCCCCTGCCGGTATACCGGCACCCCTGCCGATATATCGGCACCCCCTGCCGGTCCAGAGTCGGCACCCCCTGCCGGTCCTGGATCGGCACCTATTAACGACTCTTGTTTAACGCCTCCTGCTGAACGAAGTGAGAGAGCGCGCGCGAGCGATGACGAGAAGGTTGAAAGCCGGCAGTCGATCGAACGTGGCTTCAAGCGCTGGTTCCCGACGTGGCCGACCAATCTCGACGACAGCGAAACGGAAGCACGCAAGGCCTGGTATCGGCTGACGCCTGCCGAGCGCAGGGAAGCTCTCGAACTCACGCCGGCCTATCTCCGGGCGCGCGAGCAGCTCGGCCGGACGAAGAAGGGCACGGTGGCCGCTGGCAAGTACCTTCACGAGAAGCGCTGGCAGCGACTTGGCGTCGTGGCGGCCGCTGCGGTCAACCCGCCAAGCGTGCACAAGCCATTCAGCAAGGCGTGGCAGGCCTTGGCGATAAGCCGCCTGCTTGAGCCAGATGCGCCCATGCCGGCGATGACGCCCTTCCTCCAGCAGACTGTGAAGGCTGGAGGCCCTATGGCTGATCGCGTTCGCCGTGAGCATCGCCAACGCTGGGCTTGGCCGAAGGTCAGCGAGATGTATGCGGCGGCGGAGCAGTTTCGCGGCCAGGTCATCGACGGCGCCATCGTCGAGGCGGGCGAGGGCTTCAAGAGCTACCACGTCGATTCCGCGGAGGTGCAGGCCTATCGGCAGCTCTATGAGCGAATGGAATGGCCATGGCCTCGCATGGGCGACGCCAAGTGGATCTGCTTCCCGCTGATAGAGGCTGGCGGCAGCGTCGAAGCGGCAATCGAGACGTTCAAGGCAACCATCAGCGAGGGGCAGGGTGACCATGATGCAGCATAGGGGAATGAAGGGTCAGCCGATCGCAACGCAGGCCAAAGACGGTTTCAGGGACCGTATGCGGCGAATCACACAAGCAAGTTTGAAGGCAGCAACAATGAAAGTGACCGAAATGCACCCCGATAGCGCCCGTTGGTACTGCCTCCATGTGAAAAAGGGCAGAGAGTTTGATGTGGAAAACACGCTGGCAGCGGCCAATGTCGAGGCCTATATGCCGCGCGAAAAGGACAGTTACATCCGACGTGGCAAGAAGATCGACGTGGTGCAGCCTGCCGTTCCTGGCTACCTGTTAGTGCGGTTGGTACCGTCTCCGGAAGCTTTCCTTGGGCTTCGCCATCAGAACCATGTGGTCGATTTCGTTGGTGGAACGGGTGGCTATCACGTCGTCAAAGACGTTCACGTCGCTGTTTTCAAAGCGCTATTCGGCGATGGTAATGCGCCACGGGTCGCCACCGACAAGACGATCGGTCAGGGCACCGAAGCAGACATCGTGTTTGGTCCGTTTACCGGATTCCGATGTGTTGTTACTGCCGTGAAGTGGTGCCGAGAGGCTCGGGCGAGCGTACGTATCGACGTGCAGGGCCGTTCGTTCGACATCGAGCGAATGCCTCTTGCACATCTGAAGAAGTTGTGAGAGTCATTTTGCTACGGACGAGCCGGATGACGTTACCCTCCGATCCCCTAGATCAGATCTAGGGCAGAGTAGGCGAAAGCCTCAGGGAACCAACGCACCGGCCCCATGCCCTCAAGCCTCCATGCGAGGCACCGATTCAGGGCGAGTGCTACTGCTATGAGAATATGACAGGCGGCCGAAAGGTCGCCTTTTTCGTTTAAGAGATATGAGCATCTCGCAGGCTTTCGAACGATGATTGATGCACATATCAGGTTCGATCTCTCGAAGTTTGAGCGGTCCCTTACGGACATTGAGCGAAAGCAGCTGCCGTACGCAATCATGCTGACTCTGAACGAGACGGCAAAGGGCGGGCGGCTCGAAGTGCAGCGCGAGATGGATCGCGTGTTCGATCGGCCGACACCTTATGCGAAACGCGGCGTCGTCTTTGATCGGGCAACCAGGCAAAATCTGCAGGCAGCCGTCGTCGTGACCGGAGATCGAACCAAGGGAGGGTTGCCAGCAACCGCGTTCCTTGGGCCACAGATCGAAGGCGGGATGCGTACGCATAAGGCTTTCGAGCGGCAATTGATCGACCGCAACCTGATGAAGCGCAACGAAGTGGCAGTTCCTGCCAAGCGTGCGCCTCTCGATCGATACGGCAACATGACGCAAGGGTTTCTCAACCGTGTCATGGCGGACCTGCAGATCGACTATCGCGGTGCCGGTGCTACCCGCGTCCGCTCTGACAAGTCGGTCAAGCGGAACAAGAACTACAAGAACGCGCGGTTCTTCGCAGCGAAACGCCCGGGCCATTTGTTTCCGGGCGTCTGGCAGCGAGACCCGACCACGCAGGCGATCTTTCCGGTCATCCTGTTCGTGTCGCAGAGCACGTATCGCATCCGCCTTCACCTTCGCGAGGTCGTCGAGCGTTATGTGACCGCGAACATTCACGACCACTTCGCCGCCGCCTTCGAAAGGGCGGTTCGGACGGCCCGCTGACCCGGTCGACCGGTTCGCGGGTCCTTCCTGGCGAAGTCCGGCCTACGGGTATTTGGCACCGCGGTGGTTGCCTAGTCTGAGCGACTTTTTGAAGCCTAAAGTCAGAGCCTAAACTAAAGAGCTTGGCTAAAGTCGAAAGCTAAAATGAGCCTGTCCGCTGACACGATGACGAAGGGTGCCTTCGCCGCCCACATCGGCGTGAGTGCTGGCCGGATCTCGCAGTACATCGCTGAAGGCAAGATCTACGGCGATGCACTTGAAGGTGAGGGCAGGGCGGCGAAGATCAGGCCGGCTGTTGCCCAGTCGCAGTTGCAGAAGACGCTTGAGCCGTCCCAGCGCTTTGGCGCGAACGGGCAGGCATCGTTGAACATGCCGACCCGCCAGCCGGCGCTGAACCTCGGTGGCCGCCCGCCGCGACCGGCCGCAGTGCCGCCTTCCTTCGATCCGGACGAGCCGGAGCTGATTGTCAGGGATGACGTCGCCGACAAGTTGGCAGCCGAGCGCCTCAGGCAGCAGCAGATCAAGACCGCCCAGCTGGAGCGTGAGGAAGCGCTTGAAGTTGGGCGCTACATGCTTGCCGACGATGCCAGGCGTCAGACGGTCAAGGCCGTAACTGAGGCCTTCAAGGTGATGGAACTCGCAATACCCGCCATGGCGAAGACGATGGCTGCACAGTTCGATGTGCCCATGCACGACGCGATGCATGCCTTGCTCAAGTCGTTCCGCGAAGCGCGGGCAAAGGCAGCGAAGGATTTTGCCACCTCCGCCGCCGAGCTGGCTGAACATGTCGAGGATGAACAGACGTGACGATGTTGTTCAACCCTGAGCGGATGGCGTATTCGGTCCTTGCCGAGATCTGCGAGCCGCCGCCATCGGTTGATTACCTCGCATGGGCCAAGCAGAACATTGAGTTCTCTGAGCGCATCACCGACCATCCCGGCAAGTACAACGAGGATCTTGTTCCGTTCTTCTCGGAGATCCTGAGGGCGCTTTCGCCCGAGGACCCCTGCAATATCGTCAGCCTGGCAAAGTCGGCGCAGATCGGCGGCACCATCTGCGCCAACATCTTTACACTCGGCTCGCTCGACATGGCGCCCGGCGATTTCCTCTACGTCCACCCGACTGAGGAAAACGCGTCGCGCTGGTCGAAGACGAAGCTGATGCCGCTGGTGCGAGAGATGCCTGCCGTCGCAAAACTGTTCTCGCAGAACAGCCGCGATGCCAGCAACTCGGTGCTCTACAAGGAGCGCATCGACGGCCGAGGAGCCATTCAGGCGGCAGGCGCCAACTCGCCGGCGGGCCTGTCGATGATCTCGCCGCGAAAGCAGGTGCAGGACGATCTTGCCAAGTGGCAGATGAACGAGGCTGGCGACCCGGAGGCCCAGGCGGACAGCCGCAGCAAAGCGTTCTTCAACGCCAAGGTCTTTAAGATTTCGACGCCGATGGTGGAGCCGGGATGCAAGATCACGGCGAATTATCGAGAAGGAACGCAGGAGAGCTACCACGTACCTTGCCCGCACAAAGAGTGTGGCGGGTTGCAGGAGCTGCGCTGGGAAAACATGCGGGATCACCTTGATCCGGAGCATCCCGAGAAAGCGCACTTCGTTTGCATCCATTGCGGTGGCGAGATCCATGAGCATCATCGAGAATGGATGGTGCTTCCGAGGAACGGTGCGAAGTGGGTCGCGAAGTACCCGGAGCGTGCGCGCCGCCACCGGTCGTTTCGGGTCTGGATGGCCTATTCGCCATTTGAACGCTGGGAGAACCTGGCGCGCGAATGGCTCTCCCTTCAAGCCGGTGGACCGGAGAAGCGGGACAATGGCTCCGGAGCCGAGCAAACCTTCTTCAACGACTGGCTCGGTCTTGCCTATGAGGCGGACAACAAGGCGGTCGATTGGGAAGTTCTGCGCGACCGCGGTGAGGAGCAAGGTTTCCGCCGCGGCGTCATTCCGGCCGAAGCGCTCGTGTTGGTGCTCGGCCTTGACGTTCAGGGCGACCGTGTCGAGTGGCTCCTTGTCGGTTACGGCCGCAACCGCTATCGCGCCGTCATAGACCACGGCGTCATCGACAATCGCGCCGGCAGCCACCTCCCAGGCTACAAGGAGCATTCCGGCCACATCTCGGAGCCTGAGGTTCGGGCGGCGCTCGACAAGTTGCTGCAGCGCGAGTGGACTGACGATCTCGGCCGCAAGCGCCTGGCCGATCGCCTCGCGATCGATGGCAACGCATACACGGACGACGTGTGGAACTGGGTTCGCAAGCACCCGAAATCTCGCGTCATCATGGTTCGCGGTGGCAACACCGAGGCCGCGCCGCCGATCGTGCAAACGAAAGAGTACGACAAACGCGGCAAGCCGAAAAAGCAGAAGTGGTCGTCGCGCTTCTTCACGTTCAATGCCTCGGCCTTCAAGCTGCGGCTCTATCGTGACTACAAGAAAAGCGATCCGGAACGGGCAGGCTACATCCGCTTTGCCAGAGGGTTTGGCGACGACTTCTACCAGCAGGCGACCTCGGAGGCGCGCGTGCCGGAAAAGACCCGTAGCGGCCACACCCGTTATGTCTGGAAGTTGCTCGACGGTCGCCGCAACGAAATCATCGACATGCTCAATCAGAGCCTTGCCGGTGCCTATCGCTGGGGCGTGCCGTACTGGACGGACGAAGAGTGGGACGCAATAGCCGACCGCCTCGGCCGGATAGAAGCTCCGCAACAGGGCGACCTCGAAGACCAACTCAACAGGGTTGAGGTGAAAACGGAAACGCCGGCAGAAACGACGGCGACCGAAGCATCATCGCGGCTCGCCGCCGCGCTTGCGCGTGCCGAGCGGGCTCGCCAGCGCAACAATCGCTAGGATCTCACATGGCTTTGACCGAACAGGAACGTGCCGTGCTGCAGGCGCGGCTCACGGAAGCGCGCGAGGCACTCCACCAACTGGAGATCGGCCGCGCGGAAGTCAGCCTTAACTACAACGGCGAGGCGATCACCTATGTCGCAGCCAATGCCGGGAACTTGCGCCAGTACGTGCGCAGTCTTGAGGCGCAGCTTGGCCAGCGTCGAATGGGCCGAGCCCGTAGCCGAGGGGTGATCTTCGGATGAGCGATGTCGCGATTTACGGCCCGGATGACAAGCCGTTGCCCGATGCCCTGCGCGCAGCTGCGCGTATGCAGATGACGAAGAACCGGATGATGGCATCTACCGCTTACCAGGGTGCCGCCAATGATCATCCGTCTCTTGCCAAATGGCGGCCGGGCACCTGGTCGGGCCAGTCGGCGTTGTCGTGGAACCGCGTCGACCTGGTCGACCGTCTCAACGACGTCGCCCGCAATGACGGCTGGGGTGCTGCCGGTACCTCGCGTCTCGTTGACAACATCATCGGTTCGGGCTGGACGCTTGCCGCCAGGCCGAACCACGTCTCGCTCAACATGACGTTCGAACAAGCCGATGCGATCTCCGACAGGATCGAGGCCTTGTGGCGCGACTACACGCATGACGTCGACAAGTGGTGCGATGCCGAGCGGACGAAAACGATGGCCGGTATTCTCGGCCTTGCCGCGCGTCAACGGTTCGGCCCTGAGGGCGAGGCGATGGGCGTCATCGTCTGGCACGACAACGCTCCGTTGTTCCAGACCGCTGTTCATGTCGTCGACCCGGCACGATGCTCAAACCCGAATGGGCGCATGGATGACGAGTTCCTGCGCGACGGGGTCGTGATCAACGGTTACGGCGCACCGCAGGGCTATCATTTCCGCAAGTCGCATCCCGGCGAAATCTTCGCCGGCAATACCGGGCTGTGGCAATGGGAGTATGTCGAGCGGGAAACCGAATGGGGGCGACCGATCGTCGTTCATGCCTTCGAACAGAAGCGCGCCGGCATGACGCGCGGGGTTTCGGACTGGGCGCCCATCATCCGCTCGATCAAACAGTCGACCGATTATGAGGACTTCGAAAGCCAGGCGGCGGCATTGAACGCAGTCATGGCCGCCTTCATCGAGACGCCCTTCGATCCGGAAGAGTTTCTCGACGCCATGGGCGAAGACGTGTCGGCCCAGAAGGTTGCAAGCGTCTACGGCGAGATGTCGGACGCGCAGAAGGCCTATTACAGCGCTGCGCCGATCGACCTTCCCGGCGTTCGCGTCAACATGCTGCAGCCGGGGGAAAAGGCGACCCTGACAAAGCCGGAGCATCCGAATGCGAACTTCGAGGCCTTCGTGAATGCTGCGTTGCGCAAGGTCGCGAGCGCGATCGGCATCACCTACGAGCAGCTGACCATGGACTGGAGCAACGTCAACTACTCGTCGGCACGTGCCGCCCTGCTCGAAATCTGGCGTGGACTGACGGCAAAGAAGGGCGGTTTTGCAGCCCAGTTCATGGCCCCGATCTATCGTGCGTTCCTTGAGGAGATCTTCGACAAGGGCCTGATCGCACTTCCCGCCGGCGCCGTGCCGTTCGACCAGAACCCGGCGGCCTGGTGCCACGCGGACTGGATCGGTCCTGGCCGTGGCTGGATTGATCCGTTGCGCGAAGCGCAGGCTGCCGGCGAGCGCATCGAAAACAACCTGACGACGCTGCAGCAGGAATCGGCAGAGCAGGGCAGGGATTGGAAGATGGACGCGCTGCAGCGGGCACGCGAGCGCAGCTTCTATGAAAAACTGGGCTTGCCCATGGGGCCTGCCGATGTCCCGGCGCGTCCACGCGTGAACCCGGCTGATGATCGCGAACCCGGGGAGGATACCGAGGAGGAGGTCAACGGCCGCAAGTCTGCCCGCCGGCACCCGGTCGGCATCCCTGCGATTGCCAGAAGGAAACCGGCATGAGGAACTATCCTGAAATCGCCAGCCGTATGTTCGGTACGCCGCTGATGTTGCACCCTGCAAAGGGCGACATCATTGCGCGTGCCTTCGGGCCACGGGTCCTCGGTGCGCCGGATGTTGCCGCGCATGTGGCGGGTGGCGAAGAGATGGGCCTGATCGGCGAGAAGCTGCGGGACGCGAAGGACTATTGGGGAGACGACGTCTACAAAGGCCCCAAGATGTTGTCCGAACGTGGCATTGCGCTGATCGAGATCGAGGGCTCTTTGGTCAACAAGGGCAAGTGGATCGGCCAGTCGTGCGGTATGACGAGCTATGAAGCGATTGCGCTTCAGGTTCGCGATTGCATTGAGCGCGCCGACGTCAAGGCAGTGGTGCTTGAGGTTGACAGCTTTGGCGGCGAGGTGACTGGCGCCTTTGATTGCGCCGAGCAGATCTTCGAGCTTTCGCAGATGAAGCCGACGATCGCAGTGCTTACCGATCATGCTTGCTCTGCCGGTTATCTGTGTGCATCGCCGGCCCGACAGGTCGTCATTCCTCAGACCGGGATCTGCGGTTCTATCGGTGTCATTTCCATGCATGTCGACATGAGCGCGTGGCTGGCAAAGGAGGGTCTGAACGTCACGATCCTTTCAGCTGGCGCGCACAAGGCCGACTTCAATCCCTATCAGGCTATCCCCGAAGATGTCTTGAAACAGGAACTCGCCGAGCTCGAAGAGCTTCGCGTCGAATTTGCAGCGACCGTTGCGCGCTTCCGCGCCGGCCGCCTCACACAGCAATCCGCTCTCGCCACAGAGGCGCGGTTCTATCGCGGACAAAAGGCGGTTGAGGCCGGCCTCGCCGACGCGGTTGTACGTCCTTCGCAGGTCCTTGCGGCCTTCGAAGCGGAACTGAGCCGGACAGCCGGCTAACCCACCATCACACGGAGACGACGAATGTCGAACTTGACGCGCACCAGCGCGCTCACGCGGAGCGTGCTCGCCGCCATTAGCGGCAAAAAGGGCTCCCGGCTGGAAGAAGAACGGCCGGAAGAACTTGAAGAAGAAGAAACTGCAGAAGGCACTGAGGATGAAACCTCTGCCGAAGACGACGTGACGGACCCCGAGGCTGAGACCGAGGAAGAAGACACCTCTGCCGAAACCGACGAGGACGAGACGGACGAAGGCAAGACCACTTCTGCCAGTGCCATCCGTCGCGCCGAGCAGGGGCGGATTCGCTCGATCCTTACGCACCCGAAAGCCGAGAGCAATCCCGGCTTGGCGAACGAATTGGCCTTCGGATCGAAGTTCTACACGGCCAGGGAAGCCGGCGCCCTCCTGGCATCGGCTGGCGGCGGCGGTTCCAGCCTCGGCGCCCGCATGAAGGGCAAGACCCCGAAACTCGGCGCGGGTACTCCGGGTGGCGGCAAGTCCTCCGAGCGCCAGGCCGTGATCGCCGGCATCGGCAACACCATCAAGGCCATCCACGGCCGTAACCGCAAGGGAGCCTGATTCAATGGCTGAAGCAACCTTCGCCCCGAACGATCTGCTCGTCTCCGACGTGCCGGTCGTTACCCGCAATATCACGATCGCCAGCGGCCAGAACTTGAAGCGCGGCGCCGTGATCGGCAACATCACCGCTTCGGACAAGTACATCTTGTCCGCCTCGGCCGCAGCCGACGGCTCGCAGACGCCGGGCCTCGTGCTCGCGATCGACTGCGACGCATCCGCCGGTGATGTCGTAGCACCCGCCTATGCGGGCGCCGGCCTCGATGCATCGAAACTCATCCTTGGCGCTGGTCACACAACCGCGACCGTAGAAGCCGCTTTCCGCAAGGCAAGCGCGCCGCTCTACGTCCGCACGCTGAAGTGACGGCAAAGACCTGAAAGGTTCCTCACACATGGATATGCTTCTCAACACTGCAGAACTCATTCAGGTTCTGCCGCCTCGCGACCGGCCAGAGGCCTTCCTGCGCGACCGTTACTTCTCGACGACCGTTCTTTCCGACATGGAAGAGATCGTTTTTGATAAGATTCTGCCCGATCGCGAACTCGCTCCGTTCGTGCATCCGGACGTTCCCGGCAAGGACTCCTCCAACCGCGGCTTCAAGGCGACCAGCTTTACGCCCGCCTATGTGAAGCCGCAGAACACGCTACGTCCGCGCGGCAACATGATCCGCATCCCGGGCGAGCCGATCGGCGGCCGTGACACACCGGCGTCGCGCTATGCATACAACCTCGCGACGATCATCGACGACCAGGATCAGCGCATCACCCGACGCGAAGAGTTCATGTGCTCGCAGGCACTGCGCACCGGTCAGGTCGTCGTTCAGGGCGAGGACTACCCGACACAGACGATTGCCTACGGTCGCGATGCGGCGCTTACGATCGCGCTCGCGGGAGCGGCCCGCTGGGGTGAGGCCGGTGTGGATCCGATGGACGACGTTGAAAAGTGGGCTCAGTTGCTGGGTGACACCGGCGGCTTTAACGCCCGGGAAGTCCTGCTTGGCCCGGGCGCCGCAGGTCTCCTGAAAAAGTCGCCTCGCTTCCAGGAGATGCTGGATAACCGGCGCCAGGACGGCGGCATCATGCAGCTTGGTCCTGTCTCGACCGGCGCGGAGAACAAGTACTACACCGTTCTCGGCACGATCGGCGAACTGACCTTCATCCAGTATTCGCAGCCCTACACGGTTGGCGGGGCGAAGCAGAACTTCTGGCCTTCGTTCGGCGTCGGTATCTTCGATCCCTTCGGCTTCCTGGGGCACTTCGCCTACGGCGCTATTCTGGACAACGACGCTCTGATCTCCCTCGAACGCTTCCCGGACATGTGGAAGGAGAAGAACCCGTCGCGCACGATCGTGCAGACGCAGTCGGCCCCGCTGCCGATCATGCCGGAGCCCGACGCCAGCCTCTTCGCGCTGGTCCGCTGATCCATCCCTGAAAACCACTGCATCCGCATCATCTCCGCCGTTGTCGTGGCGGCGGAGCATGACGGAATTTGGAGGCTCCGATGAGCAAAAGGACAGAGAAGTTCAACGTCACCGTCACCCTCGGCAAGAAGGTCTATAAGCCCGGTGAGCCGGTGCCCGTAGGTGCCAGCGGCGGCTTGTCCGACGACGAGGTGAAGAACCTGCGCACCAACTTCGGCGACTACAACGGTGGCCCCGATGCATCCGAAGGTCCGATCCCCAGCAGCGCGGATCTGGCGAGGATCCGCGACGAGTTCGCGAAGCTTACCAGCGAGCGCGACGAACTGCAGGGCGACGTCGACCGCCTCACGGCCGAGCGCGACACTGCCTTCGAAAACAGCAAGGCGCTGTCGAAGAAGAACGATGAACTCGAAGCTGAAAACGACGCGTTCAGCAAGGATAACCAGGTGCTGGCCGATCAGGTGAAGGCTCTGCAGGGTCAGGTCAAGACCCTTGAGGCCAACATCGAAAAGCTGACCGTGAGATGATCCGGCGCCCCGAAATCTTCGCCCGCATGGGGTCGAAGTTCGCAAAGGCCTTCGGCAACGTCGATGCTGTGTTCACCATCGCCGGCGTCGTCAGTCCGAAGGCTGTTCGGGGCATCCTCCGCGTCTGGCGCGACGTCGAGCTTATGGAAGAGGTCGACCAGGCGGTCGAGGGAACGACACATTTGCTCGCCGTTGCCGCGACCGATGTGCCCGGACTCGAAAGCAGGCGCGACACGGTCGCGATCGACGGCGTGACCTATCCCATCATCAACGTGAGCGACGACGCCCGGGCCATGCTCAAGCTCTCGCTTTCAGGAGACATCTGACATGAAACAGGAACAGGACGCGCCGGCGGCCGCGAAGGTCGATCCGGTCGAAGAGATCTGCCAGGCGCTCTTCGCCACCGAGGAAGGCGCGAAGAAGGAAGCGGCTCGCAAGGCCGTCGGCGGCATGACGCAGCGACCGTGGCAGCAGTTGCCGTCGCGCCTGCGCTCGGCGATCCGCTCGGACGTCGGTCACCTTGCAGACCAGAAGAAGACGCGCGAGCAGATCGTGGCGCTCGGTTACTCTACCGAGATCCTCGGTCAGGCGCTCCGCGATCTTGGCAAGAAGATCGCCTGACATGGCACACTTGCGCACCCAGATCTTCGACGCGGTGAAGGCGCGGCTGGTCACCATCGCGCGCTTCTCCGGTCCCGACAAAGTAACCCGAGGACGCAAGGGCGCGATCCGTCAGGAAAGTTTGCCGGCTTTGACGCCGACATGGTCCGATAGCAACGAAATCGCCACCATGCGGCCGTTCTCCGGGCCGAACGGCGAGGATGGCTATGATCGCCACTTGCCGCTGTCGATCGTGGTTCACCTTCGTGACGATGATCCGGAGCTTGAGTTCGACGAGATCTGTGTCGAAGTGGAAAGCGTCATGGGCGCTGCCATCGAACTCGATGGCCTCGTGGTTGAGGTCACACTCGAGTCCGAGCGCCACTACGTGAATTCTCAGACCGGTCTGTCTATCGGCGCCGGTTCAATCAATTACCGGGTCGCCTACAAAACCCTTGCGGCCGATCCGCAGCAAGTCGCGCTCTAGCGCTCCCAATCCCAACAATAGAGGATCTTGCCATGGCTCTCGGCCGTCAGCTTACCCTTGCTCGCTCTGCGCTTGCGGGCGCGTTCACTCTCGCCTGCATCACCGAACAGCGATCCCTCGAAATCAACAACGAGGAGATCGATATCACCAAGCCAAACTGCACGGATCCGGGGGAAAAACTCACCCTCGCGCTGATGTACGGCATCCAGTCCATCCGATTCAGCGGACAGGGCGCTTTCGTCAGCAGCGCCGTCATGAAGGAAGTTGCGGCGGATGCCATCAACCAGGTCATCAGGGAATACCAGGTGACCGTGCCGGGCGTTGGCACCTTCGAGGGCGACATGCTCATTTCGATCACCTTCTCCGGTGACAAGACGAATGAGCTGCAGATGGACATTCGCTGCGCGATGACCGGCGTCATCACCTTCGTAGCGGCCGTGTGACGGAGGCGACAGTGGAAACAGAAGCCAACCCCATCCGCGGAGAGGCGCCGGTCAAGATCGGCGCCATCGATTTCCGCATCGCCGTCACCTTCTCCGGTCTTGCCCGGCTCTCGCAGGCGATCGGCGCCAGGACGATTGATGAGGTCTACGCGCGGCTGCTGGGTTTCGAGCCGAAGGCCGTTGCCTGCGCTGTCCGCGCGTTGATTGTCGTCGACGACGCGGACCAGCTCGACACGCTGGTCGCCAAAATCCTCGCCGATGACAACATCTCGCTCGCCGACCAGGCGAACTGGCGCGAGGCGGCGGAAACGGCACTCGCTGGCCATGTTGCGTCGGGCAAAATCCGGCGCGACGAGCGGACGGCCAACGACATCGCGGCGGATGCTCTGCTGGGAAAGCCCGTCAGCCCCTCCTGATTTCTGACCATCTCAAGACGGCGTTTCGTGTCGCCACCTCTCCGAAGCTTCTCGGCTGGTCGCCGGAAGTCTTCTGGAAGGCGACGGCCGTCGAATTCGAGATGGCATTGGAGGGGCTTTCCGGAAAGCTCAGCGGCGCGCCATTTGTTTCTCGCGAGGAAGTACGCCGCGCCGCCGCGGCTTACGGGGTGCGGCCCTCGCTCAAAACCAATCCGAAGGCAAAGACACTAGGCGGGAGCTAGCCTCTGCGAGCTGCGTCAGTATTCAGGAGCGCCGGTTAAAGAATAAAGGGTCTGACTGTAGGGAAGCCTCAGTATGATCTTGCCTTCGTTAGCCACCTTCGCTGCGGTCATGCCGCGGCATAGCAGGTTTGGTTGACCTTGCCGGGCGCAGAATGCGTCCGGACTGTCGATGAGATTCAGTCCCCGAATGTTAACGACGATGGCGGTCACACCCTCGGGTATCGCCCCGATCGGCTGAATGACAAAGATTCGAACGCCGCCGACCCAGACCGTCAAAATAACTGCAAGCGCGACGGCGAGTGCCGCCAACCACCTTATGTTTTGGTCACCCGCTCTCGCCATCGAACATCCTCCAGTTAGCAAACCCTATCCTTTGTGAGGTCTACTATGAGTCGTCCAGACATCCCGGTTACAATTTCGGGTGACTCCAAGGGTTTTGAGGCTTCGCTAGCACGCATTAGAGCTATGACAAAATCTACGGCGCTCGATGTCGTAGCTTCGATCGGCCGTATCAGAAGCCTGGCAGGTGGCGTCGCGGGCATCGCGGCAGGGGTTATCTCTGCCTCGACGGTTGCCGTCATTCGGGATGCGGCCAGTGCAATAGCTTCCATCGGCGACGAGGCGCGGCGTGCAGGCCTCGACGTGAAGTCGTTTCAGGAACTGAAGTATGTCGCCGAGCAGAACCGCATCGGCGTCGATGCTCTGACCGACGGCATCAAGGAACTCAACCTTCGCGCCGATGAATTCATCCTCACGGGCAGCGGTTCGGCGGCTGAAGCGTTTAAGCGTCTGGGGCTAAATGCCGACGATCTTAAGAAAAAGCTCAAGGACCCATCGGCCCTGTTTACCGAGATTATCGGGAAGCTGCAGCAGTTCGATAAGGCGGCGCAGATCCGCATTCTCGATGAAGTATTCGGTGGTACCGGCGGCGAGCAGTTCGTTCAGCTTATTGAAGCGGGTGAAGCTGGCATTCGCGATACGATCAAGGCGGCCAATGACCTCGGTATCGTGTTGGACGAAAAGATGGTCCAGCAGGCGGCTGAGATCGACCGCAAGCTCAACGCTATAGCGACGACTGTGGGCACCAACTTGAAAGCTGCCATCGTGTCAGTCGTTAGCAGCATGGGTCAGTTCATCGACAGCTTCAATGATATCCAGAACCAGCAGACGAATACGCTTGCTGCCCGCCAGACCGAGCTGCTGGGACGACGCAACGATATTGCCCAACAGATTCGCGAGGCGAAAGAAACGCGGGAAGCGATGGGAGCCTACGGTGCCAAGGGTATGCTCGATGAGCAAATTACCCAGTTGGAAGCCTACCTCGATCAGATCGGGGAAGAAGAAGATCGCGTGATCGCGATCCTCAGCGACCGAAATTCTCCAAAACCCGCGCCGAGCGTGAAATGGACGCCACCCGTTATCACACCAGATGATGACAAAAAGGGGCGTGGCAGCGGCGGACGCTCCAAGGCGGAGCGCGCCGCCGAAAAGGAAAAGAAGGCGATCGACGACGTCATCCAGTCATTGCGCGACGAGCTCGCGGTGATGGGGCTGACGGACATCGAGCGCGAGCGCACAATCGCGCTGCGCGAAGCCGGCGTTACCTACGCCTCGAAAGAGGGGCAGGAAATCTCCAAGCTGATCGACAAGAAGTATCAGCAGATGGCGGCCGAGGAACAGCTGATCGACAGCCAGGAGCGGATGCGCGACGCGGCGCAGCGCATGGGTGACACGCTCGACGATCAGTTGATGCGGGCCATCGACGGCACCTTCGATCTTAAAGAGGCACTCGCAGCCGTGCTCACGGAAGTGGTCAACGTGAAAACGAATGGAAAGGGGCTCTTCGGCTCGCTGTTCGAAGCGTTGTCCGGTGGCTTTGGCGGTGGTAGCAAGGGGCTTTTCTCCTCAAGCTTCGTGCCGAACACGACCCTCGGCGATTTTCTAAAGGGCGGAGCGCGAGCAGGTGGCGGTGATGTGTCGCCGGGGCGCATCTACGAGATCAACGAATATGAAGACGAATTTTTTGCGCCGACCCAGCATGGCCGCATCATCGCGCCTTCGAAAATCCGCGACAATGGAAATGGGCAGGGCGGCGATAATCGCACGGTTATCCAGCTAGAACTGGGCGAGGACCTGGTTGCCAAGATCCTCGAACAGGCAAGCGGCCAGTCGGTTCAGTTGATCAGGCGCAACGAGGCGGCGCGGGCAAACATCCGCCAGAACGGCGGGGAATACTGATGCCGGATCTGATCTCGCTACCTGCCGTCATCTACGGCCCGTCGATCTCATTCGACCCGATCCGCACCCGTAGCACCTCGCGCATGCTCGGCCGGAAAACTGAGACGCTCTTTCGCGGAACGCCCTATTGGGTAGCGACCTATGCAGCGTCGAAGCTGACGACGGATGAGGTGTCGCTCTTCGATGCCTTCAATATGCTCGCCAGCGATGGCGGGGTATTCGCCGGTTACGACCCGCACAGGCCTCGGCCGATCGCTTACGCGGGCGCACCGCTCGCCGGGGTGAAGGCGGGCGGCGGTGCCTTTAACGGCGACGCGGTGCTTCAGTCGATCACGAACGCCAAGACGATCGTCGTCAACGGTTTGCCTGCTGGCTTCAAGCTGTCGTCTGGCGACTATGTCGAGATCCGTAAGTCGGCCTTGGTACGCTCGCTGCATCGCATCACCGCACCCGCGACGGCGAACGGCGCGGGCGTGGTCAGCCTGTCGATACGGTTCGCGCTCGACACCCAGACCTTTGCCGCGGGCAATACGGTCCATTTCGAGAAGTCGGCCTGCATCATGGAGATGGACGAGGGCAGCTTCAGCTTGCCGAAGTCCTGGCCGGTTTCCAATGTCCAGTTTACAGCAACGGAGCTGTTCTTCTCATGAGCGTGCTTTCTCCTGAAGTCGAGGCGATCGTCGAAAGCGGAGAGTTCGCGGGGCTTGATCTCATCCGGTTCGATCTGCCGGGCAAGACTGTCGGCTATCATCGCGGCGGGCGGCCCTTCACCTATAACGGCCTGAAGTACCTGCCGAACCGATTCCTGCAGGGCGGCGACATCAATAGCGCCGTCGGCGTAGCGGTGACGACGCGGACGATCGTGTTTTCGAATATCCCGGTCGACGACCCTGATGACGCGGTCGCCAAGATCGAGCAGTACGATTACCCGAACTCGCCGGTCATCATCACCCATCTTGCCGGCGTGCCTGACACCAACGAGGTCGTTGGCATCCTCGTTTCGAACATCTACGAGATCGACCGCGTCAGCTTTAATGATGACGCGCTCGATGCCAATGGCTCCGGCATGCTGACCCTGACGATCGAGCTTCAGCCGCCCGGCCGCTCCGCCCGGGGGCAAACGCTGATCAAACGCAGCACCGCCGAGCAGCAGTTCGATAACGACGAGACCGATACCGGCCTCGAATACGTCGCGACGATCGGCACGGTTCCCGAGGAATGGGGACAGGTTTCGAGGTAGGCCATGCTTGCAATCAGTGCGAGCGTCGTCGATAGATTTGTCAGCCGTCAGGAGAGTTGCATGCCCTTCCAGCCTGAGATTGCAAACTTGCCGCTCGCCACAGTCCTGTTTCTGGCGGCGGGATACAGTGCGTATTTCATCGCGAACACCGGCATTCGCGACCATCACAAAAGTGTCGATGTCGCGTTTTCGAGTGCGGTTTTCGGTTTCTTTGGCTTGTTCTTTCACCAATGGTTGGTCGCGCGCGGCACGAACATCGCGGTGTCAACGCTTTTGCCTTATGTGGCGACGTGCGTCATCGGCATCCTCTGGAGGCTGATCGGCCGGAGTTTGCTCAAGCTTCTGCTCAGGGGAATGCATGTAAGCTACGCAGACGAGTTACCGAGTGCCTGGGTCTCGATGTTCAATGTGACCGGGTTCGACGGGACGCAATTGGCCGTTCAGCTCAAGAACGGGACGTGGCTTGAGTGCGATGATCTTCATCGATTTACTCGTGCCCCGAACGGCCCCTGCGTTTTGGGTACAAACGGCGACGTCCTGATGTATGTAACCCACTTCCGGCCAGTTGGTGAAGACAGACGCGAGAACGCGGCCGTCCAGTTTGGTGCATGGGGTGATGAAATAACCTTCATCCCCAGCTCGGAAATCGCACGAATTGATTTTCGGCGAAGAAAAATTACTTCCCCGGCGGCTTAGGTGCCGGAGTTTCGTTCGTCGTCGGAGTGTAGTTGCCGCCGACGTCAGGATTCTTAATGTCGGTCGTTCGAGGGGTGTAGCTTTTCTCTTCGTAACGCTTGTCGGTCATTGCCCATCTCCTGGCAGTTTCACAAACCATTCGCCTGGCAACACAGCCGTTGACCTCTTTGTTGCTGGCCGAGGCAATGGATCAGACAGACAACCAAAAGTCGAGTCTTTCACAATGGATCGCTTCCGTATCGGATCAGCCACGCTGGAGCGTGAGCTGTCGACCCCCTATGCCTATGGCCCGGCCGATTGCTTTCACCTCGGCTGCGCCATGGCGGATGCCCTGCATGGCACCTCGCTCGTCGAGAAGTACCGCGGCGCCTATCGCACCTTGAAGGGAGCGCACATCGCGCTCCGCCGGCGCGGCTTTTCGAACCTGGTTGATTTCTGGTCGGCCGAGCTGGGACAGGAGCCGGACGGAGCCGCCTCGGCACGCTATTTCGACCTGGTCATCCTTCGTCTCGCCGACGGCGCCGAGCATGTCGGGGTCTGCCTTGGCAACCGCTTCACCACCAAAACCGAGAGGGGCCGTAGCGACCACGGCCTTTCCGATGTCATTGCGACCTTCCATCTCGGGTAATTCTCCACCATGGCTATTTTTTCCGGTCTGGGCGCGCTGATCTCCGGCGCGCTCTTCGGCGGCTCGTTGCTCGCTGCCAAGCTCATCGGGGGTGCGCTGGCGTTCGGTGCACAGATCGGGCTGGGCAAGCTCACCAACAAGCAGAAGAAGCAGAAGTTCACCGCCGTCCAGGGCGAAGTGCAGATGGGCGGCGATGTGCCCGTCGACGCGCTGCTCGGTACCGGCAAGACGAAAGGCCAGCGCGCTTACTACGGGAAGGCGGGCAAGGGCAATAAGGTCAACTTCGACGTTTTCATCTTGGCGAACGGTTGGTGCGACGGCCTCGAAAACTACGTCTATTTCTACGGCGAGAAAAAGAACCTGGTGGTGCGGCCGTTGATCGGCGGCGAGGTCTCCCACTTCGGTGTCGACGGCTTCGGTGATCTCATCTCGATCCGCTTCTATGACGGTCGGCCGGGCCAGCCTGTCGATCAGAAGCTCGTCAACGACACGGCCGGCCTCGGCAAGATCTGGAAGGCGACCAGCCGCCTCAGCGGGCTGGCCTATGTCGTTGTCGAGCGCAAGTTCGATAGCTCGAAGTTCGACAAGGGGCGTCCGGAGTTCGAGTGGGTGCTGCGCGGTCTGCGTGAGTACGACCCGACGAAGGACTCGACGGTGGCCGGCGGCAATGGCCCGCAGCGGCTCAACGATCCCTCGACCTGGACGCACACGCTGAACCCTGCGATCCATCGGCTCAACTATCAGCTCGGTCTCAGGGGCTTGCGCTCGGGCCGCACGCTGATCGGCGAAGGCAAGTCGCTCGGCCAGTTGGACCTGTCGTCCTATTTTGTCGCGATCAACTATTGCCGGACGCTCCGCAAGGGAAAGCCGATCTATCAGTGCTCGCTCTGGGTCAACTCCGAGACCGATCACACTGAGGCGCTGTCGGCCTTTGACGATGCCATGGCCGGCTACGGGCTGAACCGCCGCGGCCTTTCGGGCGTCGTCGTCGGCGCGCCGCAGATCCCGGTGCTTGATATCACCGATAAGGATATCCCGGCCGACCGACCGAAGCCCCGCCAGCCGCGCAAATCGGCCTTCGATCTCTTCAACCATCTGTCCGGCCAGTTCACCTCGCCGGAGGCGATGTGGAACCCGGAGAGCCTGAAGCCGATCGTCGTCAATGCCGACGTCGCCGCCGACAAGCGGCCGCGTCAGACCTCGATCGACTTTCTGCAGGTCTCCGATGCGGATATCGCGCAGTACCTGCTGAACGTCCGCTACCGCCAGAACCGCAAAGGCGGCACGGCAACGGTACCCGTCAGCCGGCGCGTCGGGCTGAAGGTGAAGGAAGGCGAGTGGGTCAGCTATCTCGGCAATGTCTGGATGATCTCCGAATGGCGCTGCGACGAAGATCTGCGCTTCACCTTCGTGCTGACCGAGGCCGGCGCCGACATCTATGATGACGGCGACATCGAGCCCGGCCCGATCGTCGTACCGCCCACGCCGCCGATCAACCCATCGCAGCTGTTCACGGTGCAGAACTTCGACGTTCACGCCGGCATGATCCAGGGCGGAAACGGCTTCGACGTGCCGGCGCTCGAATTCGTCTGGGACCCTCCGGACGATCCGACCATCACGGACGTGCTCTTTGTCTATCGCATCGACGGCGCTGCAGAAGAGTTCGCTGACCAGTGCGGCGAACCCGAGGTCGGTCGGTACCGAACCACGAAGAACGTCATCTCGGAGAAGGCGTATGTCGCGCGGGCGACCATCAAGACTAACCCGGACCGGCTGCGTACCTTCACGCCCTGGCGCACCACGTCGACGATCACCGGATCGCTGAACGTTCAAATCGGCCTCGGCCAGGTCCGCGACGACCTAAAGGACCGCTTCGAAGAGCTTCAAGGCGAGTTCAACGGCGTCTGGCAGCGCCTCGAGGAATTGACGACGGCCTTTTCGCTCGATGGTGCCGTCGGCGAAGTCAAGCGGCAGGAGTTGAAGGCAGCGGTCGGCGATGCCTTTGCTCAGATCGTCACGGAGGCGCGCGTGCGTGTGTCGCAGGACGAAGCGCTCGCACAGCTGATTACGGCCTTGACGGCGACGGTGGGCAGCAACCTTGCGAGGCTCATCGCTGAGGAGACGGCACGTGCCACACAAGACAGCGCCTTAGCCTCCAGCATCACAGGCGTCAGCGCCGACGTGAACAATCGCTTCGCCGGCGGGCTGGTGAAGTTTGAGGCGGCCGCTGATCAGTCAGGCGTCACCTCTCGCTTCTCGGTTATGCTGCGCGCAACCCTCAACGAAACCTTCAAAGACAGCGGCTTCTACATCGAGATCTACACGGAAGGTGGGGTGCTCAAATCCCGCTTCGCTGTGAAGGCCGATCAGTTCGTTGTCTGGAACGGGGGCAGCAATGCCTTCCTGCCCATCGTCATCGAGAACGGCGAGCTGAAGCTCAACATCGCAAACATCGGCTTGATCCGATCGGGCCGGCTCCTCTCGCAGAACGGCAAGATGGACATCAACCTCAACAACGGCACGATCGAAATCTACAGCTAAAGAAGGAAGATCCAGATGATATGCCTCGAAAGCAACACGAAAGGGCAGCCGCTCTATCTCAAGGCGGCGCACACGCGAGAAGGCCGCCCGAAGATCATTTTCTCGCGTGGGGACGATCACCTCGATCTTGAGGTGACGATTCTTGATGATGGAGCGTTAGCCCTGCGGGAGTACCGACGCGAATAGATTGTTTTGGCCGCAGTGCTGGCAGACCAGCGCGTCAATCACCATGAAGCTACTGGCCCGCACGTCGTAACCCTTAAGCATGATCTCCTCGCACGCTCCGCACTGGATATCGTAGCCCCCTGGCGCTGTGGGGAGCGATATAGCGGACGCATCGATATGGAGCGTGTTGTCGGTCGTCGGGGTGAGTTTCAGTTTCTTTCTCATAGTTTTCTCCGGTTGTGCTGTGGGCGGATAAAACCAGCCGAACAACCGAGAGTCGAGTCACCAAAAGGAATTCTGATATGAAGCGCAGGTCATTCCTCGCGGCGCTTTTTGTTGCGCCCGTCCTTCCCGCAGCGGCCACCGACCGGCGCATGGCCGTTCCAGTCGCGCTCGAAAATAGCGGTACTTTGGCCCTAAGCAATGCCGATGTCGGTCTGGTTCAGGCAGGAATTCTGCGCTCTAGGGATCAGAGGCTCGCGATCAACCTCAACAACGGCACGATCGAGATCTACAGCTGATGGTTCGCACAATGATTGGCGTCGACAGCAGCGGCGCCGGCTGCATCAAGATGATGAAGAGCGACGCCGACGATCCGCGCACCACGCCGGATAGTGAGCGTTGGAAGTTCCTCTACAACAGCAAGTTCTCGATCACGATGAATCTGGCCGACATGCAGCGGGTCAACCAGATTTCGAGACCGGGCCTCAATGACTCGGGGGTGACCTATTACTATCCGGCCGGCTCAAACAGTGGGAACTTCGTCTACGCGGAGTCATCGGGTGGTGGCTCAAGTCATTGGTGCTACAAGAAAGAGCACTTTCCGACGCTCCGCTATGACGTGCCGTTGTTCGACATCAAGGCGAAAAAGGGGGAAGGCAGCAACCGCTATAACCAGCAGATGGTCTTTTGGTTCGACAGTTACGACTATTACAACGGTCAAGGCGGCTTTTACGTTGCTGGCAACTATCAGCAGCTCGGCTGGGTAACCGGCACTAACAGCTCGTTCTTCAACAATATCTTTGGAGCATGGGCGTCCGGTATCATTATCCAGATTACCCGGTTCGATACGATCGACGGCTTCAATCGCTTCCTGTCGCGAGACCGGACGCTCGTCGTCTGGAACTTGCCGGGAAACAACGTGCCTGTCGACGAGGCGCCGGCGTTGGCACCGAACGGTAGCAAGACGATCAAGATCTCGTCGACCGAGTTCAAGGCGGCGAGGCCGGGATACCCGGTCGACACGGCGACGCCAGCACAGATTGCCTTCGATATCGGGGCCAAGCTGCCGGTGAAGGTCATTCGGTCGGGCGATATCGCGCTTCCGGCCGGGGTGAGCTACTTCGACGTTGGCTTTCAGATCCCTGAGATGGTCGCGCTCGATGTGCATTTCTACAACAGCGCCACCATCATGTATCCGTGCAATCCTCAGCTCAACAACTTCGGCGCCGAGTACTGGTTTGAGGGGACGCGGATCGGCTTCGACGCTTCGACGGGCATGCGCGCCCGCTTCATGCTCTACCTCGAAGACAATAGTCCGCCCACCAGCGGCAGCAACAAGGTGCTTCGGAAGTTCCACGACGGCGCGCAGGAGGTCACGCAGATCCTGCGACCAGGTGCTGCCGACCCGCCCGGTTGGGCGGATATCGTCGTCGATAGCCGATGGCCGCAGGTGCAGATCCTCGCGCAGGGCTGGATCGACACGGTCGGGGGCAATGGGGTGTTTTACGACGTTCCATTCGACGGAACTGGCATGTTTCCCATGGTCAAGTACATCACGACCCATGGGGCGGGCCGAGGCGGCAACGCTGCACCTGACGGGCTCAACCAGTTGCTCACGTCGTGGACCAATGTGTATCGGCTGCCGTTCGTAAAGCGGCTGAAATACACCGCGCCTGGCAACCAGTCGCATGCCGGCGAGAGCACCTATTGCGAGCTGACGCAGAACAACGCCCGCTTCTGGACCTTCGCCGGCAACGTCGGCGATTACTACAATCGCCGAGACAGCCCCGGAAGCTGGCGCACCAGCGGCGCCACGCCGCCCCTCGGCATCCGCTACTACATCTTCGGCATTCCAGCTTAGGAAGTTCCCCAACATGACCACTCCTTACACGACAGGGTCGATCACCCTGGCGAACGGCAGCGCCGTGGTTACTGGCGCCGGCACAGCCTGGCAAACGGCGCTGATCGCCGGCGGCACGATTTACGCCGAAGTGGCCGGCAACCCACTGCCAATCCTCACGATCGACAGCAACACGCAGATTACGGCGGCGATCAAGTGGAAGGGCGCCAGCGGCACCTATCCCTACGCGATCATGCGCGACACGGCCTACGGCCAGCAGACGGTCGCCAATGCCAATGCGCTGTCGACCTATCTGCAGCGTCTCGATAATGCCTCGCTGGCGGCGCTGGCGTCGATCGCTCCGACACTCTCCGCCGGCATGGTGCCGCGCGGGCTTAGCGGAAACACGATGGAGTGGTTCTTAGTAAGCGACTTCATCAAGTTTCTGTTGAATGACCCTGATGCGGCGACGGCACGCACAACATTGGGTGCGCAGGCGGCGCTGGGTTTCACACCGGTGCAGCAGGGAGGGGGCTACGGACAGGGGAGCAACAAGGTCTTTCTTGGCTGGACCAACAGCGCCTTGAAGGCGACGGTCGACAGCACCGACCTCGGCAAGGTTTGGACTGACAGCGCTGTCCTTTGGAATGCGGCGACCTCGGGCTACCACAAGTTCCCGAATGGTTTCATGTTGCAATGGGGCTACGATCCCACCGGTTCCGGCGACTTCCGAAAGATCTTCCCCGTCGCATTTCCGGCTACTTGCTTCACTGCCGTCGCGACTATGGCCTCCTCTGATCTGCCGGCAACAACGGCCGTGACGGTATCAACGAGCAACGTCGACAAGTTCGGCTTCGATATCAGGGCGCGAGCAGTAAATAACGGCGGAGCGGTCGGCGGCGCCGGCCAGGGCGCACTTTGGCTTGCAGTGGGGTACTAAACGATGACGAAGTTCGCAGTTTTTGAAGTTGGTTTTCCCGTCGGGTTCTATAGCGAGGATGTGCACGGCACCAAGGTGCGGCCAGTCTACGGCGAGCCGGACGCCGATACAGCCGAAGTCGAGATCATTGGCGAAGAGCCGAACCCGGATTGCGTGATCCCGCCTGAGGCTGTCGCAATCTCGGACGAGCATTGGATGGAGTTCCTGTCCAATCCCGGTCGACGTAAGTGGGAGGGCGGTGCTGTCGTTCCGTACGAACCGCCGGCGCCGCCAGTGACCCAAGCAGATTACTCCGCTGCTATTCAAGCACACCTCGACGCCAAGGCGCGGGAGCGGCAGTACGACGGTATCCATTCGGCCATCGGTTACCGCGACGACCCCAACCTGGACTTCGCAGCCGAGGCGGATGCGCTGTTTGCCTGGCGGTCGACCGTTTGGACCTTCTCTTCGGCCGAGCTGGCGAAGGTCATGTCAGGCGAACGCGTGCAGCCGACCGTGGCGGAGTTCATGGCGGAGCTGGAAGCGGCATGCTCGTTCGAGTGGCCGATGCAGCGGCCGGCGATGCTCGGTGGGCAATTGCCGCCCGAATGAAGCGTTAGATCGCTCGCGTCACCATCTGGGCCGCGACCGATACCAGCAAGGCCGCCAGTGCGACGGCCGTACCAAATCGCGCAAACTTCATGCGGCGCTCGCGCGCCATTCCAATCATAGCCCATCATGTTCCCCAGCCGGCATCATGCCGTGCGTGGATCTACGTTCGATGCTCGCCTCATTTCCGGCCAAGCCGGAGGTCCAACATCACACGGACCAGCCATCCTCTGACATCTGATGTCGCCCCGAATTCATCCGTATGTTCGATGGCGTATTCGAGTGTTTTTTCGGTGAGCGCGGTTGCCGCACGCTGTGAGGCGGTCAAGCTCCGCGCCCATGCCGTCAGCTCTGGCAGCAGATCCACGACCGTGCCAACGCCTCCCGATGGCGGTGAATGGTCGGGCGGGCGGCGAGCATCCTTAAGTCGGCGTTCCAGTTCCCAGGCGTCTCGTATGCCACTCATGAACAGACGAATCGCCTCGCGGGCCAGCCACTCGCCTTCGTCGCTTTGCCGTTGGAAGTCTCGCGCGTTCACGACCCTCTCAAAGACCGCGGAAATAACGATGAAGCCTTCGGGAAGAATGTATCCGGAATGCAGTCGATCAAACATAACCTCCTCCATTTAGGGCGAAAGTGCTGATGATCCATCAGTTGCTGGAGCCCGTTTCATGGTCCAGCGAACAGGCAAATATGCTCCGCGGAACGGCCTTTGACTAGCCCTTTCAAAGCGCCGCTGTCGGCTTCGGCCGGCGTTTTTATCTCACTAGAAGGAAAATCCGATGAACAGAACGACGTTCCTCGCGTATGCGAGGCGCGCGCCTTTTGGCGGCCGCCTTATGCAATCTCAGATCGACGGCATGAATGCGATCCTCGACGAGTGGGATCGGCGCCAGTCGACCGGCAAGGTGATCGACAATCGCCATCTCGCCTACATGCTGGCGACCGTCTTCCACGAGACCGGCGGCACGATGCAGCCGGTGACCGAGAACCTCAATTACTCGGCCGAGCGTCTTACGCAGGTCTGGCCGACCCGGTTCCCGACCCTCGCCAGTGCCAAGCCTTTCGCCCGTAACCCGCGCAAGCTGGCAAACAAGGTCTATGGCGGCCGGATGGGCAACACGGCGCCCGACGACGGCTGGCTCTATCGTGGCCGGGGCTTGCCGCAGATCACCGGCAAGGAGAACTATGACAAGTTCGGCCTCGCCAAAACGCCGGAGAAGGCGGCCGAGACGGCAACCGCCATCCGCATCCTCTTTGACGGCATGATCGGCGGCATGTTCACCGGCAGAAAGCTCGCGGACTATTTCAACCAGGCCGACAACGATCCGGTCGGCGCCCGCAAGATCGTCAACGGAACCGACAAGGCGAAGCTGATCGCCGGCTATTTCGGCAATTTCCTCGACGCGATCGAGGCGTCGCGAATGCCGGCCGAGCTGCCGGACGTGAAGCCGGAAGCGGCGAAGGCCGATGACATGCCGGCCGAGAGGAGTGGCACGGTGGTGACGACTGTTGGCGGCCTCTTCGGCGGCGCTGGCCTTTCGGCGGTGCTCGGCGTCAATAATCCCTATGCCTTCGGTATCGCTGCGCTCCTGATCGTTATCGGCTCGATCGCGGCTTTCATGTTCTTCACCGGTCGATGGTCGGTGAACCGCGCCGCGGCCCGCTGACATGTGGGCGCGCGTCATCGCCGGCGGGCTCGCACTCGCCGGTCTCATCTGGCTCGTTGTCGAGATCCGCGAGGACGGCGCCCGGTCGGTCACCACCAAGATTGAAAGGCAGAACAATGAAGCGGCGAGCAGCGCTCATTCCAAGCGCATTGATTACGATTCCTGCCTTGATGCTGGCGGGCTGTGGAACTTCGGCGCCGGCGAGTGTAACGGCCCTTAGAAGCATCGTCGGGACAGACCTGATCGGCGCGCGAGGGGCGACGCCCGAAGATCAGAAAAAGATAGACCGGACCGCCGTCGGCATCTGCGCCGCGGCGATCTGGACGAAGGCGGAATGCAAGCGACACGGGGAAAATCGCTGATATGCAGGAAAAGTACACGTCTCTTATCGAGCTGCTCAATGCCTGGTTCGGCGGCGCGGCGACCACCCTTATCGCAGTCTTCGCCGGTCGCCTCATGTGGCACACAAACGAGGTGCGAAAGATGCGACGGAAGTTTTTCGGGAAGGAACTGCTGTGGGAGATGCCGATCGCGGTCGGCATGGCCTTCATCGGCGAGGGGTTGGCGAACTGGCTGGCTCTCGGGCAACCGATGGCGACCGGCATGATCGCCGCGCTCGCCTACCTCGGGCCACGAGGGTCCGAGGTTCTGTTCATGCGTTGGTTCGGCGCGAAGGTGGAAAAGGGGTGAGGGGCCAGCCGGAGCAAAGGCTCCGGCGGGGTTCCTTACTGCACAACGCGACTGTACAGTTTCCCGTGATGTCGGAAGTGGTCAGGGCTGTTCCGCGGGCGTATCAGGCTCTCGATGTCGTGCTGCTTGCTTCCGCGTTCAATTAGTCCCGTCGCGATCTCCGTCTTGGCCACTATCCAATCCGGTGGGCTCGGCTTCTTCGGTGTCTGGCTCGCTGGCTTCACGTTCTGACTGCTCATCGTCCACGACCTCCAGGAACGAGTTGAGGTTAAATACGGTGGTCGGCTCATGGGGGACAAAGACGAAATCTTTGAGGTATTTTATCAACGCCCAAAGCTCCGGTTTTGGTGCCTCCACATCATGGAAAAGTTTTTCTGCTTCATTCTTGTCAATAATAAAGTCATGAGAAGGATATTGTTCCGTAAGGAACTTCACTGCTTCGAATGTAATGTTCTCGCTTTGAAGAGCGAGGCGGTTGCCGTATTCGATGGCTACCTGCAAATCCCGGTAGTCGCTGCCTAAAATGGAAGGCGATATCTGCTCGAAGATTGGAGACATCACCCTTGACGCCATGTCTCCTGCGACCTCCGAGGCAATCGGAAAGCTGATGTTGTCCGCGCTCCGCTGTTTGATAGAGAGCATGAAATGCTCATAAAGCGCGAAGGTTTCCGCCTTTAGCGCGTCAAAGGCAGAGTGGCTCAACAACCCCGACTTGCGGGCGCCAATTTCGTCGCGCTCGTAGAGTTGGACATCCAATGGGCCCAGTTCAGAAAAAGTGCTCATGATCAGTTCGTGCGCACCAATAGCGAGGAGCGTCCCTGCGCTCTTACACACACTTGGAATAAATATTATGAACCGGTCATACTGAGATTGGAAGAAGCGCGAAATTTTGTAAGCCGAATTTGCCAGACCGCCGTTTGTAGTCAAAATTACAAGTGCGTTAGGACGGCCGTCGCGTGAAAACGCTTCAACTACCTTCCCAAACCCCGCGTGATCAATGTTTCCGGAGTAAACATAAATGTCGGCGTCATAAGCGTCGGCAACGTCCCTGATAGCCTGCTCAAAACCGTCTTCAACTGTATCGATCAATCTGGCCCCCAACCATTGAGGGCTGCAGATTGATCACAATACACGCCTAAGTCAACGGGTCGCCTTCGGGCTGAGGACCGTCTGCGGCGACTAATTCCTGAATATCGCCATTCGTGGGCGTTTCAGCCTTGTCTTCGCCATCGGCCTCCTCTGGCGACAGTCCGGCGCTTTGGAGTTGCTGGTCCAAAAGTCTGGACAGCATTTCGTGGAGAGGGCCTAGGTCAGGTTCGCCCTTCGCCTCATACGCCGCATCAGCCAAACGGAGGGCCTCGACATACTCTTTGCGGTTCTGACGCAAAAGTTCAGGGAGGATGGTCTCTCCTGGGAGCCAACTTTCGGCCGATACGCATAGGACGAAGTACGCTGCTGCGCGCGCAGTTCTGCCGTTACCGTTGATGAATGGGTGAATATGATTGAGGCGCCAAAGGACAAAAGCGGCCATAACTACGGGATCGCTTGTCTGCCATCCGCGGTTCACCATGTTTACGAAGTCGTCCATCAGCGGCACGACCTGGTAATGTTCTGGCGGACGATAGTCGCCCACCTGAACCGGGCAAGGCCGGTACTCTCCGGCATGTGTGTGCAGACAGGCTATCGCGTGGAAATTCAGCGCCTTCATAATCTGCTGAGATAGGAAAGGCCTCCCCATTTCTAGGGAGGCCACCACCATCGATCTCAGAAAATCGTAATGTCGAATGCCGTTTTCGATTTCCAGCCGCTGATAGGCGGGATGCTGCTCGTTTCGCGTAATCTCGAACAGGATCACTTATGCGCTCTTGCGGCCTTGGAAGTTGGCAAGAACTTCCTTCACTTGCGCGCGCGTGACGTTGCTCTCGGCCGAAAGTGACCCGATCACGAACGATACGCGCTGCTGCTGTAGTTCTTCGAACGATAGCTTTTTAGATCCGGCGCGGCGCAGCGTGCGCAACAGCGTGTCTTTGGTCTTAAGGTTGCTCGTCATGGCTTTGCTCCTCAAGGATGTACGGTGCGTTGGGCTAACCCGTTGATTTCCGCCATCTTTTTCTTGTCTTTGTGACAAAGATAGTTGCCCAAGGTGTTATAGTCAATCGATCTTATGGATTACCGTCAGGCACGCAACGGGAGACTCTTCGGATGTCAATGTGAACTCAACGTCTTTAGGTTGTTGAATGTTCAATAAGATTTGGTTAGCGCGCTCGCCTTGAGCGAGGCTTTCTGTCGCACCCTCTCGCAGGCTTGATTTTCTCCTCGGGCCAATCACATCCTACGCCATGACCGAGCTCTACCAGCCGAGATACCAATGGCGACGCACCGAGCTTGACGCCAACGACCCGCCGACCGACTTCGATTGGCTCGGGTTTGACGGCGTCGGCTATATCGGCCGCATCCGGAAAGAGTTGGCAGGCCCGACGACTGGCCGCTGGCAATGGGCTGGATCTGTCCCTCGCACCTTCAAAGGATCGCCGCCGACGCCGAACCAAGGCTATTGCGACACCGCTCGCGAGGCGACGGAGATGGTCGAGACCTATTGGGATTGGTGTCTGGCGCGCATGGGTAACTCTTAGTCAAAAGGGCCCGTCATTCGCGACGAGCCCAGAGCGCGCGTGTAATACCAGATCGAGTTCAAGTTAGGAGACAGAACCCACCCGTTAATCGACAGGCGGCATAGAACCGCTTTCGGCGGGCACATGTTCCGTCCATTCGAAAAAAAGACCCCGCCGTTTCCGACGGGGTCAGCGCGTCATCACCGGGACCCAACGCGGGGGGGCTGGCCCCCTCCGTCGATCCGCAGGGGATGTGGACCATCGGGACGGCTAAAACAGCCATATGCGTTAAAGGTTCCATGAAAATAGCTTGAGCCGTTTCGCGCTCTCAGGCGTTAATGCGTGATGGCTAAAACACTCAGAAAGAAATCTGTTCCCGCGACGTTGCCCGAGCCGATGCCTCGCCGCGTCGATCCCTGCGTTGCGACCCTCGTCGATAAGCCACCGAAAGGTCCGGAATGGGCCTTTGAGGTGAAGTGGGACGGATACCGCCTCGCGGTCCACGTCGAGCCAGGCGGGGTGAGGGCGATCACCCGCGGCGGGTACGACTGGACAAAGAAGTTCGGCTTGATCGTCGCCGAGGCGCGCGAGCTCGGGCACGCCTCCATGATCATTGATGGGGAGGTCGTCGTTCTCGACGACCAAGGCCGCTCAGACTTCGGGCTGCTGCAGCGCGCCGTCGGGAAAAAGCCAAGCCTGCACGATGTCGGCGAGATCATCTTCTATGCCTTCGATCTCCTCTATCTCGACGGCCAAGACCTTCGAATGCATCCTCTGTCAGAGCGTCGACGCCTGCTCGAGCCTATCGTCGTCGGCAGGACTGGTGCAATCCGCTTCTCGGAGGAGGTGCACGCTGACGGCGCCGAGTTCTTCAAGATCGCTTGCGAGATGGGGCTAGAAGGCATCATCGCCAAGCGCCAGGACGCGCCGTATCGATCCGGTCGCCGGCCGGAATGGCTCAAGATCAAATGCGCGCGGCGGGATACCTTTGTGATCGTAGGCTATGAGCGCTCGACCGTGCCAGGCGCGATTGGCCGGCTACTGCTGGCGGCCAAGAAGGGCGACGGGCTCGTCTACGTCGGCGGGTGCGGTACTGGATGGAGCAACAAGGAATCTGTGCAACTGCGCGAACTGCTCGACGCGATACCAGCGGCGCACCCGCCGGTGTCCCTGAAGCGAAAGGGGGCGGTTTTCGCCGAGCCGCTCCTTGTTGCCGAGGTCGAGTATCGGGCTTGGACCCAGGACGGCAAGTTGCGCCATCCGTCGTTCAAAGGCGTGAAAGTGCGAAACGATGATACGAGAGTTTTCTCGATCGACGATCTAGCTGACAACCCTCAGTGATTGGCGCCGGCGCATAGCGTCCTCGCGAGCCCATTGCTCTTTGCGATCTTTCATTTCCTTTTCATGCGCCAACAAGCGATCACGAAGCGCAGGCGTCATCCCCGGCCACGTTGCATCAAGAACCGCTTCGTAGCACCGCTCGCAGGCGGCGGCCGCTTGCCTGCCTGTTTCCGCCCCGCCGTTCAGTGTCACCGCCACCTTCGGATCGTTGATGCCGTGCTGAAAGTTCATGAACCAAAGCCAGTATTCGCCCGTGACCGCCTTCTGAACACGGCCCATTCGACGATCGCCGTCGTCCCCGTGAAACAGCGTTTCCGGGTCGTTTGGCAGGCGGCGCCAATTGTATTTAAGTTTGATTTCTGCCGACATCACTCCGCGACCTTCGCTGCTTCAATCGCGAGGCATTCTGCAATTTCGGTGTGTGTGATCTTGTGAGGTTCAAGCCAGATCACCCTTTCCGCCCATAACAGTTCCTGATCGAGGAGTGGGTCGCCAGTTACGGAGAGAAGATCCCATGTACCGGGCACGCGGCCCTTCCGAAGAAATCGAAGCAGAGTGCGGCCGGATTTCGTATGCGCGATGCAAAGCTCGTCAACCAGGTCGTCGTTTGGTTTGGCCTGTTGACCGGGCACAAACGCCCACCAGCCATCCTTGATAGCGCCCATGGTGTAGCCGCGCACCGAGTACGCTGCCGCGCGCTTTGCCGTGAACGCCGCCGGCAGGACCGACGGGGAAGGGGTCGAATGCATCATAGCCTTGGCTCCATCGTCTTTTGTTCTCTAAATGTTCCCAATGCGGGAAAGAGTCAAGATCCTCCGATTTGTGCGCCGCCATGCGCCAACCGTGCGCCAACGAATTCCCGCTAACCTCAGGAAATGCCGGAAAACGTGGGTAATTCCGGTAAAGGTGTGGCGCACGCTGGAGCGCGCAAAACCAAACCTATGTATTTGAAATTATTGGTGATCCCGCCGCGATTCGAACGCGGGACCCCCAGATTAGGAATATGGTCGTCATGCTCTGATGATTTGGCTTCCAACTCAGCTAGCGTTCAATTCGACGCTTCTAATCAAAGTTGCGTGTACAGAAATATACTTCCCCTCATTTTAATTCACCGCTAGCCTACGGAGATGGGACTTGCCCTTCTGCTTGGAGATACGCGAATGGTAGACGAATCGAAGCCCGCAGCTAACGAAGTTCCACAAGGCCTTAGTCGACGCGCTTTGCTGGTGGCGAGCACTGCCCTGGCAGCCAGCGCCGTGTCATTGTCGGCGCCAGGCCTTGCGATAGCACAGCAGGCCGCTGGGTCAGGAGTTGGGCGCAAGCCGAACATTCTCATGATCATGGCGGATGACATAGGCTGGTTCAATGCAAGCATCTACAATCACGGCATAATGGGCTACCGCACACCCAACATCGATCGAATAGGAACGGAAGGTGCAAAGTTCACCGATTGGTATGGCGAGCAGAGTTGCACTGCTGGACGTGCTGCGTTCATCACCGGACAATCGCCTATTCGGACAGGACTAACGAAAGTGGGGCTTCCTGGCGCGGACATCGGGCTGCGGGCCGAGGACCCAAGCGTCGCCGAATTCCTCAAGCCCCTGGGATATGCCACCGGGCAATTCGGTAAGAATCACCTGGGCGACAAAGACGAGTTCCTTCCCACCAATCACGGTTTCGATGAGTTCTTCGGCAACCTCTATCACCTCAACGCCGAGGAAGAGCCGGAGAACGACGATTATCCAAAGAACCCTGAATTCGCCAAGCGTTTCGGGCCACGTGGGGTCATCAAAGCGTCGGCTGATGGGCGGATTGAGGATACGGGAGCGCTTACTACCAAGAGAATGGAGACAGTGGATCAGGAGTTTCTCGGCGCTGCGCTCGATTTCATCGATCGCCAGCAGAAGGCCGATAAACCTTGGTTCTGCTACTTCAACCCAACGCGAATGCACGTCTGGACCCACCTCAAACCCGAATCCAAGGGCAAGACTGGACTGGGCCTCTATGCGGACGGCATGGTCGAGCTGGACGGGTATGTTGGACAATTGCTCCAGAAGCTCGAAGACCTCGGTGTCGCCGATAACACTATAGTCGTATTCACGACGGATAACGGAGCGGAGGTAATGTCATGGCCGGACGGCGGCAACACGCCGTTCCGCGGCGAGAAGGCGACAAATTGGGAAGGCGGCTACCGCGTTCCCATGCTGATGCGCTGGCCCGGCACCATCAAGCCAGGTTCCGTCTTCAACGAATCCTTCTCCCACTATGACCTTGTTCCGACTTTTGCCGCTGCGGGCGGTGACCCCGATGTCGTTGAGAAATGCCTCAAGGGCGCACAGTTCGGCACCAGGACTTTCAAGGTCCATCTCGACGGCTATAACCTCATGCCTTTCTTCAAGGGAGAGGTGAAGGACGCACCGAGGCGGGAGTTCGTCTACTGGAATGATGACGGCCAGCTTGTTGCCATTCGCTATAACGACTGGAAAGCCGTGTTCCTGGAACAGAACCATGAAGGGATCGGCGTCTGGCAGCGCGGTTTTGAAGAGCTGCGCATTCCCAAGCTGTTCAACCTTCGTTCTGATCCCTTCGAGCGGGGAGATCAGTCTATCCTGTATGACAAGTGGCTTGCGGATCACGCCTTTGTTCAGGTTCCCTTGCAGACATTGGCGGCGAATTGGCTCAGCAGCTTCAAGGAGTTTCCGCCACGGCAGAAACCCGCGAGCTTCAATCTCGATAAAGTCGTGGAACAGTTGTCCTCTTCCCCGTCGAAATAACAGGGTTGGATGCCTTGTTATTGCATTCTCGGCGTAGATTGTTGATGAGCAAATCGAAACATCTCGCCCGCCTCGAACCCGCTTCGATCTTCGCAGGCCCTCAGGGCTTGGGAGGTTGAGCGGCCACAGGGCCGAAATGGCGCGTGCTTAGTGAGACAAGGGCAGAAAAAAACATAACAAAATGACGCATAGTCTGCCTGTCTCACATTTCGCCAAGTTATTGTTTTTCGATCGTTAGCTTGCTCCGGCATGGGGCACCACCACATACACTTTCTTCACATCCATCGTCCGACATGCCTGAACGCCGCCGCAGTCATTGAACTGTCGCTTGCGAAGGTGTTAGGTGCGCTGCAGCAAGAAAACTGTCATGGCAGCGTCATGTTACCGAGAATAGAGACCTACGACGAACTCTACCGCGCCTTCCGCTGGCAGATTCCGGAAAAGTTCAACATCGGCGTTGCCGTCAGCGACGCCTGGGCTGAGCGGGCGCCGGAGCGTGTCTGTCTCCAGCATTTCGATCCTGGCGGTGCGCATCAATCGCTGACCTATCGTCAATTCGCCCGGCAATCCTCGGCCTTTGCCAGGGGGCTGGCGGGGGAGGGTATCATGCCCGGAGAACGGGTGGCGATCCTGTTGCCGCAGGGGTTCGAGACGGCGATTGCCCATGCAGCGATCTATAAGCACGGTGCCATCGCGCTGCCGCTGGCGCTGCTCTTCGGCGTCGAGGCGCTCGAATACCGGCTGCGCGACGCCGGCGTGGCGGCTGTCATCACCAACGGCTTTGGCTATGAACGCATCGCGGCGATCCGTGAGCGGCTGCCTGACTTGCGGCTGGTGGTGCTGGCGGATGATCAGCCGCGTCCGGGCACGATTGTCTTCTCTGACTTGGCGTCGGGTGATCCCTCTGACTTTGTTGCGGCCGATACCGGCCCCGACGATCCGGCCTTGATGATCTATACGTCAGGCACGACAGGGCCGCCGAAGGGGGCACTGCACGGGCACCGGGTGCTGCTCGGCCATCTGCCGGGCTTCGAGTTTCACCATCACTTCCTGCCGCAGCCGGGTGACCGCATGTGGACGCCGGCCGACTGGGCCTGGGCGGGCGGGCTGCTCAACGCGCTGTTACCGTCGCTGCTGCACGGCGTACCCGTCGTGTCGTCGCCGGCGCAGAAGTTCGACCCGCATACTGCCTTTCGCATCCTGGAAGAAATGGACGTGCGCAATGCGTTCATTCCGCCGACGGCGCTCAGGCTGATGAAGGCGGTCGAGAATCCGCGCGAGCGCTATCGGCTTAATCTCCGAACCATCGGCTCGGCTGGCGAGTCCCTCGGCCGCGAGACCTATGAATGGGCAAAGGCGGCGCTCGGTCTCGAGGTCAGCGAGTTCTACGGCCAGACCGAGTGCAACATCGTCATTTCGTCAGCCGCCGATCTCGGCGTCGTCAAGCCGGGGTCGATGGGCAAGGCCGCACCCGGCCACCGGGTGGCGATCATCGACGGCGAAGGCCGCGAACTGCCGGCCGGCAGCGTCGGGCAGGTGGCGGTGAAGCGGCCGGACCCGGTGATGTTCCTCGGCTACTGGGGCAACGCGGCGGCGACGGAGAAGAAGTTCATCGGCGACTGGATGACGACAGGCGATCAGGGCGTGATGGACGAGGAGGGCTATTTCACCTTCTTCGGGCGTGACGACGACGTCATCACCTCGTCGGGCTATCGCATCGGCCCGGGCGAGATCGAGGATTGCCTCGCCGGCCATCCGGACGTGCAATTGGCCGCCGCTGTCGGCAAGCCCGATCCGGTGCGCACCGAGATCGTCAAGGCCTATGTCGTGCTACGGCCGGGCGTCGTTGGCGACGCGCGTGTGGCAACCTCCATCCGCGAGTGGGTGAAGACCCGGCTCTCGATGCACGAGTATCCGCGCGAAATCGCCTTCGTCGACAGCCTGCCGTTGACGACCTCGGGCAAGGTGATCAGACGATTCCTGCGCGAGCAGGCGGCGGCGGAAGCGCGCGAGGCGATCGAGGTTTCCGAAGCGTCGTAGTCCCTCGGCCGCCGCGCGATTGATTTGAATTGGCTGGAGCGGGATGCGGGCGGAAAACCGCGCCCGCTTTTTCCTCATCCCGCTCTAGCGTCCGGCAAGCGCCTTGATCTTGTCGCGCAGGATCCGCGCCATGTTGCGGGTGTTGCGATAGAGGTGGAGCTGGGCTGCCACCTGGCGCACTTCGCGGTCTCGGGTCTGCTGCAGGCCGATCACCATCGTGCCCATGTCTTCGCGCTCCTGCCAGAAACGGCTCATGATCGGGTGGTCCGGCACCGCGCAGGAATCGGAGCGGGCGATGTTGGCGTCGTCGAGATGCCATTCCGTCAGTTCGGCGAGAAGCAGTTTGCCCGGCGAAAACCTGGCATAGCGCTCGTCATAGGCCGTCTTCCAGGTATAGGCCTCGCCCGACATCAGGAAGACGACCATCGAGGCGATCGCCTTGCCGTCGAGATCGAGCGTGTGGATGCGCACGCTGTCGCCGTCGGCCAGATTGGTGATCGCCTCGCGGGCAAAGGCGGCCCGGAAGCGGTCGAGCACCATGGCGCTGCGCGCCTTGCCCTTCCAGCCGGATGCTTCCAGCGCTAGGAATTCCTCCATGCGCAGGCGGACGTCGGCGGGCTGACGGGCGACCGAATAGACGAGCTCGCCCTCTTTTTCGAGATTGTTCCACTGCCGCCGCAGCTCGCGGAAATGCGCCGGGCTGATTGCCTTGCGCAGATAGGTCGGGCCGTCGAGCAGGCTTTCGAGCATCGGCCGGCTGAAGGTGTCGGTCACCGTCAGAGGCAGGTTGCGGCCGATGGCGACGGCGCGGGTGAGGCGGGCGACCTTGCCGTTGAGCCGCATGTCGGGCAGCACCAGGATCGAGGGCAGCCCGGTTGCCGGCGCGGCAAAGGCTTCGAACAGGTTGTCGATGGTCTCGGCCGCATCCTCGGCGTCGAGCAGTGGCACGCCCAGTGGTCCGAACGGGTTCGACCAGGCGCGAATGATCGGCGCGCCGATCGAGAAGCCGGGCTTTTCGATCGAGAACGGCATCAGGAAACGCAGCCGGCTGCGGCGCTCGTCGTTGTCGCGCATGATCGCGAGCCGGATGACTCGCTCTTCCAGGCGTGGCATGGCCGGCGCCAGGAAGCGTCCGGTGAAGAAGACGTTCGGCTCCAGCGCCCGGTTCGACAGAAAGTCGAGTTCGCGCTGCAACTCGTAGCCGGCCCTTGCCGGATAGATGGCAAGATGCCGTCCGGGACGTCCGACCTCGATCAGATGCTCTGCGGTCGGTCCGCTTTCGCCGTCCTGCGCCAGACCGCCGAGAACCCGTGCGGCCCGGCTGTTTGCATCGCTCGGAAGATTGGTATTGCCGATCATGGATGGACAGCCCCGTTGTTTTCATTGCCGGCCCGCGCTCTTGCGAAGGCAAAGAGCGCAAAGCCGAAGGTACGCCGGACGGCGAGGTGCAGCAGCATCGCCTCGACGAACATAGCACCAGCGGTTGCAAAAGCAGCACCGTTCAGTCCGAAAAGAGGGATGAGGCTGAGGTTGAGTGCGATGTTGACCACCAGCGCGCCGGCGTAGAGGATCACGCACAGCGTCTGCTGGCCGGCCATCGTCAGCAGCGTTTCGGCCGGGCCGATGAAAGCCTTGGCGAGGATACCCGCGAAAAGCACCATCATCAGCGGCAGCCCGGTGACGAAGGCCGGGCCGAAGAGCGAAAGCAGGAACGGCCCTGCCAGTAGCACCAGCGCGCCGACCAGAAGCGACGGCCAGAAGGCCCAGCGGGCGCTTTCGACCGCGATGCCGGGGATCTGGCCGGGATCGCGGGCCATCGCGTTGGAGACGCGCGGGCCCGCGGCTGCCTTGACCGCGAACATGACGAAATGCACAAGCGCCATGGTCTTGGCGGCAGCGAAATAGATCGCGACGTCGTCCGGCTCCAGGTAGAGGCCGACGATCACCACATCGGAATTGGTCAGCAGGAAGCCGAAGCCATCGACCAGGAAGACGGGGATCGAGACCTTGAGCCAACGGCGAAGCTCGATGCGTCGCGGTCCCGGAACATAGCGCGAGCGCAGACGGTAGGTGAGCGCGAGAAACTGCGAGACACTGGTGACATAGGCCGCGGCCATGGCTGCCATCATGGCGGTTTGCGCGGTGTGGGGCGCGCCGGCGGTGACGGCGAGCACCATGAAAACGAGCACGAGCAGCGGCCGGATGATGAAGGTGGGGCTCATCGCGGCAATCGGCCAGCCATGGGCACGCGCCGTTCCGTCCATGACGTCGCCCAGCGAGATCATCGGCAGGGTGAAGAGGCCGAGATAGAGGGGCACAAGGTAATAGGCCTCGATGTGCCCGGAAAAGAACCAGAGGCCGGCAAGGCCGAGGACGGCGACCGTGGTGGCGGAGGAAAGCGCGAAGATGCGCACCGTCGTCGTCACGCCGCGGATTTCGTCCATGGCGGCCGACGCCTGGTATTCCGGCAGGAAGCGGATGACGACGGAGTGAAAGCCGACGCAGGAGAGGCTGCCGAACAGGATGACCAGCACCCAGACGAAGACGAAGATGCCGTATTCGAACTCGCCCATCAGCCGCGCGAGGATGATCTGCGACAGGAAGGCGATGGCGGCGCTGACGATGCGAACCGTGAAGGCGACGAGCGCCATGCGGCGCGCAGCGTTCGTGGCGTCGGAACTTGTCAGGATGGGGAGAAGCCGGGCGATAATTGCGGACAGGCGGTGTCTCAGTGCCGACGGCAGCATTCGTCCGGCCGTTTGACATACCGCCATGAACACGAGAACACCCTGAGATTACGCAATACAGGGGTTCAGTACTGCCAGAACAGCGTTAACAAAGGGTGCAGCGCGGTTGTAAGGAATGGGGGCAACCATGCCGATTGTGGACAGCGAGCGGCAGCGGATTATGCAGGCGAAATCGATTGGCCGCACATGGTCGGCGATCTCCAGAAGATCGGCATCGAGCGGCTGGAGGACCTGACGGTCGCCAACGCGGAAGACCTCGCACTCCGTATCAACGCCACGCTCGGCCGCCGCCATATCAACAGCACCGGCATTCGCGCGCTCGAAAACCTGATCGCCCAGGGCGTGCCATCGCTAGCAAACTGGCTCCAGGAAACGAAAATGCCGCCCGGGGGGCGGCATTTCTGAAGGGCAGGGGGCGCAGACAGTACCTGCATTCCGCGGCTGGCTTATGCCTCGTAGATGCCGTGGCAGTGTTTGTACTTCTTGCCCGAACCGCAGGGGCAGAGCTCGTTACGCGAGACCTTGCCCCAGGACAATGGGTTGGTTGCGTCTCGCTGCACTGGCGGGGCGGCCAGCAGCGTGACGTCGCCGAAATCGTCCTCGCCGGTGAGCGGATCGATATGGTGGCCATGCATGACAGGCGGAGCCGGCTGCGGCGCTTCGGCTGCTTCGCGCACCAGCTCGACGCGCATGAGCTGTGCGGTCACGGCCTGGCGCAGGTTGCCGAGCAGGGCCTGGAACAGCTCGAAGGCTTCGGACTTGTATTCCTGCAGCGGATCGCGCTGGGCGTAGCCGCGGAAGCCGATGACTGAGCGCAGGTGATCGAGGTTGACGATGTGCTCGCGCCACAGATGGTCGAGTGTCTGCAGCACGACCGAGCGTTCGACATACTGCATGATCTCCGGACCGAAGCGTTCGGCACGGTCGGCGGCTTCCTTTTCGGCAGCGGTCATGACGCGCTCGAGAATATCGGCTTCGTCGATGCCTTCCTCGGCAGCCCATTCGGTGATCGGCAGGTCGAGATTGAGGTATTGCTGCACGTCGGCCTTGAGACCGGCGACGTCCCACTGCTCGGCATAGGCCTTCTCGGGAATGCGCTTGCTGACCATGTCTTCGACGACTTCGGTGCGCATGTCGGTCACGGTTTCGGTGACGCTTTCGGCATCCATCAGCTCGATGCGCTGCTCGAAGATCACCTTGCGCTGATCGTTGAGAACGTCGTCGTACTTCAGAAGGTTCTTGCGGATGTCGAAGTTGCGGGCTTCAACCTTCTTCTGGGCGCGTTCGAGAGCCTTGTTGATCCACGGATGGATGATCGACTCACCTTCCTTGAGGCCCAGCTTCTGCAGCATACCGTCCATGCGGTCGGAGCCGAAGATGCGCATCAGGTCGTCCTGGAGCGACAGGTAGAACTTCGATCGACCCGGGTCGCCCTGACGGCCGGAACGGCCGCGAAGCTGGTTGTCGATGCGGCGGCTTTCGTGGCGCTCGGTAGCGAGAACGTAAAGCCCGCCCGCGGCCAGCGCTTTTTCCTTCAGCTGCTGCACTTCGGCGCGGATCGCCTGTTCGCGCTGTTCGCGCTCGGGGCCGGGCTCAACTTCCGAGAGCTCCTGCTGGATGCGCATGTCGACGTTGCCGCCGAGCTGGATATCGGTGCCGCGACCGGCCATGTTGGTGGCGATCGTGACGGCGCCGGGCACGCCGGCCTGGGCGACGATGAAGGCTTCCTGCTCGTGGTAGCGGGCGTTGAGAACCTGGAAGTTGGCAAAGCCGGACTTCTTCAGAAGGTCGGCCAACTGCTCGGACTTTTCGATCGACGTCGTGCCGACCAGCATCGGCTGGCCGCGCTCGTGTGCCGACTTGATCTCGTCGATGATGGCGTTCAGCTTTTCGCCCTGCGTACGGTAGACCTCGTCATCCTCGTCGATACGCTTGATCGGCAGATTGGTCGGAACTTCAACGACTTCCAGGCCGTAGATGTTGCCGAATTCTTCCGCTTCGGTGGAGGCCGTACCGGTCATGCCGCCGAGCTTGGAGTACATGCGGAAGTAGTTCTGGAAGGTGATCGATGCGAGCGTCTGGTTCTCTGGCTGGATCTGCACCTTTTCCTTGGCTTCGAGCGCCTGGTGCTGGCCTTCCGAATAACGGCGGCCCGGCATCATGCGGCCGGTGAATTCGTCGATGATGACGATCTCGCCGTTGCGAACGATGTAGTCCTTGTCGCGCTGGAACAGCTTGTGGGCCTTGAGCGCATTGTTGACGTGGTGGACGATTGCGACGTTTTCGATGTCGTAGAGCGATTCACCCTTGAGCAGGCCCGCCTCGCGCAGCAGGTTTTCGAGCTTCTCGGTGCCTTCTTCGGAGAAGTTGGCCGAGCGCTGCTTCTCGTCGATCTCGTAGTCCTCAGCCGAAAGCAGCGGAATGAATTCGTTGATTGTGTTGTAGAGATCCGAGCGGTCGTCGAGCGGGCCGGAGATGATCAGCGGCGTGCGCGCTTCGTCGACGAGGATCGAGTCCACTTCGTCGACGATGGCGAAGAAGTGGCCGCGCTGGACCATCTGTCCGCGCTCGTACTTCATGTTGTCGCGCAGATAGTCGAAGCCGAGCTCGTTGTTGGTGGCATAAGTGATGTCGCAGGCATAGGCGGCTTTGCGCTGCTCGTCGGTCAGGCCGTGGACGATGACGCCCGTGGTCATGCCGAGGAAGCTATAGATGCGGTCCATGGTGCCGGCGTCGCGCTGGGCGAGGTAGTCGTTGACGGTAACGACGTGCACGCCCTTGCTCGCAAGCGCGTTCAGGTAGACCGGAAGCGTCGCGACGAGGGTCTTGCCTTCACCGGTCTTCATTTCGGCGATGGCGCGCTCGTGCAGGATCATGCCGCCGATGAGCTGGACGTCGAACGGGCGCAGGCCGAGCACGCGGCGGGCCGCCTCGCGGGCGACCGCAAAGGCCGGAACCAGAAGGTCGTCGAGCGTCTTGCCTTCTTCCAGCTGCTTGCGGAATTCCACCGTCTTGCCGGCGAGCGCCTCATCCGACAAAGCCTTCATGTCGGCTTCAAGTGCGTTGATGGCGTCCACCCGTGCCTTGTAGCCACGCACGCGGCGATCGTTGGAGGAGCCAAACAACTTGCGGGCTAGGCCGCCGAGACTGACCATACGAATGGTCCTTTCATTTTTGTTGCCTTGGGTCTCATGGCCACGCCGCGAAAACCGCGCAATGCCGTGAAACGCCCGGAAACTGTTCTGGACGCGAGGTTGCGTGACAGATAAGAGGGGGGTCGAATTATGTCAACGCAATTGCACTGCCGGACGGCTACAGAACCGCCACATTCTGGTGTTGTGCAGCCGCTACAAGCTGCAGGCAATTGCGCCGAAGGCCAATGTGAAAGGTTAGTGAGCATGACCAAGTTGAAAACCCTGGCCGCCGTGGCACTGGTTGCGGCGATGGCCGTACATGGTGGCGCGCGGGCGGAAGACGCCGATCCGGTGGTCGCCAAGGTTGGCGGCGAGGACGTGCGTCAGTCCGAACTCAATCTTGCTCTGGGTGGCCTCGACCCGCAGCTGCAGCAGATGCCGGAAGAACAGAAGCGCGCCGCAGCACTGTCGGCGATCATCGACGTTAAGCTTCTTTCCGCCACGGCCGAGAAGGAAGGCCTGCAGGACGACGCCACTTTCAAGCAGCGCGTCGCGTACCTCACCGAGCGCGAACTTCACAACGCCTACTTCAAGAAGCATGTCGTCGACGCCATCACCAAGGAAGAGGTGAAGGCACGCTACGACAAGGAAGTCGCGGCCATTCCGGTTCAGGACGAAGTGAAGGCCCGCCATATCCTGGTCAAGACGGAAGACGAAGCCAAGGAAATCATCAAGGAACTCGACGCTGGCAAGAGCTTCGTCGAGCTTGCCAAGGCGAAGTCCACCGATCCGAACAAGAACGACGGCGGCGACCTCGGTTACTTCACCAAGGGCCGCATGGTGCCGGAATTCGAAACGGCTGCCTTCGCTCTCGAGAAGGGCGCCTACACCAAGACCCCGGTCAAGACGCAGTTCGGCTTCCACGTAATCCTGGTCGAAGACAAGCGCCCGCAGGCCCCGCCGCCGCTCGAGCAGGTCGAGCAGCAGGTTCGTCAGCTTGTCATGCGTGACAAGTATGTCGAGCTGCTTGCCGCCGCCAAGAAGGATGCAGGCGTCGAAATTTCCGACCCGGCGCTGAAGCAGGCCTATGACGAGGCCAACAAGGCGCAGGAAGCGCAACAAGCCAAGTAATTCGATCGGCGGGCCCTGCCACTGGCGGGGCCTGTCGTCACCGCTTTTTGTCGATGCCCGGCGGTGAAAACCGTTCGGGCATTTGTCGCAAGATGGATCTGGAGCCGTTTCGGTTGTAGACCGCTCCGGATCCTTGTTCTTAGGCATTTCCTGAAGGCCGCCAGGCTCTTTTGGAAGTGCTTTGGCTCCAACACGTCACAGCAGGTTTCCCATGTCCGGCTCCGTTTCTCCGCTCGCTCCGAAAACCTTTGCCGAAATGCCCTCCGTGCGTGGCGTCCGCATGGCGACCGCAGCCGCCGGCATCAAGTACAAGAACCGCACCGACGTGCTGATGATGGTGTTCGACCGGCCGGCCGTCGTGGCCGGTGTCTTCACCCGTTCCAAGTGCCCTTCGGCCCCTGTCGATTTCTGCCGCAAGAACCTTGCCGGCGGTGTCGCGCGCGCTGTCGTCGTCAACTCCGGCAACGCCAATGCCTTCACCGGCAAGAAGGGCCGCGAGGCGACGGAACTGACGGCAAAGTCGGCGGCAAAGGCTGTCGGCTGCGCGGAGAGCGAAGTCTTCCTGGCGTCGACCGGCGTCATCGGCGAGCCTTTGGACGCGACCAAGTTTGCCGGCGTGCTCGACGATCTGGCTGTTGCCGGCAAGGAGGACTTCTGGTTCGAAGCCGCCAAGGCGATCATGACGACGGATACCTATCCGAAGGTAGCGACACGCAGCGCCGAAATCGACGGCGTCAAGGTGACGATCAACGGCATCTCCAAGGGCGCCGGCATGATCGCGCCCGACATGGCGACGATGCTCTCCTTCGTGGTCACAGATGCCGACATTGCGCCTTCGGCGCTGCAGGCCCTGCTTTCGGCCGGCGTCGGCCCGACCTTCAACTCGGTCACGGTCGACAGCGACACTTCGACGTCCGATACGCTGATGCTGTTCGCTACGGGCGCGGCATCGGCCGACGGCCAGCCGGCAATCTCCGATGCGGCCGACCCGCGTCTTAATGCCTTCCGCGCCGCACTGAACGACCTTTTGCGCGATCTCGCGCTCCAGGTCGTGCGCGACGGCGAAGGCGCTCGCAAGATGGTCGAGGTGACTGTCGAAGGCGCCGAGAATGATGCGGCCGCCAAGCGCATCGCGCTTTCGATCGCCAATTCGCCGCTCGTCAAGACGGCGGTCGCCGGTGAAGACGCCAACTGGGGCCGCGTGGTCATGGCCGTCGGCAAGTCCGGAGAAATGGCCGAGCGCGACCGGCTGGCGATCTGGTTCGGCGACGTGCGCGTCGCCGTCGAGGGGGAGCGCGATCCCACCTATTCTGAAGCTGCGGCCACGGCCGTGATGAAGGAAGAGGACATCACGATCCGCGTCGAAATCGGCCTCGGTTCCGGTCGGGCCACTGTCTATACCTGCGACCTGACGAAGGAATATGTCGAGATCAACGGCGACTACCGGAGCTGAGGCGCCGGTTATGTGATGGTGAGCGGCCTGGCGCGCCAGACCGTGCAGAGGTAGCAAGATGACATCGAATGATATTCGGCACGTGGCGGGCAAGGCACAGGCCGAAGCTGGGGAAGTGGCAATGGTGGATCTTCCGAACGTGCGCCGTCTCGAGGCCGTGGGTTTCCGCGCCTGGCCGGCAGCGTCCGTACAATATGATGGCAGCTGGCTGATCCGGCTCAATGCAGGCCATGATTCCAAGCGGCTGAATTCCGTCAATCCGCTTGATCCGTCCGACTATCGCGACATCCCGGTCCGTCTCGAAAAGGCTGCCCGGCGCTTTGCCGACTACGGCCGGCCGCTGACTGTGCGCCAGACGCCGCTGACGCCGCCGCAGCTTGTCGCCCATATGGATGCCGAGGGCTGGAATGCGTTCAGCCGCAGCCTGGTCATGAGCGTCGACCTGGTCGAGCGCGAGTTCGGTGACGGCATCGATCATCTGCCGATCAAGGATGTCGGCCGGTTCGTCGATGCGTGCATCGGGATTGCGAAGAGCGATCCGAAGCGCAAGGCGGCGCTGGCCGAAATCATCAACGCGATCAAGCCGGAGAGTGGCCTCTTCCTGTTCGAGGATGCCGAGATGGGGCCGACGGCCGTGGCGCTCGTCGTCCAGGACAACGATCTTGCCGGCATCATGCAGTTTGCCGTGGACGAGCGGGTCCGTGGCCGGGGCGTCGGCAAGGCGATGCTCGACGTCTGCCTGCGCTGGGCGCGTCTGCGCGGAGCCAAGAAGGCCTGGCTGCAGGTGGAAGCGGATAACAGCTCGGCTATGGCGCTTTATCGCGGCGCCGGTTTCTCCGAGGTTTACAGCTACATCTATCGAACGCCGGGAGCTTGAGGCCATGGATGCCAACGGAAAGAAGATCGTGCTTGTCGCGGCCTGCGCGCTTGTCGATTCCGATGGTCGTATCCTGCTCGCGCAGCGACCGGAGGGGAAATCGCTTGCCGGCCTATGGGAGTTTCCGGGCGGCAAGGTTGAAGCCGGCGAGACGCCGGAGGAAACCCTGATCCGCGAGCTTGAGGAAGAACTCGGCATCCGCACCAAGGTCGCATGCCTGGCGCCGCTCACCTTCGCCAGCCACACCTATGACGACTTCCATCTGCTGATGCCGCTCTATGTCTGCCGCCGCTATGAAGGGGTTGCGATCGGGCGGGAAGGCCAGGCGATCAAGTGGGTCCGGCCAAAGGCCCTGCGCGATTTTCCGATGCCGCCGGCAGACGAACCGCTTATCCCGTTTATTATGGATTTGCTCTGAACCTACCCGAAATCTGATTGATTATTAATCGATCGTTTATCTCCCTGGCGCAAAGATAGCTCCAATTCAGTTTTGGTACGTATCGTTGGCAACGGCGTATCGATTTCAGGCAGTGCGGTGGAACCAAGCTTGGGAAGGGCGCTTGCGTTCGCCGTATTTTGCGCGTTTGTGAGGCTGGGATGGTGGACGACGATTTCTGGAACACGGTTCAGGAAAAGGATCTGATGAATAATCAGTCCCGCCGGACAGGTGTGCTCAATCTGTCGCTGTTGTTCGGAACGGCGGTGATCGCGCTGACACTGATCCTGACGCCCATGCTGTCATCCAAGACCGACAAGCGCATCATGGCGAACACGCCCGTCGATTACGACAACATTTCCACCGGCTCCATCCCTTCGAAGGGGACCACCAAGCGCTACACGGTTCGGCGCAGCGTCCTTCAGGAAATGCCCGGAGCGGTTTGCATTATCGATGCCGACGGCCGCAAGAGCGGCTGCTGAGGCGAACGCCATCGGCCCGTTTGGCGCTGGCGTCCGATTCGGATTGAACACAAATCTGGCTGGGGACGCATGGAAACGCTTAGACGCTTGTTTGGTGGCACGGACGGCGGCATCGCCATCGAGTATGCGCTGATCGCCGCCCTCGTCTCCCTCAGCTTAATCTTCGGGGCCAACCAGATCGGCAACGCCCTGACCTACGTCTACGACTCGCTCGCCGCAGCGTTCCCGAGCGCATAAGCACTAAGACCGGATCTGGGGTGGATGCCGCCCTACAGCGGCTGCTCCTTCGTGCCAAGCGCTGCCGAAAGCCGTTGCTTTGCTGAACCCGGCTTCAGCGGCTTCTGCTGGCTTTCGTGCGGCGCCCAGCCGGACAGATAGATGATGGAGAAGGTAGCGCGAACGCGGCCGTCCGGATCGGAGAAGCGCTCCGCGTAAATTTCCGCAGCCCTGAGGAAGAACCGCCTGGAAACGGGCGTGCGGCTGCGCGCCGAAAGCGGGCTGGTCATGCCCATGGCGCGCAGGTCGCGGATCAGCGCGAACAGCGAATCATAGCGCACCGTGTAGGTTTCCGTGTCGGTGACCGGCAGAGCGAAGCCGGCGCGTTGGAGCAGAGCGCCGACGTCACGGACATCGGCGAAGGGAATGACGCGCGGGCTGGCGCCGCCGGTCAATTCGGCCTCTGCAGCCAGCAGCGCTTCGCGCAGCTCCTGCAGCGTGCCGCTGCCCGGGATGGCGGCGAGGAACAACCCATCGGGCTTCAGCGCCCGCCGCACCTGGATGAAGGCGCCCGGTGTATCGTTGGTCAGATGCAGGGACAGCGGCGAGACGATCAGGTTGACGCTTTCCGGTTCGGCCGGAACTTCCTCGAGCGAGGCGATCGTCACCGGCGCCTCGGTCGAGCTGAAGCGGGCGTCGGTCTCGATGCGCTCGATGGCGTCGATCTTGCCGGTCGCCATCAGTTGGCGGGCCGTTTCACCGGTATAGCCGTGAAGTTCGAGTGCGCGATCAAAATGACGCTCGACCACGCCGACACGCTCGGCGAGCTCTTCGGCAACGATGTCGAGAAGGAAACCGGCCTTCGGATCGGCGTTTCTGAGCGCCCTTGCCCGGTGCGCCTCGACGAGGCTCTGGTCAAAGATTTTTTCCACGATAGTCTCTCCGCGATGGGCAGCAAAGAGACCTTCGGAGGCACAAAGTCAACCGCATGGCATGGGAGAGGTTGCGTATTCCGCAGGCGTGGCGCGCGGGCATGCTGAGACGATTCGGACTGGGGCTCGTCGATCTCGTCTTTCCGCCTGTCTGTTGCGGTTGCGGCCGGCTGGTCGGCGATCATCGCGCGGTCTGCGCCTCCTGCTGGGCGACGCTGCCGCTGATCGAGCGGCCCTATTGCGATATTCTCGGCATGCCGTTTTCGGTCGATCACGGCGCCGGAGCGGTGTCACCGGAGGCGATCGCCAACCCGCCTGCATTCGATCGGTTAAGGTCGGTGGCGATCCATGAAGGCGTTGCCCGCGATCTGGTCCACGGGCTGAAATATCGCGACCGCACGGATCTCGCGCCGATGATGGCGACATGGATGATCCGGGCGAGCGACGGTGCCGTCGCTTCCGCCGACGCGATCATCCCCGTGCCGCTGCATGCCTTCCGGCTGTGGAAGCGGCGGTTCAACCAGTCGGCGGAATTGGCGCGAGCCATTGCGCAGCTCTCCGGTCGTCCGTATCAGCCCGACATCTTGAGGCGCATCCGGCGCACGAGCCCGCAGGTACGCTTGGGATTGCGCGCCCGCGAGGAGAACGTCCGCGGCGCCTTCGCCGTCTCGGAAAGCGGCAGGGCGGGTCTCAGTGGGAAAAGCGTGGTTCTCGTCGACGATGTATATACGACCGGCGCAACCGTTGCCGCAGCGACCCGTGCGCTGAAGCGGGCGGGAGCCGGGTCGGTCACGGTTTTGACCTTTGCAAGAGCCGTATCCGGTCTTATATGACAATCAGATGTCCGGCACGGTCGCCGGCAAAGGAGCGGTTCAGGATCATGGCTTCGGTGGTCATTTATACGCGTCAGTTCTGCGGCTATTGCTCGGCCGCAAAGAAACTCCTGGAAACCAAGGGCGTTTCCTTCCTCGAGCACGATGCCACCTATGATCCGAACGTTCGGCAGGTGATGATCGACAAGTCGCACGGTGGGACGACGTTCCCGCAGATCTTCATCAACGACATTCATGTCGGTGGCTGCGACGACCTGCACGCGCTGGAACGCGCCGGCAAACTCGACGCGATGCTGGCTGCCTGAGGCACCGTACCCTTGCATGAGGCGACGTCCCGTTTATCAGCGGTGAGCGCTTAGGAGTTGGACGTGATGACTTTCAAGGCCGCAGCCATTCAGATGTGTTCCGGCGTCGATCCGCGCAAGAATGCGGAGACGATGGTGCGGCTCGCGCGTGAAGCGGCAGCCCAGGGTGCGACCTATATCCAGACTCCGGAAATGACCGGGGCGCTGCAGCGGGACCGGGCGGCGCTGCGCGCGATCCTGAAGGACGAGGCCAACGATCTTATTGCCGCGGCGGCGGCTCAGCTTGCCGGCGAACTTGGCGTCTACCTCCATGTCGGCTCGACGCCGATCGCGCTTGCCGACGGTAAGATCGCCAATCGCGGCCTGCTGTTTGGCCCGAATGGCCAAAAGATCTGTGACTATGACAAGATCCATATGTTCGACGTCGATCTCGACAACGGCGAGAGCTGGCGGGAAAGTGCCGCCTATCAGCCGGGCAGCATTGCACGCCTGGCCGAACTCGATTTCGGCAAACTTGGCTTTTCCATTTGCTACGACGTGCGCTTCCCGGAGCTTTTCCGGCAGCAGGCCGTTGCCGGCGCCGAGATCATGTCGGTGCCCGCCGCCTTCACACGGCAGACGGGCGAGGCGCACTGGGAAATCCTGCTTCGCGCCCGCGCGATCGAGAACGGCCTCTTCGTCATTGCCGCCGCGCAAGGGGGCACGCATGAGGATGGGCGTGAGACGTTCGGCCATTCTATGATCGTTGATCCCTGGGGGCGCGTGCTCGCTTCGGCTGGCCCTACGGGCGAGGCGGTTGTGCTTGCCGACATCGATGTCGCCGCCGTGCATGCGGCGCGTGCCAAGATACCGAACTTGAAGAATGCCCGTAGCTTCGTGCTCGATGAAGTGGCGCCGACCGGGAAGGGAGGCGTTGCCGCTTGATCCGCTACACCCTTTCCTGCGACAACGGCCACGATTTCGAGGGTTGGTTCTCGTCGAGTGACGATTTCGACCGCCAGGTCGAGCGCAAACTGGTCTCCTGTCCGAGCTGCAACTCGACATCCGTTGCCAAGCAACTGATGGCGCCCTCGGTCGCGACCGCGCGCAAGAAGGAGGCGACGCGGGCGGTGATCATGGACCAGGCGCAGAAGGAAACGGTCGCCAAGATCCGCGAGCTGGTGAAGTCCGTACGCGAGAACGCCGAGGATGTCGGCGAGCGCTTTCCCGAGGAAGCCCGCAAGATCCACTACGGCGAGGCGGAAGAGCGCGGGCTGATCGGCAAGGCGACGGCGGAAGAGGCCGTGGCGTTGCTCGAAGAAGGGATCGCGGTCGCGCCGCTGCCGATCTTGCCCGACGAGGTCAACTGACGCGGGGCACTTTCGCATCTGCGCGTCTAAACTTTGGTTCTCACCCTTTAAATACAATGCCTTGGCTCCCATCTCGCAGCTTTGCAATGGGAGTTTTCCAGCCAATGGCATTGTCCGATGTTCACATTTCCACTGATCGCCTCGTTATCCGGCCCTTCGCGCCTGGCGATTTTCCGGCATTCTTTGCCTATCACCGCCTGCCGGAGGTCTACCATTATCTCTATCAGGACCCGCTCGACGAAACGGCAGCGCGGACAAAATTCGCCAAGGCTTCGGCGCCAAAGCTCGTTGACGATGGGGACGTCGCGGTGTTTGCCGTCGAGCGCCGCGAGGATGGTGTACTGATCGGCGAGGTCCTGCTGAAGCTCGCAAGCAGTGCGGCGGAACAGGCGGAGACCGGCTACATCTTCAATCCCGACTTTGCCGGCAAGGGCTACGCTACGGAAGCGATGCGGGCGTTGCTTGATCTCGGCTTTTCGACGCTGAAGTTTCACCGGATCTTTGCCCGGCTCGATGCCCTCAACAAGGGATCCGTCGGCGTCGTCGAGCGTCTCGGCATGCGCCGCGAAGCGCATCTGATCGAGAACGACCGGTTCAACGATGTCTGGGGCGACGAATACGTCTATGCGCTGTTGAAGCGCGAGTGGCAGGAGCGTCGGCAGGCTGGCTGAGACCGCCGACAGTTGCTCATAGCGGCCGCTTGGCGACGATCATGTAGTTGACGTCCATGTCCTTGGACAGGTTCCACTGATTGGAAAGCGGATTGAAGAAGACGCCGGTCCGCTCGGTCACTTCGAGGCCGTTGGCCACGAGCGGCTTTTCCAGTTCCTCCGGGCGCACCAGTTTTTCATACTGGTGCGTACCGCGCGGCAGCCAGCGCAACACGTTCTCGGCTGCGAAGATGGCAAGCGCCGCTGCCTTCATGGTGCGGTTGATCGTGGCGACGAACATCAGACCGCCGGGGCGAACCATATGGGCGCAGGTGGTCATGAAGAAATCGACATCGGCGACATGCTCGACCACTTCCATGTTGAGCACGATGTCGAAGCTCTCGCCGGCTTCGGCAAGGGCTTCGGCGGTCACGGCGCGATAGTCGACCGCCACACCGCTTCCGGCCGCGTGCGTCTTGGCGATGCCGATGTTCTTTTCGGAGGCGTCGGCGCCGAGAACATCGGCGCCCATGCGTGCCATCGGCTCCGACAGGAGGCCGCCACCGCAACCGATATCGAGCAGGCGCAGACCTTTGAGCGGCTGCGGGCTCCTGGGATCACGGCCGAAATGCCCGGCCACCTTGTCCCGGATATAGGCGAGGCGAACGGGATTGAACTTGTGCAGCGGCCGGAACTTGCCGGTCGGATCCCACCACTCCGCGGCCATGGCGGAAAAGCGGTCAACCTCGCTCTGGTCGATCGTCGTGCGTGCGGTCTCGCTCATGTCGCCGTCTCCTTGCATCGTCCCGACAGCGCCGCGCGTCTTTCAAGGCGCGCTAAGGACGCTGTAGCACTTTAAAGTGCTGCAAAATTCTATCCTTAAATCGATCCCGATTTAGGGACTTGTGCAGCAGTGAAGTCGGACGATCGGACAAGGAAGTCAAGAGGCGGCGCTGGGCCAGATCGGCGCACACGCGTGCGTGGCGCCCGCCCTGCTAGGCGTCCGCTTCTGGCTGGTAGTGCAGGATAACCACGCCGGACGTCAGAGGGCGTGTGTGGGTCAGTTTGAGTTTCGTCCGCTTCAGCCCTGGTTTGAACAGCGGCATACCCTCGCCGAGCAGCACCGGATTGATGCCGAGGCGGTATTCGTCGACGAGGCCCTTCTCGATCAGTTCGCTCGCGAAGTCGGCGCTGCCGAAAACGAAGATCGTGCCGCCATCCAGCGCCTTCAGTCGTTCGACTTCGCTTGCGGCGTCGCCGGTCACGAGCGTCGTCCCCGCCCAATCGGCGGAGGTCAGCGTGCGCGAGAAGACGAATTTCTCGACGCCGTTCATGAAGGTCGCGATGTCGCCTTCAGCGGATGGCCAGTAGCCCGCCATCATTTCATAGGTCACGCGGCCGAAAAGCAGGGTGTCGGCCTCGAGCTGCGTTTCGCCGATATAGGCGGCGAGCTCGTCCTCGAAGACGAACCACTCGATGTCGTGCCCCGGTGCTTCGAAGAAGCCGTCGACGCTAACCATGTCCCACATGATGACCTTGCGCATTGTATCTCTCCCGTTGCGGCATGCCTGTCACGGAAAGGGTGGCAAATCTGATATGGTTTTGCAAGTGGTTTTATTTTTGCATCGGATTGGTTGGTGCTGCGGCTCTTCCGCGTGCTAGTTTCTGCGCTGGCGAGGGGAGGAATCCACATGGGCTTGAACAGGATCGACTGGGCGGTCGGCGTCATCGCGCCGCAGCCGTCCGATCATCTGCTCGAAGTCGGTTGCGGCCATGGCATTGCCGTGACGAAGGTTTGCGATCGGCTCGGCGAAGGGGAGATTGTCGCCATCGACCGCTCGGCTGTGATGATCGCGGCGGCAGCACGCAGAAATGCTGAACATGTTGCTGCAGGCCGGGCGACCTTGCGGGTTGCGGAGCTTCGCTCGTTCGATCTCGGTGGCCGTCGCTTCGACAAGGCGTTCGCCATGCGCGTCGGCGTGTTCACGCGGGGCGATCCCGCTCGAGAGTTTGCGGCGCTGGCGCAGCTGTTGAAGCCTGAGGGACGTCTTTTTCTTTTCCATGACGAGCCGTCCACGGGGGCGGACGACGTTGGCGCGGCTCGCGGCGGCGGCCCTTCGCCAGAGCTGGCAGGTCGAGGCACTGTCGGCGCAGATTTTTGACAGCAGCGAGGTCGCATGCCTGATTGCGCGGCCGCCCGCCTGATGATGTTGGCATTTGTGACGCCCGCTTGTTGCGGGCGTCACACTTGCGATGATTGCGCTTTATGTCAGCCGACGTCGCCTGCCGCCGCCGAGGCGAAGAAGTCCTCCGGGTCCTCGACCTCGACGAGGCGGCGCTTCTCGATCAGCCAGAAGCGGTCGCCGACATTGCGCACGAAGCTGCGGTCGTGGGAGACGAGCAGGCAGCTCGTCTCGTTTCTCAACAGCTCCGTTTCGAGCGCTTCCTGGCCCTCGATGTCCAGGTGGTTGGTCGGTTCGTCGAGCAGGTAGAAATTGGGCTCTTTCAAGCGCAGCACCAGCATGGCAAGACGCGCCTTCTGGCCGCCCGACAGCCGGCCGATCGCCTTTTCCTGCATGTCGATGCCGACGCCGACACCGACGAGCAGGCTACGGGCGCGCTGGTCGCCGAGCGAGAAGCGGCGGGACAGCGCGGCAAGCGGCGTCTCCTCGTCCGACAGGCCGGCAAGCGCCTGGTCGCTGTAGCCGAGCACCAGCGAGGGTGTTGCCTTCAGCGTCTCCGGCGCGCGGGAGGGCTCCTCGATCGCCGTGCGGATCAGGTTGACGAGCCGGGTCTTGCCGGCGCCGTTTTCGCCGAGCAGCACGATGCGGTCGCCCTGGCAGATCCAGCGCTTGCCGGTGCGGAAAAGCGGGGTGCCGTCGGGCGTTTCGACCTGGACGTCGTCGAGCGTCACCAGGATCTTGGCATGGGTGCCTCGATTGGCGAGCCGGATCGCGCCGGCGGAACGTTCCTGATGCGCGGGCTTTGCCGCATCCTCCAGCCGTTCTGCGCGCTGCTTCAGTTGCTTCGTCTTTATCGTGAGCAGGTCGCTGCCGGAGTTGATGCCGATATTGTTGAGCTTGGCGGCCTGGCGACGCAGTTGCTGCGCCACCTTCATGTCGCGCTGGTAACGCCGCTCCTCCGATGCGTCCACCTCATCGAGAGCGGCGCGCGCCCGCGAATAGGGGAGCGCGAAGATCGGCGATTGCTCTGGCCTCAGGAACAGCGTGCGGTTGGTGGTTGCGTCCAGGAAGGCGCGGTCGTGGCTGGCAACCAGCACCGGCACGTCGCGTGGCAGCGCATTCAGCCAGGCCTCCAGCCGGGCGATCTTGGCGAGATCGAGATGGTTGGTCGGCTCGTCCAGCAGCAGCGCGTCTGGCTCGCTGACCCAGACGCGGGCAAGCAGCATCAGCCGCTGCCAGCCGCCGCTCAACTCCGAGACGGCGCGAGTCCGCAGAACCTCCGGCACATCGAGGGAATCGAGCACGATATCGACGCGCCAGCTTTCGTTTTCCGCCTGGTCGGCCGGGAGGGCCGAAAGAACGGCGTCGTGGAAGGAGAGAGGTAAAAGCGACGCAGGCACGTTCTGCTCGACGTGACCGACCGTCAGCCCGCGCGAGCGGGTGATTTCGCCGGCGGTCGGATCAAAGCTGCCGGCGATTGATCTCAGCAGGGTCGACTTGCCGCGGCCGTTGGCAGCGACGATGCCGATACGATCACCGGATGCGACGGACAGGCTAAGACTGGAGAAAAGCGGTGCGCTCAGGCTGACGCCGAGGTTGCGGATATTGATCAAGGCCATGGTCGTTCTCTGGACTGCACGAGCGACGGCGGATCATCCGGGGCGGCACTTCAGGCCGGGGTTTCGGATGGTCGAGCCCGCAGCACAGACATGCTGTGCTCGGGCCGCATCTACTCGGTATTGGAAGACGATGCAGGCGTTCAAACCGAAACGGTTCCGCACTGCATCACTCTGGGCAGACCAGGGATAGGCTCGCGATCTTCGCGAAAGGATGTCTGGTCAGCCCTGCAAACGCATCTGCAGGGCTTGGACGGGGCCACGCTGGCGGTGGTGCCGGAAAAATGTCATCACGTGCAGCCCCCCTTTCTCGAATTTGAACTTACGGCAGCGTCAATAACACCGTCGCGCGCAATTTTCAATGGCTTCGCGCCGGCCCCGAGCCGGTGTGCTCACATCTGCAACCCGAGGAACTTGAACGGTTCGGCCTGCTTGAAGTCGCCGGTCGCGTCGCCCGAATAGGTGTGATCCTGGTTTTCGCCGAGATCGAGCTTCATCACCTTGCCGGTCTCCTTGGTAAAATCGATCTTCTTCAGGTCGACCCAGAAGGTGTTCGGGGTCAGCGCCGACTCGAAGAAATAGAGCTTGCGCTTGTGATCGACCACGGTGCGCCAGCGGGTCGAGGAAATGTTCGGTTCCTCCGGCGTGTTGAGCCCATAGGGAACCGAGACATTGCGAATGACGCTGAAGACGCTGGCCAGCGCACGGTCGGGGTTCTCGTCCTTCGGAATGGCGTTGACGTAGAACGAGGCGCGCGCGAAACGATCGGCCGCGCGGTTCGTGCCCGGCAGCATCACGGTGCCGCCGATCTGCTTCCAGTAGGCGTTCAGGGCCAGTTGCTGGTCGAAGACAGGCGAATTGGTCATCACCTGATACGGGCGACCGTGATGGATCACCTGCTTGCCGCCGATATACTCGACGATTGCGCTGTCGCCGGTCTTGTCCGAGATCGAAAGGTGCAGCGTCGTCAGCCGGTTCTCACCCGGTACGTTGTCGGTGACGATCGTGAACGGTTCTTTCTCAAGCGCCTTCACCGCGTCCTCGACAGTGGCGAAGCTGTCGAGCACATATTGCGCCCAGGCGGCGATCGTCAGGCCCGGCTTCGATTTATCGTTGAAGTCAGGGTACTCGGATTCGACCAGCCACAGGAGATTGGCATTGAGGCCGGCCTCGTTGACGCCGTCGGTGGTCGAGACATCATAGCCGGTGGCCACGACGCTTCCATACTTCGCCGTCCATTTGAACGAGTTCGGCCCTGCCTGACCGTTGCGCTCGATGCCGCGCGGCAGGACCCAGAGGTTGGTCGCGACGTCGCTCTTCCAGTCCATCGATCGGGCAGTGATGATATTGTCATCGGGGCCGAGATAGACGAGGCGGGTGCAGGCTTCCGCCGTCGTCTGACCGAGCATGAGAAGGGCGGCAAGCGCGGATGTGACCGATCGGACGGCCGGCTTTACGATGAACGTCATACCATTCTCCTTCGCGGGCAAAGCGTATGCTGGGTATCCGCCAGTCGGTCCTTGAGCGTTGAAGCAGGCCCAGGTTCTAAAACAACATGGAAAACCCGATCACCGGGCCGTGCTGGCTCACGTCCCAGCGGAACTTGTTCGCGCCCGTGAAGTCGTCGCTTTCGTAATCCTGATAGAGCAACCGGTACCCGGCGCGCAAAATTGTCGGCTGGCCAAGCATTTCGGTTCGGTATCCGAGATAGGCCTGGGCGTTGACGCTGAGCTTTGAGCCGACATCGAAGCCGCCGACATCGGCCTCGGCGACGAGGTTCCAGCGCTCGCTGAGATCGGCGTTGAGCCGCAGGCCGACGAAGGGGTCGGTCCAGTCGGCGCTCTTGCTCGTGTTGAAGCCGGCCACGGACACGTCCGCCTCGAGCTTCGTCCAGCGCAGACCGATCGTCGGCTCGATCGACAGCGTCCGGGGCTTGCCGAAGACGGTGTTGCCGCCGAGTTCCTGCTCATAGACCTGATAGAACGCGCCGAAGGCCAGCGTCGTCATCTTGATGTCGAGGCCGATCTCATGGCTGAGCAGCTCCTCATCCTGGCTGGTACGGACGTATTGGCCGTCGAAATAGACACCCCATTGGCCGTTGGTCAGCTCGATGTTGCCCATCAGCGCCAGGTCGAGATGGTCGAGCGTGTCTTTGAAGGGCACGTCGACATCGGTGTCGAAGCCCGCAAGCGATGCGTCCCCCTTGAGGCTCGCCGCCCAGACATAGGGGCTGACGATCACCGTCCAGTCGCCTTGCGGCGCCATGCGTGCCTGGTCGAAATCGGCGGCGTTCGACGGTGTCGAACACAAGAGCGTCACGGAAAGCGCGACGGCACAGCGGGCCATCATTCGTGCGGTTGCGGGTATGCGATGTGCTTGCATGTCTGCCCCCTCAAGCGTCCGTTGGCAGCCTAGCCGGCGCTGCCGCAATTTCAAGTGGCGCAAACCGCGACCGCGCACGTTTCCCCACCGTGCGTATGGAGCCTTATTCCTGCCGCCCTGCCATTGCGCGCAGGCCCCTGATCCGCTAAGAGACGCCGCGACTTTCCGCTCCCCGTAGCGGTGACTGCCGATGTGCGAGAAGTCTCCCAAGCTTTTTGACCGTCGGGCGCCGGCGGGGGCTTTCCTGTCACGCGCGCAAGCGCGCGCAATTTGGGTACCGGTAGAGGCACATGGCACGCATCGTGATGAAATTCGGCGGGACGTCCGTCGCTGATTTGGAACGCATCCACAATGTTGCCCGCCATGTGAAACGCGAGGTCGATGCCGGCCACGAAGTTGCCGTCGTCGTTTCCGCGATGTCCGGCAAGACCAATGAGCTGGTCGGCTGGGTGCAGAACATGCCGAAGGCAACCGGCGCCAACTCGCCCTTCTACGATGCGCGCGAATACGACGCGATCGTCGCGTCCGGCGAACAGGTGACCTCCGGTCTTCTCGCCATCGCGCTGCAGTCGATGGGCATCAACGCCCGCTCGTGGCAGGGCTGGCAGGTCCCGATCCGCACCGACAACGCCCACGGCGCTGCCCGCATTCTTGACATCGACGGTGCCGAGCTCATCCGCCGCATGGGCGAGGGCCAGGTCGCCGTCATCGCCGGCTTCCAGGGGCTTGGGCCCGACAACCGCGTCGCCACGCTCGGCCGCGGCGGCTCCGACACCTCGGCGGTTGCGATCGCCGCCGGCGTCAAGGCCGACCGTTGCGACATCTACACCGACGTCGATGGCGTCTACACCACCGACCCGCGCATCGAGCCGAAGGCGCGGCGTCTGAAGAAGATCGCGTTCGAGGAAATGCTGGAAATGGCATCGCTCGGCGCCAAGGTGCTGCAGGTGCGCTCGGTGGAGCTTGCCATGGTGCACAAGGTCCGCACCTTCGTGCGTTCGTCTTTCGAAGATCCCGATGCGCCGGGCATGGGTGACCTTCTCAATCCGCCCGGTACGCTGATTTGTGATGAGGATGAGATCGTGGAACAGGAAGTCGTAACCGGCATTGCCTATGCCAAGGATGAAGCCCAGATTTCGCTGCGCCGTCTCGCCGACCGGCCGGGCGTCTCCGCCGCGATTTTCGGCCCGCTGGCTGAAGCCCATATCAACGTCGATATGATTGTCCAGAACATCTCCGAGGACGGTTCGAAAACCGACATGACCTTCACGGTTCCCTCCGGCGATGTCGACAAGGCACTGAAGGTGCTCGGCGACAACAAGGACAAGATCGGTTACGACGTTGTCCAGTCCGAAGCCGGCCTCGTCAAGGTGTCGGTCATCGGTATCGGCATGCGCAGCCACGCCGGTGTTGCAGCGTCGGCCTTCCGTGCGCTTGCCGACAAGGGCATCAACATCAAGGCGATCACCACTTCCGAGATCAAGATTTCGATCCTGATCGATGGACCCTATGCGGAATTGGCGGTTCGCACTTTGCATTCCGCTTACGGTCTCGATAAGAGTTAATCGACAGACGACCGATTTGGGATTCGCGGCGACTTGGCCGCGCATCCCCTTTGCTGCCGTCCCCTCTATTTCGGGAGACCCCACGCGATGAGAGACCTTTCCGCAGGTCCGCGCGTTCTCCTCAAGCGGTTGCGCGAGTTGATGGCGGAACCGCTGGAGCCGCAGGAGCGCCTTGACCGTATCGTGCGCCAGATCGCGCAGAATATGGTCGCGGAAGTGTGTTCGGTCTACGTGCTGCGCTCCGACGGCGTGCTCGAACTCTATGCGACCGAAGGTCTGAACAAGGCCGCCGTTCACCTGGCGCAGTTGAAGATGGGGCAGGGCCTCGTCGGTACCATCGCCGCTTCGGCCCGGCCGCTCAATCTGTCCGACGCCCAGTCTCACCCGGCCTTTACCTACCTGCCGGAGACCGGCGAAGAGATCTATCATTCCTTCCTCGGCGTGCCGATCCTGCGCACAGGGCGCGCGCTCGGCGTTCTCGTCGTCCAGAACAAGGCGATGCGCAACTATCGCGAGGACGAGGTCGAGGCGCTCGAAACGACCGCCATGGTTCTCGCCGAGATGGTGGCAACCGGCGAGCTCAAGAAGATCACCAAGCCAGGGCTCGAACTCGATCTCTCGCGTCCCGTCTCGATCGACGGCAACAGCTACGGCGAAGGCATCGGCCTTGGCTATGTCGTCCTGCACGAACCAAGGATCGTCGTCACCAATCTTCTCAACGAGGATACCGACCAGGAGTTGCAGCGGCTTGCAGAGGCGCTCGGGTCGCTGCGGATCTCGATCGACGACATGCTGTCGCGCCGCGAGGTGTCGATGGAGGGCGAGCATCGGGCAGTGCTCGAGACCTACCGCATGTTCGCGCATGACCGCGGCTGGGTGCGCAAGCTCGAAGAAGCGATCCGCAACGGCCTGACGGCGGAAGCCGCCGTCGAGCGTGTGCAGAGCGAAACCAAAGCGCGCATGATCCGCCTGACGGACCCTTATCTGCGCGAGCGCATGCATGATTTTGACGATCTCGCCAACCGCTTGCTGCGCCAGCTCTCGGGCTACGGCGCCAAGCTTTCGGCGAGCGACTTCCCGAACGATGCGGTGATCGTCGCGCGCGCCATGGGCGCTGCCGAGCTGCTCGACTATCCGCGCGAAAATGTGCGCGGCCTGGTGCTCGAAGAGGGTGCCGTCACCAGCCACGTGGTGATCGTTGCCCGCGCCATGGGCATTCCTGTGATCGGCCAGGCGACCGGTGCCGTGGCGCTTGCGGAAAACCGCGACGCGATCATCATCGATGGCGATGACGCCAAGGTGCATCTGCGGCCGCTCGCCGACCTGCAGCGCGCCTATGAGGAAAAGGTTCGCTTCCGGGCGCGGCGTCAGGCACAGTTCCGCGCGCTGAAGGACGTCGAACCGCTGACCCGGGACGGCACGCGTATCACGTTGCAGATGAATGCCGGCCTATTGGTCGACCTTCCGCATCTGAACGAGGCGGGTGCCGAAGGCATCGGCCTCTTCCGCACCGAACTCCAGTTCATGATCGCCTCGACCATGCCGAAGGCGGAGGAACAGGAAGCCTTCTACCGCAGCGTGCTGAAGCAGACGGGCGGCAAGCCCGTAACCTTCCGCACACTCGATATTGGCGGCGACAAGGTGGTTCCCTATTTCCGCGCTGCGGAAGAGGAAAACCCGGCGCTCGGCTGGCGCGCCATCCGGCTTTCGCTCGACCGGCCGGGTCTGCTGCGCACCCAGCTCCGCGCGATGCTGCGGGCGGCGGCCGGTGCCGAGCTCAAGCTGATGCTGCCGATGGTCACCGAGGTCTCCGAACTCAGGATCGCGCGCGACCTCCTGCAGAAGGAAATCGAGCGGCAGTCGAAGCTCGGCGAACAGTTGCCGCGCAAGCTGCAATTCGGCGCCATGCTGGAAGTGCCGGCGCTGCTCTGGCAGCTCGACGAGCTGATGACCGAGGTGGACTTCGTCTCGGTCGGCTCCAACGACCTCTTCCAGTTCGCGATGGCCGTCGACCGCGGCAATGCCCGCGTGTCCGATCGTTTCGACGTGCTCGGGCGCCCGTTCCTCAGGATCCTGCGTGATATCGTGCGCGCCGGCGACCGGCACGATACGCCGGTGACGCTCTGCGGCGAGATGGCGAGCAAGCCGCTCTCGGCCATGGCGCTGCTGGGTCTTGGCTTCCGTTCGGTGTCGATGTCGCCGACGGCCGTCGGACCGATCAAGGCGATGCTTCTGGCGCTTGACGCGTCCAAGCTCGGCGCACTGCTCAACGCTGCACTGGACGACACGCGAGATCAGACGCCCGTTCGCCAGATGCTGGTGGATTTCGCCGCGGAAAACGGCATTCCGGTTTAGATTGAAGTGACGCGTCGCAACCCTCGTCCGGAGCTGATCCGGCCGGGGCGAGACGCATTGGAGTGAGACTTGGCAAAGCTTCCCGTTGAAAAGATGCGCGAACTGGAACGGCGGTTCGGTGAAATCGAGGCGCGCATGTCCGCCGGCCCGGCCGCGGACGTCTACGTCAAGCTCGCCTCGGAGTATTCCGAACTGCAGCCGGTGGTGACGAAGATCCGCGCCTACGAAAAGGCGACGGCGGAGCTTGCCGACATCATCGCCATGCTCGCCGACAAATCGACCGACCGCGAGATGCGTGATCTCGCCGAAATGGAAAAGCCCGAGGTCGTCGAGGCGATCGAACAGCTGGAACAGGAGATCCAGATCCTGCTCCTGCCGAAGGATGCGGCCGACGAAAAGAGCGCGATCCTTGAAATCCGCGCCGGAACCGGTGGTTCCGAGGCGGCGCTGTTTGCCGGCGACCTGTTCCGGATGTACGAGCGTTATGCGGCGGGCAAGGGGTGGAAGGTCGAAGTGCTGTCGTCGAGCGAAGGCGAAGCCGGCGGTTTCAAGGAAATCATCGCTACAGTTTCCGGGCGCGGCGTGTTCGCGCGGCTGAAGTTCGAGTCTGGTGTGCACCGCGTACAGCGCGTGCCGGAGACGGAGGCGAGCGGTCGCATTCACACCTCGGCGGCAACCGTCGCAGTGCTGCCCGAGGCCGAAGACATCGATATCGAGATCCGGCCCGAGGATATCCGCATCGACACGATGCGCTCGTCGGGCGCCGGCGGACAGCACGTCAACACGACGGACTCGGCCGTGCGCATCACCCACCTGCCGACCGGGCTCGTCGTCACCAGCTCGGAAAAGTCGCAGCACCAGAACCGTGCGAAAGCGATGCAGGTGCTGCGCTCGCGCCTCTACGACATGGAGCGCCAGCGCGCCGACAGCGAACGCTCGGCCGACCGCAAGAGCCAGGTGGGATCGGGCGATCGCTCCGAACGCATCCGCACCTACAATTTCCCGCAGGGACGCCTTACCGACCACCGCATCAACCTGACGCTCTACAAGCTCGACCGGATGATGATGGGCGAGATCGACGAAGTCGTCGATGCGCTGCTTGCCGACTACCAGGCGAGCCAGCTGGCGCAGCTCGGCGAGCAGCGGGGCTAAGAGATGGCCGAGACGCTCGCGAGTCTGGTTGCCGAAAGTCGCGATCGCCTGCAGGCGGGTGGCATCGAGCATGCGGCGCTCGACGTCCGGCACCTGATCTCGGGCCTGCTCGACCTGTCGCTGAGCGCGGTCGTGTCGCGGGGCAGGGACCCGGTTTCGGATGAGGATGCCCAGCGGATCCGGGCGGCGGTTGCGCGCCGGCTGGCGCGCGAGCCGGTCTATCGCATCCTCGGTGAACGCGAGTTTTTCGGTCTGCCGCTGAGGCTGTCGAAGGAAACCCTGGAGCCGCGCCCGGACACCGAGACCTTGGTCGACCGCATGATCCCCTATCTGCGCGCGGTGGTCGCGCGAAAGGGAGGTTGCGAGATCATGGATCTCGGGACCGGCACGGGCGCGATTTGTCTCGCGCTTCTGTCTGAGGTTCTTGAAGCCAGGGGCACGGCTACCGATATATCCGGAGACGCGCTGGCAACGGCGACGGCAAATGCCGTCGCTCTCGGACTTGCGGATCGCTTTCGGCCGTTGCTCAGCAACTGGTACGAAAAGGTGGACGGTCGTTACGACGTTATCGTCTCAAATCCGCCGTATATCCGGTCCAGTGTGGTTGAAGAGCTTGAGCCGGAGGTGAGACTTCACGACCCGGCCGCAGCGCTTGATGGCGGAGAAGATGGGCTAGATGCCTATCGCGCCATCGCTTCTCAAGCTGGTCATCATCTTGAGACAAACGGCGTGATAGGCTTGGAAATCGGTTTCGACCAGAAAGAGGCGGTAACGGCGTTGTTTTACGCCGAAAAATTCCGTCTGCGTGAAGAGGCGAAGGATCTCGGCGGCAATGACCGCGTCCTGATCTTCGAACGCGACACAAACCGTTGAAAAAATGCTGCACTGGCGCATCTTCTTTCTTGCAGAGGCAAAGAAAGGGCTTGGAATCCCAGAGGAAGCGGGCTAGTTTGCCCGCGCACTGGGCAGAAGGTCATGGACCTAAGATTCGTTCCGGTATGACCTGGCCACGGGGATTGCTCTCAAGAAAGAGTTGCTAGGGTTCAACACGTGCCTTGTGCGGGTACCTGTTAATTTGACGTCAGTCGGCGCCGAAGCCGCCATTGTGCGAGCGCAACGGTGCGTGCTCTGTCGGGCGGATCCGGCCGGAAGACGAAACCACATGATCATCATTATCAAGAGAATTCGGGTGAATGTACTATGAGGCCAGGACAGCAAAACAAGCGCGGCCGCGGGCGAAATAACAACAACAATAACAACAACAATGGAAGCAACAACAATCACAACCGCAAGGGCTCGAATCCGCTGACGCGGACCTACGACAGCTCCGGTCCGGATGTGAAGATTCGCGGTACGGCCCAGCACATCGCCGAGAAGTACTCTGCACTTGCGCGCGACGCCCAGAGCTCCGGCGACCGGGTCATGGCGGAAAATTACCTGCAGCACGCCGAACACTACAACCGCATCATTGCTGCCGCGCAGGCGCAGATGCAGGATCGTTTCCAGCGTGACGACCGTCAGGACTTCCGCGGCCACGACGCAGCCGACCAGGACCAGGACGATCTGGATCAGGGCTACGCCGACGACATGCCGGCTTCGGGTGCCGCAGCCGTAACGCCTGTTGCCGAGCCGCAGCCCGTTGTCATCGACGGTACCGGCCCGCAGCCGGTGATCGAAGGCACGCCGGCCGAAGTTGCGATGGAAGAAGAAGCTCCTGCCGCTTCCGGCCGTGCCGCAACGCGCCGCCGCAACGCGCCGCGTCCGCGCCGTCCCCGCCGCAGCGCCCAGGAAGGTGCTGCCGACGAGGCTCAGCCGTCAGGCGATGACGCTCCGGAAGCGCCGGCTCTGGCTGCTTCCGAGTAAGCGAAGTCGCTTTAGTCAGCCTGCCCGGTGCAGGCATCAAAAACCCGGCCCATCGCGGCCGGGTTTTTCTTTGCACGGCAAACGCTGATCAGCCAGTTGCACTGGTCAGCTTTTGGCACTGTCGATGATGAGTGCAGTTAGGTTGCTGCTCGCAGCGGTCTCGTTTGTGCGCCCGCGGATCAGTTCGCGGCCGATCGCCTCGGCCGCGCCGGCGATACCCGTGCATCGAAGCCTCAGATCGTCCTCGGGGACTTCCGAGAAAGGAGAGAGGGCTGCCTTGATCATGGCGACGTAATCGTCAGCCTGCTGTTGCTGCGTGGCGATCATGTCCGCATTGCCGCGCAGCGCGCCGGAGATCGCCTGCCATTCCTCGCCGCTTTCGACAGCACAGTTGATGTAGACGGAACTGATGATATCGGCGACCGCTTCGAGCCGATTTAATGCACCCTTCAGCGCGACCTTCAGTTTTTCCGTGTGCCGGTCTTCGATTTCCTGGGAGAGCGCGATCAAGAGCCCCTCGCGCGTGCCGAAATGTTCATAGGCGATCGGCTTGCTGACGCCAGCGCTTTCGGCGAGATGGCCAAGCGTCAGGGCGTCGGCGCCCCGTTCGCGCAGGATCTCCCTGGCGGTCTCGAGCAGCTGGGCGCGCCGCTCGGGCTTCGCAAGCTTTCGGCCTTTCGTCCGGCTCATCGATCACAATCCTCTATTCGCGTCGGCCCATGCCTCTTGAAAGTGGTATTCGGCATCTTACTTACCAATAGTAAGTTACTAATGGTAAGTTCGGTAGGTGCCGCTTACCTCTCGTTTAGGAGATAGGAAGATGTCGAGCAAGTTTCTGCCCGTTTTGATTGTCGGTGGTTCCGGTGTCGTCGGGTCGCAGGCCGCAAGGATCATTCGTCGTCTGCACCCGACGCTGCCGATCGCGATCGGTGGCCGCGATCTTGGCAGGGCCGAGGCGGTCGCACGTGAGGTTGGCGGCGCGGTCGGGGTCAGCGTCGACCTCAGTCGCCCGGATCTCGGCCTTGGCGATGCGCCCCGCTTCAGCGCCGTCGTCATCTTCCTGAAAGACGAAAAGCTGAGTTCGATGCGTTACGCCCAGCGCCACGGCATTCCCTATATCAGCCTATCGAGCGGCACCTTCGAGGTCGGTCCGGAGATGGCGCAGTATATCCACGCGCCGGACAGTGCGCCGATCCTGCTCGCCAGCCACTGGCTCGCCGGCGCCGCGATCTTCCCGATCCTCGACTTTGCCAAAGCCTATGAGGCGATCGACACGATCCGCATCGGCGTCTTGCTCGACGAAGAGGACATGGGTGGGCCGGCAGCACTTGCGGATTACAACCGCATCACCGGCCTTGCGCCCGCCGCTTTGACCGTCGCGGATGGCAAGTTCCACTGGGCCGGCGGCGAGGATTCCAAGGCGCGCTTCAGAAGCGTTGACGGCGTCGAACTCGAAGCGACCGCCTATTCGCCCTTCGACGTCATGGCGCTTTCGGCCCGTACCAACGCCAGCGATATCCGCCTGGATCTTGCCTATAGCGTGTCCGCGAGCAGGCGGCGCGGCGAACCGTTCTCGACGGAGATCGCCATCGATATCAAGGGCCGCGACAAACACGGCGAACTGGTCGACCGTCGCTATGAGATCGTGCACCCTCAGGGCCAGGCCCCACTGACGGCGCTTGGCGTCGCCCTTGCGGTCGAGCGCATGCTCGGCCTTGAAGGAGGGGCCGCCCCGACGCCGGGCCTCTATCTGCCGGAGGTCCTGATCGAGCCGGCCTACTATGTGCGGCGGATGAAGGAATTCGGCGCGTCCTTCGCCGAGCGGACCCCCGCGGCATAGACGATCCCGCGGCCGCGTTACCCTTTCGGTGCGCGGCCGCCTCGTGGTTGCAGATTTCCGTCTCACGAGCGCCGGGAGGCTCTTTAATTTCCAAAATCGCTGCCCCATATTCGCTTCGGACGCGTTGATCCGACGCAAAGCGGGGATCGCGCCACTGACAGGCTTGCCGAATGCGGGAGCCTGATCCTGAAACACCGACGGGTGCCATGATGGGCCTGCCGGGCTATGGAGGTAGAGTATGAACATCGAAAAATATTCCGAGCGCGTGCGCGGTTTTCTGCAGTCGGCGCAGACCTACGCGCTGGCGCAAGGACACCAGCAGTTCACGCCGGAGCATGTGCTGAAGGTACTGCTCGATGACGACCAGGGCATGGCCGCCTCGCTGATCGAGCGGGCCGGTGGTGATGCCCGCGAAGCGCGCGCCGGCAATGACGTAGCGCTTGCAAAGCTTCCCAAGGTTTCCGGCGGCAACGGTTCCGTCTATCTGTCGCAGCCGCTTGCGCGGGTGTTTTCGAGCGCCGAAGACGCAGCCAAGAAGGCTGGCGACAGCTTCGTCACCGTCGAGCGCCTGTTGCTGGCGCTGGCGATCGAAAGCTCTGCGGCCACTGCTGACATCCTGAAGAAGGCCGGCGTCACGCCGACCAAGCTCAATCAGGTGATCAACGACATCCGCAAGGGCCGCACCGCCGACAGCGCCACTGCCGAACAGGGCTTCGACAGCCTGAAGAAATACGCGCGCGACCTGACGGCCGACGCGCGAGAAGGCAAGCTCGACCCGGTCATCGGCCGCGACGACGAGATCCGCCGCACCATCCAGGTGCTGTCGCGCCGCACCAAGAACAATCCGGTTCTGATCGGTGAGCCCGGCGTCGGCAAGACCGCGATCGCCGAGGGCCTGGCACTGCGCATCGTCAATGGTGACGTGCCGGAAAGCCTCAAGGACAAGCGGCTGATGGCGCTCGACCTGGGCGCGCTGATTGCCGGTGCGAAGTTCCGCGGCGAGTTCGAGGAGCGGCTGAAGGCCGTGCTCAACGAGGTGCAGGCCGAAAACGGCGAGATCATCCTGTTCATCGACGAGATGCACACGCTGGTCGGGGCCGGCAAGGCCGATGGCGCCATGGACGCCTCCAACCTGTTGAAGCCGGCGCTTGCGCGCGGCGAACTGCATTGCGTTGGCGCGACCACGCTCGACGAGTACCGCAAGCATGTCGAAAAGGACGCGGCCCTTGCCCGTCGCTTCCAGCCGGTCATGGTCGAGGAGCCGACGGTCGAAGACACGATCTCGATCCTGCGCGGTCTGAAGGAAAAGTACGAGCAGCACCACAAGGTCCGGATTTCGGATTCGGCGCTGGTTGCCGCCGCGACCCTTTCGAACCGCTACATCACCGACCGGTTCCTGCCGGACAAGGCGATCGACCTGATGGACGAAGCCGCCTCGCGGCTGCGGATGCAGGTGGATTCCAAGCCCGAGGAGCTCGACGAGCTCGATCGTCGCATCATCCAGCTGAAGATCGAGCGCGAGGCCCTGAAGAAGGAAACCGATGTCTCGTCGAAGGATCGGCTCGAGAAGCTCGAACTTGATCTTGCTTCGCTCGAAGAGCAGGCATCCGCGCTGACGGCCCGCTGGCAGGCGGAAAAGCAGAAGCTCGGGCGTGCCGCCGATCTCAAGAAGCAGCTCGACGAAGCCCGCAACGAACTGGCGATCGTCCAGCGCAAGGGCGAGTTCCAGCGTGCCGGCGAACTGACCTACGGTGTCATTCCGAAGCTCGAAAAGGAGCTCTCGGACGCCGAAAGCCAGGAGAACGCCAATGCCAACCCGATGGTGCAGGAGGTCGTGACCCCCGACAACATCGCGCATGTCGTTTCGCGCTGGACGGGCATTCCGGTCGACAAGATGCTGGAAGGCGAACGCGACAAGCTGCTTCGCATGGAAGACGAATTGGCGAAGTGGGTTGTCGGCCAGGGTGACGCCGTGCAGGCAGTTTCCCGTGCCGTCCGGCGTGCCCGTGCGGGTCTCCAGGATCCGAACCGGCCGATCGGCTCGTTCATCTTCCTGGGCCCGACCGGCGTCGGCAAGACGGAGCTGACCAAGGCGCTTGCCCGGTTCCTCTTCGACGACGAGACCGCGTTGCTGCGTGTCGACATGTCGGAATATATGGAGAAGCACTCCGTCGCCAGGCTGATCGGTGCGCCTCCGGGCTATGTCGGCTATGAGGAAGGCGGTGCGTTGACCGAAGCCGTTCGGCGCCGGCCCTATCAGGTCGTGCTGTTCGATGAGATCGAGAAGGCGCATCCGGATGTCTTCAACGTGCTGCTGCAGGTGCTCGACGACGGCCGCCTGACCGATGGTCAGGGTCGCACTGTCGACTTCCGCAACACGATGATCATCATGACCTCCAACCTCGGCGCGGAGTATCTGGTTGGGCTTGGCGAAAATGAGGACAGTGATGCGGTTCGCGACCAGGTGATGGAGGTGGTGAAGTCCGCCTTCCGGCCGGAGTTCCTGAACCGCGTCGACGAGATCATCCTGTTCCACCGGCTGCGTCGGTCGGAGATGGGGGCGATCGTCGATATCCAGCTCGAAAGGCTGCGCAAGCTGCTTGCCGAGCGCAAGATCACGCTGGAACTCGACGACGATGCCCGCGCGTTCCTGGCCGACAAGGGCTACGACCCGGCCTATGGTGCCCGTCCGCTGAAGCGGGCGATCCAGAAGTTCGTGCAGGATCCGCTCGCCGAGAAGATCCTGCAGGGCGAGTTCCCTGATGGTTCGACCGTCAAGGTGCTTTCGGGCTCGGACCGCCTCAACTTCAAGCGCGGGGCGGGGCCGGACAAGGAAGCCGCCTAAGTCCGGCAGCGCACAAATCAAGAGGCCGCCCTTCGGGGCGGCCTTTCTGTTTGTGCCGATTTTCGAGCAGGGGAGGGGAGCGGTTAGTTGCTCGCGACCTCTGCGCCCGTGCCGTCCTTGTTCAGCAATTCGTCGATGCGGTCGCGTTCCTTCTCGAACTTCGCCAGCGCGTCGCCCGAAAGCGACTTGCCGCCGGGCAGTCGGATGCGCAAGGGGTCGACCTTGTTGCCGTTGACGATCAGCTCGTAGTGCAGGTGCGGTCCGGTCGAAAGGCCGGTCGTTCCGACCCAGCCGATCACCTGGCCCTGGACGACCTTGTTGCCCACCTTGACGTTTTTGGCGATCGCGCTCTGGTGGTTGTAGGAGGACACGTAGCCGTTGGCATGGCGGATCAGCGTCTGATTGCCATAGCCGCCGGAATCCCAGCCGGCCTTTTCGACGACACCGCCGCCGGCGGCGATGATCGGTGTGCCGCGCGGGGCTGCCCAGTCGACGCCGGTGTGCATGCGCGAGAAACCGAGGATCGGGTGCCGGCGCATGCCGAAGCCCGAACGGAAATGGCCATTCGGCACGGGATTGCGCAGCAGGAACTGGCGGATGCTTTTGCCGTCCTGGTCGAAATAGTCGATCGTGTTGTCGCTCGGATCCTGGAACCGGTAGAAGGCGGTAAC